>NZ_MUGR01000034.1:0-316578 GCF_002217195.1 Flavobacterium aquidurense | reverse complement strand
TCGATTTGAAAATCTTCAAAATTCAATTTATTATTTTTCATGTCTTTGTGTGTTATTGATTAATTACTTCCTTTACCAGTTCCTTTACTTGGATCGATGTCATCTCCTCCCTGAACTGTTTTTTGTTGATTTTTAGATAATTTTTCGATTTGAAAATCTTCGAATGTTAGTTTTTTAGTTGTCATGATTTATTGTTTTTATTATTTAATTACTTCCTTTACCAGTTCCTTTACTTGGATCGATGTCATCTCCTCCCTGAACTGTTTTTTGTTGATTTTTAGATAATTTTTCGATTTGAAAATCTTCGAATGTTAGTTTTTTAGTTGTCATGATTTATTGTTTTTATGATTAATTACTTCCTTTACCAGTTCCTTTACTTGGATCGATAGGATCGTCTCCACCTCCACCATGGATAGTTTTTTGTTCATTTTTAGACATTTTTTTTGCTTCAAATTCTTCGAATGTTGCTTTATAATTTTTCATAAATTGTATGTTTTAGTATTATTGATTTTAGTATTAATTACTTCCTTTTCCAGTTCCTTTGCTTGGGTCAATTGAGTCATTGTTTTCTCCTCCCTGAACTGTTTTTTGTTGATTTTTAGATAATTTTTCGATTTGAAAATCTTCAAATCTTAATGATTGATTTGTCATGTTTTTATGTGTTAGGGTTAATGATTTATCAAAACTAGACAAAAAGCAAAACCCTTAGTCGAGAATAGGGTTTTGAGGGTTTTTGATGAAAAATTACAAGCATAAAAAGCTGTAATACAGGTAATTGTGTGTTTTATTCAGACTGATATAATTTATAAATTGTATGTAGTATAATTGATAAAATGTGTGTGCGCGACGTTTTTTTCTCGGTAAAAACAATAATATTTGCAGTGTAATTATGATTTTAAAGATTCGAAAAGATGTTAAAACTTGTCCAAAAATTTCTACAAATAAATAGATACTCGGAAATCAAAAATGAGTTTAAGGATTTGTTTCTTTCTCATCCAAATTATCCTAGTTTATTTGCGATAACAGACTCTTTGGATTTATTGTCTGTAGAGAATGCTGCAGTAAGAGTTTCGAAAGAACAGATAGTAGATTTGCCATCCAATTTTTTAGCCTATTTCAAAGACGAACTTATATTGGTAGAAAAGGCTAAAGATTTTGTACGTATTAATACAATCAAAAAAGGAAGTTTAAAATTATCGTATGAGAAGTTTCTTTTAGACTGGAATGGAGTAATAGTTGCAATAGAACCAAATAATGTTATTGCCAGAGAAAATTTAAAAATTGAATTTAGTTGGCTAAAATATTTTCTGCCTCTTTTGCTTTTGGTTGGTTTGTCTGTTTTCTATAACGTCTATAATCTTTTTAGTCTTGTTTTTTTAACAACATCCGTTTTAGGATTTATAGTGAGTGTTTTTATAGTTCAGGAAAAATTAGGTTTTAAAAATAGCATTATTTCAAAGTTTTGTAACCTGAGTACAGATTCGTCTTGTAATTCTGTGATTAGTTTTAAAGAAGGAATTAATAATAAATGGCTTAGTTTTTCAGATTTGCCCCTTATTTTCTTTGGTTCAAGTGTAATAGCCATTTTAGTTCAGCCTTTACAATCGGCAATTTTCGTTGGTTTTTTAAGTTTATTGGCGATACCGGTAATTGTATCCTCTATATGGATTCAAAAATTTGAAATTCAAAAATGGTGCGTAATGTGTCTGGCCGTTTCAGCTTTAATTTTTATACAAAGTGTTATATGGTTTGCTTCAGATTTGTTTACGTTAAGCTTCAGTTTTTATGATGTGTTTCCGTTTTTATTCTCTGTAGCGCTTCTTATTCCTATGTGGCTGGGATTAAAAACAGTGATAAAAAATATTCTGGGTACTGAGAATTTACTTAAAGAGATGAAAAAGTTTAAAAGAAATTATTCATTATTAAATTTCTTATCAAAAAAAGTTTCTTACACTAGTGGATTTGAGGATCTGAGAGGTCTGACTTTTGGAAACAGAAATGCTGCAGTTAAGCTTTCTATTATTATAAGTCCAAGTTGTGAGCATTGTCATAAAACATTTCAGGAAGCGTTTGATTTGGTTTTAAGATTTCCGGACAAAATTTTTCTAAATATTTTGTTCAATATTAATCCCGAAAATGCAGAGAATCCATATAAATCTGTTGTAGAAAGACTTTTGACAATAAATAGAGTAACTCCAGGAAAAACGGTTGAAGCGATATCAGACTGGCATATTAAAAAAATAGGTCTTAAAAAATGGTTGAAAAAATGGAATGTTGATTCCGTTAGTATGATGATCACCCAGGAAATACAAAAACAATATGAGTGGTGCTCTAAGAATAATTTTAATTATACACCCGTTAAAATTGTAAATGAAAGAGTTTTTCCAAATGAATATGAACTCAGTGAATTGAAATATTTTTTAAATGATTTTGTTGAAGAAATTGAGATTCTTGAAAAAAAGACCGCATAGTGCTTACTAAAAATATTTTTGCGTAATGGAGACATACAGCTTCAAATGTCTGTAAATGATTGAAGTATAACTCACAAACAAATCATGAAATTATGATAAAAAACATTTTAAACTTACCCGGAGCTGAAGCGTTGGGTATACCTGAGCAAAAAAGTATAAACGGAGGAAGTATTCCGCCAGATGGTCAGTGTAATGAGTTTGTTGTATTCCGTGCCACAGAAGCTCAATGTTTGGCCTATCCGTATAATTTAAGACCGGCATATATTGGATCCAATCAATGTTCAATATTAATGGCTCCGTGTTAAAATTAGATGCAGATAGCTATAAAATAGTTGAATCTTGAATTGCAATATCTTATAAGATGTTAAAGAAAATTTTGAATTTAGAGAGTGCTCAGCATATCAGCAAAAATGAGCAAAAAACAATAAAAGGAGGAATTCCTGAATGTTGGATTTATGCAATTGAAGCTGGATGTGTTTTGATATCCGCAGGCGGAACTTGTCCCGTAAATACGTTGCCAGGTATTTGTGATACAAACCGTCTTTGTTGTTAATTTTTAACGTTTTAAGAGAAATACAGTACAGCCTTTTTTAGAATTTAGTCATGTTTTTTTTAATTTGTAGGCGCTCGATCGTGGAACATTGAGCAATTTTCCCCACATTGATGATTGGTGTTGGGATTCTTTAGGAAAATTGGCCACTGGTTTGATTTTTATTTGGTTAGGGTTAGCCAGTGCCATGTCCTACAGAAATTGTATTTCTAATAAATATGTTTTTAAATACCTAAACAGAGAAGATGAATATCTTCTCTGTTTTTTTTTGTTTCTTAAGAGATAGAGTTTCTTTTGAGGCTTTTATTGCAGGGGATAATTGTTTTCAGGTATTCTTTAAAATATATTCCCTAAGTTTATTTTTTTTTGTGAAACCTCATTTTGAGGTATCTTGGTAAAGCTAATTCACCAGTTTAAAGCGTATTACCTAAAATCGTTGTAGAAATCGAAAATAATTAACTTAATAGTAAGTAAATATCATATTTTTGTAAGATACACGATAAGAATATTATATTTTGATAATGATTTAATTCATACATTAAATTTGAAAAAATTTACCCATTATAAACAAGCAGATCATAAAGATTGCGGTCCTACATGCTTAAAAATAATCGCAAAGCACTACGGAAAAACAATTAATATTCAGGAACTCCGCGACGCAAGTGAAACCACTCGTGAAGGAAGTAATTTGCTTTTTTTGAGTGATGCGGCAGAAAAAGTTGGGTTTAGAACTCTGGGGGTAAAATTAAACTTAGAACGATTAGAAGAAGCGCCATTACCCTGTATTTTACACTGGAATAAAAACCATTATGTAGTACTTTATAAAATAAAAAAAAATACCTATTATATTTCTGATCCGGCTTTTGGTTTAATTGAATATAACAAACATGATTTTCTTAAATTTTGGATAGGAAACAATGCAGATGATTCAACTCAGGAAGGTATTGCGTTGCTGATTGAAGCTTCACCAAAGTTTTTTCAGTCAGAATTTGATAAAGAGGAAAATAAAGGATTAGGATTTAGATTATTGTCGCAGTATGTATTGCGATATAAATTATTTTTAATTCAATTGAGCATAGGTTTATTGGCGAGTAGTTTAATACAGTTAATTTTTCCTTTTTTAACTCAAAGTATTGTCGATGTTGGGATTCAGAATCAGAACATTCATTTTATCTATCTCATTCTTTTTGCGCAACTGTTCCTTTTTGCCGGGAGAACAGGATTAGAACTTATCAGGAGCTGGATCTTGCTCCATCTTTCTACCAGAATCAATATTTCGCTGATTTCAGATTTCTTCATTAAATTAATGAACCTGCCTATTTCATTTTTTGATGTGCGAATGACAGGAGACATTATGCAGCGTATCAACGATCATCGCAGAATCGAAAAAATACTGACTACATCCTCGTTAAACGTTTTGTTTTCTGTAATCAACATGTTCGTTATGGGAGGTGTTTTGGCTTATTTTAATCTTCAGATATTTTTTGTGTTTTTTGCAGGAAGTATACTTTATTTTGGATGGATTACGCTATTCTTAAAACGAAGAGAAGTTCTGGATTACAAACGTTTTGCAGAAGTTTCGCAAGAGCAAAGCAAAGTCATGGAGCTCATTAACGGAATGCAGGAAATCAAGCTTCACAATGCCGAAAAACAAAAACGTTGGGGGTGGGAATATGTTCAGGCAAGATTGTTTCGGGTTTCTATAAAAGGGTTGGTTTTAGAACAGACACAAACGATTGGTTCCTCAGTAATCAATGAATTGAAAAATATCTTCATTATATTTCTTTCTGCAAAATTGGTAATTGATGGTTCTATAACGTTGGGGATGATGCTGGCGATAAGTTCGATCGTAGGAAGTTTAAACGGGCCAATCACTCAGCTTATAGAATTTGTGAGAGAACTTCAGGATGCTAAAATATCATTGGCCAGATTGTCTGAAATTCATGAGAAAGAAGATGAAACACAACAAGAGGTTCATCAGACCAGTGATGTTCCGTATGATTGTGATATTGATATAAAGAATCTTTCCTATCGTTATCTGGGATCTGATATTCCTGTTTTGGATGATCTCACCCTGAAAATCCCGGCCAATAAAGTAACTGCGATTGTTGGTGTTAGCGGAAGTGGAAAAACGACCTTAATGAAATTACTTCTTAAATTTTACGAACCTGAAAAAGGAGAAGTTACTATAGGAAACACACAGCTTAAAAATATTTCGCAAAAAGCCTGGCGGTCCAACATTGGGGCAGTAATGCAAGAGGGGTTTATTTTTAGTGATACCATTGCCAATAATATCGCTATTGGAGTAGATAAAGTGGATAAGGAAAGATTGGTATATGCAGCAGATGTTGCCAATATAAAAGAATATGTCAGTGGTTTGCCATTGGGCTATAACACTAAAATTGGTGCAGAAGGCGTGGGGATGAGTACAGGGCAAAAACAACGTTTGTTAATTGCCAGAGCAGTGTATAAAAATCCTGAAATATTGTTTTTTGATGAAGCTACATCGGCTTTAGATGCTAACAATGAAAAAGAAATTATGCAAAAACTCGATGTTTTCTTTAAGAATAAAACGGTAATTGTTATTGCGCACAGGTTAAGCACCGTTATGAATGCAGATCAGATTGTAGTTTTAGACAAAGGAAAAATCATCGAAATAGGAAATCACGCAGCTTTGGTAGAACAAAAAGGAAATTATTTTGAGTTGGTTAAAAATCAGTTACAATTAGGAAATTAAATCATGGCAGAAGACACTACATTCGAACTAAGAAGTGAAGAGGTTCAGGACATTCTCACCAAAGTACCGCACTGGATGATTCGTTGGGGAACTGTTTTGATATTCGTAATTATTTTTATGTTGTTTTTTGTATCCTGGTTTATTAAATATCCGGACGTTGTAAACACTGAAATTGTAATTACCACCAATATTCCGCCGGAAAAAATAGTTTCTAAATCTTCAGGGCGTATAGAAGCTATTCTGGTAAAAGACAAATCGATAGTTGCAAAAAACAGTACACTGGCGATTATCGAAAATACAGCCAATTATAAAGATGTCTTTTTACTGAAAAAGATCGTTGATCAATATGATATCAATAATCCTGAAAAAGCATTTCCGTTTGACTTGCTAAAAAATACACAACTGGGAGAAATTGAAAGCGCTTTTGCCGTTTTCCAGAAAGATTATCAGGCCGAACAGCTGAATAAAGACCTGCAGCCTTTTGCAGTCGAAAACAGAGCACAGGTTTCTGAAAAAGTTCAGATAAAAGAAAGGCTGGAGATTCTTCAGCAGCAAAAAGTAATCAACGAGAGCGAATTGCAGCTTCAGAAAAATGAAATTTCCCGTTTTGAAACCTTGTTCAATAAAGGGATTATTTCGGCTCAGGAGATGGAAGCTAAAAAATTAGGTTATCTCCAGGCTCAAAAGAGTTATAAAAGCCTTTTGACGTCTATTTCACAGTTAAAGTCCTCTTTGATTGATAATTCAAAATTAAGTCGGAATTCGCAGATAAGCGGTACTAAAGAAGAAGTTAACTTAGGCAGGAACATGGCCCAATCTTTTTATCAGCTTAAAAAAGTAATAAAAGATTGGGAAATGGCTTATACCCTAAAATCTTCCGTAAGTGGCGTAGTTACTTTTTTGCAGGTCTGGACAGAAAATCAAACGATAAATGTGGGCGATAATGTTTTTTCTATTATTCCGGATACAAAAAATGGTTTTGTTGGAAAAGTAAAAGCACCGGCATTGAATTCCGGTAAAATAAAAGTAGGGCAAGTAGTCAATATCAGATTAGCAAATTTCCCTGATCGGGAGTTTGGTGTGCTAAAAGGCAAGATCAGAAACATTTCTCTGGTTCCCGATAAAGATGGAAATTTATTATTAGATGTTGCCCTTCCAAACGGATTGCTGACGTCTTATAAAAAACGAATTGTTTTTCAGCAGGAAATGAAAGGAAGTGCTGAAATCGTAACTGAAGATTTGCGACTAATAGAAAGGATTTTATATCAGTTCAAAAGTATTTTTGAGCAGGTTTAGAATTTCAGATAAAAATCTTTAGTCAAATCAATATATTCAGGAGTATAAACATGCCTGTCTATTTCGATTGTTAGCTCATCGATTTCAATTTCCGGATTTTCATTTCGGCTAAAAGCCAATAAGCTTCTTTTTATTGTTGAAGTTGGTGTTCCTTTTACTCTGGTAATTTTTACGGGATATAATTCTGATTCTTTGGCTAAAGAAATAAAGTTTGCTTCTTCTTTGAACGGAAGGATAACGGCAAATATTCCGTTTTCAGAAAGGAATAAATCGGCAGCTTCAACTAGTTCTTCAAAAGGCATGGCATCTTGAAAACGGGCTAGATCACGTTGTTCGTTGTCGGTTTTATAATCTTCTGAATAAAAAGGAGGATTTGAAACAATCAGATCGTATTCATCTTCCGGCTCTTCGATAAATTCATCCAAACCGGCATGAAAACAAAATAAACGATCGCTCCAGGGAGAGTTTTCGAAATTATCAACGGCTTGTTCGTATGCATCTTCATCGATTTCAAGCGCATCAATTTGTTCCGCGTGAGTGCGCTGAGCAAGCATCAAAGCAATAATTCCGGTTCCTGCACCAATATCTAATATACTAAACGGATTATGATAAATTGGAGCCCAAGAGCCCAATAAAACGCCATCTGTGCCAACTTTCATGGCAGTTTTATCTTGTTGTACAGAAAATTGCTTGAACTGAAACATTTGGATTCATGATTATAGGTTAACAATTAGATTTTTTAGAAATTAAATATAATCTAAAAATCCAACAATCTAAGAAGTCTGAAAATCTATCTAAAGGTACATCTCAACCAATCCTTCCGGAAGGTTCATAATTACTTTTTTGTTTTCGCGATCAATTTTTACAAGGAAGTGATCGATCATTGGGATCAGCATTTCTACTTCACCATTTAAAACTTCAAAAAGTGGCTGTGCTGTACTATCATTAACGGCAGCGATTTTTCCAAAAATACCTAAGCGCTGATCTTCGATTTCGAAACCAATAACCTCATGGAAATAAAATTTGTTGCCGGTAAGTTTTGGCAACATATTCAAAGGAAGATAAATTGCATTACCCATAATGGCATCTGCATCTTCTTCGGTGTTCATGTCTTCAAAACGAATTCTTAGGAAATCGTTTTTGTGCAAGGAACTTTTTTCAATAAAAAAAGGAACCAGGTGTTTATTGCATTCAATAAACACTGATTCCAGATTTTCGTATAACTCAGGTTCGTCCGTGTCTAAATAAGCCAGAACTTCACCTTTGAAACTAAATTTTTTAGCGATTTTACCTAAATAAAAACATTCTTCTTTACGCATTCTCGCTTATTATAATTATGCTTCAGTTGTTTCGTTATTTTCTTCAGCAGCAGGAGTTTCTTCAGTTGATTCAACTTCAGCAACTTCTTCTTCAACTGCAGGAGTTGCAGCAGCGATAGCATCAGCTTCAGCCTGAGCTGCAGCAGCTAAACGTTTAGCGTTAACTTCTTGTTCTGCTTTAAAAGCTTTAGCTTTAGCATCAGCTTGCGCTTTTGTTAAACCGTCTTTTTTAGCATCAACTTTTCCAGCTTTAGCATCTAACCAAGCAGATAATTTAGCATCAGCTTGCTCTTGAGTCAAAGCGCCTTTACGAATACCTCCATCAAGGTGGTGTTTCAATAAAGCACCTTTGTAAGAAAGGATTGCTCTAGCTGTATCAGTAGGTTGAGCACCATTGTGCAACCATTTTACAGCACTATCAATGTTTAATTCGATAGTTGCAGGGTTTGTGTTTGGATTGTAAGTACCGATTTTCTCTAAATATTTACCATCTCTTTTTGAGCGTGCATCTGCAGCTACAACCCAGTAAAAAGGTTTTTGTTTTTTACCGTGTCTTTGTAATCTAATTTTTACTGACATAATCTTATGATTAAATTTTGAGGTACTCGACCTCTGTTAATTAAGGGCGCAAAGATATAATTTTTTTATGAATTATGCATTCCAAATTTTATTAAATATATTTGAGGTCAGTTTTGGCTGTTTTTTAGCTGTTTTTCAAGTTGGAAATTTAGTATTTCAGCTCAAATGCGATACTTTTGCCTCAAATTCATCGTTTTATGAAAAAATACATTTACTTGCTGATTACTATTTTGATTTTTGCATCTTGTACAGAAGATGTAAAATTCAATAATCCTGCATTTCAGGGTCTAAAGGATAACGTTTTTTGGAGGGCTCAAAGTTACAAGGCAACTATACTGACAAATGGTAGTTTAGTTCTGGAAGGCTCATTAGGTTATGAAAAAGTAATTTTAAGATTGCCGGTCGTATCTCAAAAAACGTATACATTAGGTATTAATGATGTAGCGACTGCATCCTATTCTAATATTCTTCCGTCTCAATTAGAAGAGTTTACAACAGGAAAGAATAAAGGTAACGGAGAAATTGTAGTTACCGAATATAATGCTGAAACAAAAACTATTTCAGGAACATTTAAGTTTAATGCGGCAAATGTTGATGATTCAAATGTTGAAAAAACCGGAGTAAATTTTACAGAAGGTGTGTTTTATAAAATTCCGATTTCTTCTAATATGACTATTAATAATTAAGTTTTTCATTAACAATTGTTTGGTTTTGTTGAATTCTACTTTTTTAAATCAAAATAAAAACATAAATAAACTAATATATAGTAGATTACAGAAAAATAAGACTACATTTGCTACATTATTATAAATAAGTACATATGAACATTTTTGTTGGAAGCCTTCCATTCAGTATTGAGGAAGCAGATTTAAGAGAGTCTTTCGAGGCTTACGGAGCAGTAGATTCAGTTAAAATCATTACTGATAAATTTACAGGAAGAAGCAAAGGTTTTGGTTTCGTAGAGATGCCAAACGATGCTGAAGCTCAAAAAGCAATTGATGAATTGAACGGAGCTACTGTTCAAGGTCGTGCAATTGTGGTTAATAAATCTGAACCGAAACCAGAAGGCGAAAGAAGAAGCTTCAACAATAACAGTCGTGGTGGAGATTCACGCGGAGGTTATGGTGGAGGAAACAGCCGTGGTGGAAATGACCGTGGTGGTAACAGAGGAGGATATTAATATTTTTTTCTAAAATATATAAAAAGGGATCAATGCAAATTGATCCCTTTTTTTATGGTGAATTTTTTGTTTCAAGTTTCAGGTTTCACGTTCCAACAACCTGAAACTTGAAACCTGAAACAAAATTAACTATAAGTTAGCAACTAGCCAGTCTCCAACTTCGCTGGTTTTGTATGCTTTAGTTCCCTTTGCAGCTAAATCTTCAGTAACAATTCCTTGTTCTAATGATTTGTTTACAACGGCTCTAATTGTTTCGGCTTCGTCTTTTAATCCAAAAGCATCTTCGAACATCATGGCTGCTGATAAAATAGTCGCTAACGGATTAGCGATATTCAATCCGGTTGCCTGAGGATAAGATCCGTGAATTGGTTCGTATAATGAAGTGTGTTCTCCAACAGATGCAGAAGGCATTAATCCCATTGAACCTGAAATTACAGAAGCTTCGTCAGTTAAGATGTCTCCAAATAGGTTTTCAGTAATTAAAACGTCATAAGAATTTGGCCATTGTACTAAACGCATCGCTACAGCATCAACAAATTCATAAGAAACCGTTACTTCAGGATAATCTTTTTCCATTGCCTGAACTGTTTCTCTCCATAAACGTGAAGTTTCCAAAACGTTTGCTTTGTCAACGCAGCATAATTTTTTGCTACGAGTCATCGCTAATTCAAAACCTTTTTTGGCTAAACGCTGTACTTCTGCTCTTGTGTAAACACAGTTGTCAAACGCAGTTTCTCCGTCGTCTCTTCTTCCTTTTTCTCCAAAGTAGATTCCTCCGGTTAATTCTCTTAAGAAAACCAAATCAGTTCCTTCGATTCTTTCTCTTTTTAAAGGAGAATTATCAATCAAAGAAGGGAAAGTAAAAGTAGGGCGTACGTTAGCAAACAAACCTAATTTTTTACGCATCAATAATAATCCCTGCTCCGGACGAACTGGTGCGCTTGGATCGTTATCGTATTTTGGATGACCAATTGCCCCAAACAAAACAGCATCGGCTTTCATACAAACTTCATGCGTTTCGTCAGGGTAAGGAACTCCAACCGCATCAATTGCAGCTGCTCCGGTAAGAGCTGGTGTCCAAGTTATTTCGTGATTGAATTTTTTTGCAATTGCATCAGATACTTTTACTGCTTCATTAATTACTTCTGGTCCGATTCCGTCACCGGCTAAAAGGGCTATGTTAAATTTCATTATTTAGGTATTATGTTAATTTTTAAGGTTCATAGTGACAAAGGCGCAAAGTTTAAAAACAGCAAGGAGAAAACCTTTGTTCCTCTGTAGCTTTGAACCTTTGTCTCTTTTATTGAGTAATCACATTCAACATCTTTTGAGTTGCAATAATTGCTGCAACCGTTTGGTCTGAATCTAATCCTCTGGTTTTGAATTCTTTTCCGTTGTTTACCCAGGTGATGATGGTTTCGCACAATGCATCAGAACTACTTCCTGGTGGGATTCGAACGGCGTAATCAATTAATTTTGGAAGCGTTAGTTTTTTGCTTTTGTAAATTTTTGATAAAGCATTCATAAAAGCATCAAACTGACCGTCTCCCTGAGCGCTTTCTTCGATAATTTCATCGTCAATTTTTAAAAGCAAAGTCGTTGACGGGCGCATTCCTTTGGAATGCATTAATACGTAGGATTCTATGGTGATTTTATCTTCATAAGTATGACTGTCCAAAACATCTGATATAATGTAGGGAAGGTCTTCCTTAGTAACAGTTTCTTTTTTATCGCCTAATTCGATGATTCTTTGCGTAACCAATTTCAGGTCTTCCTGATTTAGTTTTAAGCCTAATTCCTGAAGATTTTTTTCGATATTGGCTTTTCCCGAAGTTTTACCTAAAGCATATTTACGTTTTCTTCCGAAACGTTCCGGAAGCAAATCATTAAAATACAAATTGTTTTTATTGTCACCGTCAGCGTGAATTCCCGCAGTTTGCGTAAAAACATTATCGCCGACAATTGGTTTGTTGGCAGGAATTCTGTATCCTGTAAAAGTTTCAACTAATTTGCTAACCGTGTATAAAGAAGTTTCTTTGATGTTGATGCTGACTTCCGGTAAATAATCATTTATCACGGCAACAGTACTTTCGAGCGGAGCATTTCCTGCTCGTTCTCCCATTCCGTTTACCGTAACATGAAGTCCGTTTATGCCGGCTTTGACAGCTTCCATAACATTGGCAATGCTCAAATCGTAATCGTTGTGCGCGTGAAAATCAAAATGAATTTGCGGGTATTTTGCTCTGATTTTTGAAATGAATTCAAAAGTTAAGGACGGAATTAAAACGCCTAAAGTATCCGGAAGTAAAATTCTTTTAACGGGTTGAGTAGATAGAAAATCAAGAAATTGAAAAACATATTCCGGTGAATTTCGCATTCCGTTGCTCCAGTCTTCCAGATAAACGTTGGTTTCAATATTGTTTTCTTTGGCTAAAGAGATGATTTGTGCAATCTCGGAAAAATGTTGTTCCGGAGTTTTTTTTAATTGATGAGTTAAGTGATTCATTGAGCCTTTAGTCAATAAATTTTGCACTTTTGCACCTGCTTTTTTCATCCATTCGATCGAAACGCCTCCATCTACAAACGAAAGTACTTCAATACGATTAGTGTATCCTTTCTCGGCTGCCCAGGATGTAATGCCTTTTACGGCCTGAAACTCGCCTTCGCTGACACGGGCCGAAGCAATTTCGATTCTATCAATATTTAATTCTTCCAACAACAATTGTGCAATGGTTAGTTTTTCTGCAGCAGAAAAAGATACTCCTGAGGTTTGTTCACCATCACGGAGCGTCGTGTCCATTATTTCAATTTTTCTTTTTTCCATATTGATATTCTAATTTCTAACTGTTTGGGTATGCTATCCCATGTTTTAATTTGAACACTGATTTTACGGATTCGCTTTTTGCGAAGATGCAGATTATCACGGATTTTTCTTTAGCTAAAAGATAATCAGTTTTTTTTCGCGTTTTTGCGATAGCAAATCAGTTTTTATCCGCGTTCTATGTTTTCTCATTTAATTTAGAAAGACCCGACAGGTTTCAAAAACCTGTCGGGTCTAATAGATCGAACGAGATTTTATTAATACGGAAGTTTATCGGCGAAAGCCACAATATCTTCTTTAATATTCTGTAAATAATCAATGTCATCGAAGCCATTAACCATATTGTTCTTTTTGTATCCGTTAATCGCAAAAGATTCTGATTGACCCGTTGCCAATAAAGTAATGGTTTGGTTTGGCAGGTTGATTTCTAATTGTGTATTAGGATCAGCTTCGATTGCTTTGAAAATAGTGTCAGCAAATTCAGGGCTAACCTGAACAGGTAATACTCCAATATTCAAACAGTTTCCTTTGAAGATATCTGCAAAGAAACTAGAAACTACAGCTCTGAAACCATAATCGTAAACTGCCCACGCAGCGTGTTCTCTTGAAGATCCTGAACCGAAGTTTTTTCCTCCAACAAGGATTTTTCCGCTGTAAGTTGAATCGTTTAAAACGAAATCAGCTTTTGGAGAATCGTCTCCGTTATATCGCCAGTCTCTAAAAAGATTGTCTCCAAAACCTTCACGTTTTGTAGCTTTTAAGAAACGAGCCGGAATAATTTGATCTGTATCTACGTTTTCAATTGGTAGTGGCACAGCACTACTAGTAAGTATGTTAAATTTATCGTATGCCATTTTTTGTTTTGCTTTAGGCTGTTTTTCTGCTTTAGGCTATAAGCTGTATGCTTTAAGCTTTTTGCACAGCGTTTTATATTTTTTTGCTTCAGGCGGTAAGCTATAAGCTGTAAGCCTTTTTAAAATTTGTTAGAAGCTTAAAGCCTATTGCTTAAAGCTTACAGCAGAATTAAAATAATTCTCTTGGATCAGTTAGTTTTCCTGTAACAGCAGCAGCAGCAGCCATAATCGGGCTGGCTAATAATGTTCTTGAACCAGGACCCTGACGACCTTCGAAGTTTCTGTTTGATGTACTTACTGCATATTTCCCTGCAGGAACTTTATCATCGTTCATTGCTAAACATGCTGAACAACCAGGCTGACGTAATACAAAACCAGCTTCTGTAAGGATATCCAATAAGCCTTCTTCTTTGATCTGAGCTTCAACTACGTGAGAACCCGGAACTAACCAAGCGGTAACATTATCTGCTTTTTTTCTTCCTTTTACAATTTCTGTAAAAGCCCTGAAATCTTCAATTCGGCCATTTGTGCAACTTCCCAAGAAAACAAAATCAATTGGTTTTCCAATCATGACATCGTCTTCTTCAAAGCCCATATAGGCTAGAGATTTTTTATAAGTTTCCTCTCCGCCTTCAACTTGGTTGGCGTTCGGAATATGTTTTGTGATACCAATTCCCATTCCAGGGTTTGTACCATAAGTAATCATTGGTTCAATGTCAGCAGCATTGATGTTTAATTCAGCATCAAAAACAGCATCATCATCGGTTTTTAAAGTTTTCCAGTAAGCAACTGCTTTATCCCAGGCTTCTCCTTTTGGAGCGAACAAACGTCCTTCAAGGAAATCGAAAGTTTTTTGGTCAGGAGCAATCATTCCTCCACGGGCACCCATTTCGATACTTAGGTTACAAACTGTCATACGACCTTCCATAGTCATATTTTCGAAAACATCTCCGGCGTATTCAACAAAATAACCCGTTCCTCCGGAAGTAGTCAATTGTGCAATAATATAAAGAGCAACATCTTTTGGACCAACACCTTTGCTTAATTCACCATTTACGTTGATACGCATTTTCTTTGGTTTTGGCTGCATGATACATTGAGTAGAAAGTACCATCTCCACCTCAGAAGTTCCGATACCAAAAGCAATAGCTCCAAAAGCACCGTGAGTAGAAGTGTGAGAGTCTCCACAAACAATAGTAGCACCTGGCAAAGTAATTCCGTTTTCAGGACCTACTACGTGTACAATTCCGTTTTTAATGTGACCTAATCCCCAGTGCGAAATTCCGTATTCGGCAGCATTATCTTCAAGCGCTTTAAGCTGATTGGCAGATAAAGCATCTTCAACTGGTAAATGTTGGTTTATGGTTGGTGTATTGTGATCGGCAGTTGCAAAAGTACGTTCCGGATATAAAACGGTAACGCCTCTGGCTTTTAATCCTAAAAAAGCAACAGGACTCGTAACCTCATGAATGAAATGACGGTCAATAAAAAACACATCCGGTCCATCTTCAATTTTACGCACTACATGTGAATCCCATACTTTGTCAAATAATGTCTTACTCATTTTTTATTTTTTTTAATTGTAATTTCTAACCACAGCAATTTCCTGCTCATTATAATAGAAAAACAAAATTAGAAAAAGATATAAGGTCGTCAATTTCAATATCTCATTATATACGATACCCAAACCAAAATACAAATTGCGATTGGCTTTTTTGTAATCAGATTTGGTTGCAGAATGGATATAAATTGATTTTACTTTTCTTTTTTGGCTCAATTTTGATAGAAATGCTTTAATTTTAATAGTTGGCAAATTTATCTCAAAATCAGTATAAAATATAGGTTTTAATTAAAAAAAATGTAACAAAATGAATAAAAATAGTAATAATTGTTATTTTTGAATTCTTTTTCAAGTTTTGAAATCCAGAATTTTATTGTCCTTTTTAAGGAATTTAAAATTAGATTTCGGATCATTTTTTTAATTAAAATAATACGACATCCAAGAAATGGTTTTTTTGTTTTTTAGAATGAAATTAAATGAAAATTAAAAAAGTTTAGACTCTGCAAATTCATCGATTATGACAAGTAGCTGACATTTACTTTTTAAAATAAGGACTAATATTGACAATTCTAAATTTAAAAAAAAGAGCATGAAATTAAATGAATTTGCGTACAAGCTTGGAGTTATTGGGACTGTAATTATTTTGATCTGGGTTGGGCTTTTTAAATTCACAGCTGTCGAAGCCGGTGCAATAAAAGGTTTAGTCGAAAATCATTTTGCAATGGGTTGGATGTACAAAGTGATGACCGTTCAGCAGGTTTCGAATTGCATCGGGATTTTTGAAGTTGTTACGGGAATAGGGTTGCTGCTTTCTTTGTTTTTTAAGAAAATTGGTTTTTATGCAGGTTTTGCTTCTGCCCTAATATTTGTTACAACACTGAGTTTCTTAATCACCACTCCCGGTGTTTTTAAAAGCGTGGAAGGTTTTCCGGTAACTGATTTTTTTATTTTAAAAGACATTCCATATTTGGCAATTTCGTTAATGGTCTTTGTAAAAGGCAGGGAATAAAATAAGTACAATTCTTAACAAAATTCCTTAGCTAATTTGTCTAAAAAAAGACTAAATTTGAACTTCCTCTATTTTATATTTCACGGTTTTGTACAACGCATTAAATCAGTAGATTATGTGCGGTGAGATGTGAGTTTTGGAATTTAATTTTGTCTTTTTAAGCTTATGTATTTAATATTCGATACCGAAACAACCGGATTACCAAAACGCTGGGACGCTCCCATAACTGATTCTGATAACTGGCCTCGCTGTATTCAGATCGCATGGCAGCTCCACGACGAAATGGGAACGCTTATCGAGCATCAGGATTACTTAGTTAAACCGGACGGATTCAACATTCCGTATGATGCAGAACGTATTCACGGAATTTCGACTGAATTGGCGGAAGCCGATGGAATTACTCTGGCAGAAGTTTTAGAGAAATTCAATATTGCTTTAAGTAAAACCAAATTTATTGTTGGTCAGAATTTAGGTTTCGACGTTAATATTATGGGAGCTGAATTCCATAGAATGGGTGTAGATTCTCCAATGAGTTCGATGCCGGTTTTAGATACCTGTACAGAAGTTACAGCTTCATTATTAAAACTTCCCGGAGGTCGTGGAGGAAGATTCAAATTACCAACCTTAACAGAATTACACGAATATCTTTTTAATAAACCTTTCGCAGAAGCGCACAACGCAACTGCCGACGTTGAGGCAACCACGCGTTGTTTCTTAGAATTAATCAGAAGAGAAGTTTTTACCAAAGAAGAACTGGATGTTCCGAAGGATTATTTTAAGGAATTCCAAAATAGAAATCCACAGGAATTTCCTTTAATTGGTTTAAAACACATCAATTTAAAAGCGGCTTCTGATAAAATCAGAGAGCAGCTAAAAGCTTTAGAAGGAGTTGGTAAAGAAACTACAGTTTCACATTCTGACAGAGAAGATTTTAAAGCGGCAAAATACGCGCATTTACACAATCATACACAGTTCTCGGTTTTACAATCGACTATAGGAATTGGGAATATTGTTGCAGCTACAGCCAAAAACGGAATGCCGGCTGTTGCGATGACAGATACGGGAAACATGATGGGGGCTTTTCACTTTGTGAGCGCTGTTATGAATCACAATAAAGCGGCATCTGCAAAAAATAAAGCTTTGGTTGAGGCTGGTGAAGAACCAACAGAAACCGAAATGAAGCCTATTGTAGGTTGCGAATTCAATGTTTGCGACAACCATTTGGATAAAAGTAAAAAAGACAACGGAAATCAGGTTGTTTTGCTTGCCAAGAACAAAAACGGGTATCACAATTTGGCAAAAATATCTTCGATCGCTTTTACGAACGGGTTTTATTATGTTCCCAGAATTGATCGAAAAATTGTCGAAAAATACAAAGAAGACATCATGGTTTTGTCCGGGAATTTATATGGAGAGATCCAGAGTAAAATTCTGAACGTTGGTGAAAATCAGGCTGAAGAAGCTTTGATTTGGTGGAAAGAACAATTTGGCGATGACTTTTATCTGGAGGTCATGCGCCATAATCAGGAAGACGAAAATCGTGTCAATAAAACCCTGATTGAATTTTCTCAGAAACACAGCGTAAAATTAATTGCGACAAACAATACCTATTATTTAAAAAAAGAAGACGCCAATGCGCACGACATTTTGTTGTGTGTAAAAGATGGTGAAAAACAAGCGACGCCAATTGGCCGCGGCCGAGGATATCGTTACGGATTACCCAATCAGGAGTACTACTATAAGTCTCAGGAAGAGATGAAAAACCTCTTTGCTGATTTACCGGAAGCGATTATCAACATTCAGGAAATTGTAGACAAGGTCGAGATTTACTCACTTTATCGTGATGTATTGCTTCCTAAATTTGATATTCCTCAGGAATTTGTAGTTGAAGAAGACGAAGCTGATGGCGGAGTTCGTGGTGAAAATAAATATTTGCGACACCTTACGATGGTGGGGGCGAAAAAGAGATATGGCGAGATTACGGAATCGATTCAGGAACGTTTGGATTTTGAATTATTAACGATTTCGAATTCAGGATATCCGGGATATTTCCTTATCGTTCAGGATTTCATCGCCGAAGCCCGAAACATGGATGTATCTGTAGGACCTGGTCGTGGATCTGCAGCGGGATCTGCCGTTGCGTATTGTTTAGGAATTACCAATATTGACCCGATTAAGTACGATTTGCTTTTTGAGCGTTTCCTGAATCCGGATCGTGTATCGATGCCCGATATTGATATCGATTTTGATGACGAGGGTCGTGGTCGTGTTATGGATTATGTAATCAATAAATATGGTCAGAATCAGGTGGCGCAAATTATTACCTATGGTAAAATGGCAACCAAATCTGCGATTCGTGATACGGCTCGTGTACTGGATTTACCATTGTTTGAAGCCGATAGAATTGCAAAACTGATTCCGGCAATGATGCCATCTAAATGGAATTTGGCGCGTTTTATTTCTGAAAGTGAAGACGAGGTTAAAAAAGCACTTCGTTCTGATGAATTTGATAATGTAAAAGAATTAATCGCCATTGCCAATGAAGATGATTTGGCCGGTGAAACAATTCAGCAGGCAAAAATCCTTGAAGGATCGATGCGAAATACCGGAATTCACGCCTGTGGGGTAATCATTACGCCATCGGATATTACGAATTTCGTTCCTGTGACCACAGCAAAAGATTCTGATTTATATGTAACACAGTTTGATAACTCGGTTGCGGAAAGTGCAGGATTGCTGAAAATGGACTTCCTGGGTCTGAAGACTCTTACTTTAATAAAAGATACCGTAAAACTGGTAAAATACAGAAACGGAATTGATCTGGATCCGGATACATTCCCGATTGATGATGAAGAAACATATGCCCTTTTCCAGAGAGGTGAAACGGTTGGAATCTTCCAATACGAGTCACCCGGAATGCAGAAATACATGAAAGATCTGAAGCCAACGGTTTTTGGAGATTTAATTGCCATGAATGCCTTGTATCGCCCGGGGCCTTTAGAGTATATCCCATCTTTCGTTCGAAGAAAAAACGGCGAAGAAGAAATCAAATACGATTTAGATGCCTGTGAGGAATATTTAGGAGAAACGTATGGTATTACGGTTTATCAGGAGCAGGTAATGCTCTTGTCGCAATCGCTGGCTGACTTTACAAAAGGTGAGGCCGACGTTTTGCGTAAAGCGATGGGTAAGAAACAAAAGGATGTACTGGATAAAATGAAACCGAAGTTCGTAGAACAGGCGGCAAAAAAAGGGCATGATGCAAAAGTTTTAGAGAAGATCTGGAAAGACTGGGAAGCATTTGCGAGTTACGCCTTTAATAAATCGCACTCTACTTGTTATGCCTGGATTGCGTATCAAACGGCATACTTAAAAGCACACTATCCGGCAGAATATATGGCGGCAGTTCTCTCAAATAATATGAATGATATTAAACAAGTATCATTTTTTATGGAAGAATGTAAACGAATGGGATTACAGGTTTTAGGGCCGGATGTAAATGAGTCGTTTTATAAATTTACTGTAAACGATGAATATGCAGTACGTTTTGGAATGGGTGCTATTAAAGGAGTAGGTTCCGGAGCTGTGGCAACAATCGTAGAAAGTAGAAAAGATGGCAGGTACAAATCGATTTTTGATTTGGCGAAACGAATAGATTTACGTGCAGCCAACAAAAAAGCAATCGAAAATCTGGCTTTGGCCGGTGGCTTTGATTCGTTTGAAGGAACGACAAGAGCACAATATTTTCATGATGATGGTGATGGAATTACTTTTTATGAAAAAGCGATTCGCTACGGATCGAAGTTTCAGGAAAACGAAAATTCATCCCAGGTAAGTTTATTTGGAGAATCAAGTGAAGTACAGATTGATGAACCGGTTGTGCCTCCGTGTGAAGACTGGAGCACGATGGAGAAATTGGCCAAAGAAAAGGAAGTAGTTGGAATTTATATTTCAGGACATCCTCTTGATGATTTCAGATTCGAAATGAAATACTTCTGTAATTCCCGATTAGAGTCCCTGAAAAGCATGAATGAATATGTAGGTAAAAATCTAAACTTTGCCGGCATCATTAATAATGTACAGCACCGTGTAGCAAAAAACGGGAAAGGCTGGGCAGTATTTAATTTAGAAGGATATGATGAAAGTTATGAATTCAAGATTTTTGGTGAAGAATACCTGAAATTCCGCCATTTCCTGATTCAGAATAATTTTGCTTTCATTAAAATTTTAATAAAAGACGGTTGGGTAAATCATGATACAGGTAAAAAATCAGATCCGAGAATGCAATTTGTTGAGATTAGGCAATTGCAGGATATCCTGGAAGCTTTTGCTAAAAAAATAATTTTATTGCTGAATATAAAAGATTTGCAAACTGAATTTATTCATAAACTAAGTCATTTATTTAATGAGAATAAAGGAGATAATTCTGTGACTTTTGAGATCATGGAGTTAGAAAAAATAAAGCGTTTGGTTGAGGTAGAAACTCCTGCCGATTTTGAAGAAACAAACGATGCTGTTTTTGCAGATGAGAATGAAGATGCAGATGCTGCTCTTGAAGAAACTAAGATTCAGGAAGTAAATGAGGTCGAAGAAATAAAGGTAGTTACTAAATTAACGATGCCAAGCCGCAGGTTAAAAGTTAAGATCTCGACCGAGTTATTGATAGAATTAGAGAAAATGCAGGTAAATTTTAAGCTAAACTAAATTTTAACAGTTAAAATTTGAGATAATGCATTTTTTTTTAGTTAAAAATATGCATGCATAGTAGTTTTTTAGTAATTTAGACTAAAATTACAACGATTTCGTTCCATGTCTAACATTACAAACTGTAAGAATATGTTAAAATATTCTATGTTTGTAAAAAATAATTAAAAAACAGAATTATGAAAAAGAACCTATTTTTACTCGGATTATTAGTTTGCTCTATGGCGACAATGGCGCAAACAGAAAAAGCAGATAAGCCAGAAACGTGGTATTTTAAATTAGGAGGCTCTTATTTTATCCAGACTGCTGCTACTGAATTTCCAACTGTAGGAGGAAATCTTCCTTTAGACAGAACTTATGTAGGAGGAAAATTAGTTTCTGAAGAAAGTGTTACAGGTTCTTTTGGAGAAGGTTTCAGAACCGGAATAACTGCGGGATATAGATTTAATACTCGTTTAGGGGTTGAATTAGGTGTTAATTATTACACAAGTAGAGATAAGACAATGGCACAAACAAGATCAGATGTGCCTATTACGCCAACTGGTGTATATGCTTTTAAATCTGTAGGTCAGATTACTGCTTTTGATCTTGCTCCGGCTTTAGTATTGTTTTTAGGAGAGCACAAAGGTTTTGAACCTTATACTAAAGTAGGTATTTTAGTTCCTGTTCATGGAGATTTAGAAATTACTTCTGATGCCTATGCTCCAATTGCTTTTAATCCAACAACAGGAGCTCCGGTTGCTTTTGGAAATGTTCATAGTGTTGATAAAGTAAAACCAAATCCAACAGTTGGTTTTATGGCAGTTTTAGGGACATCTTATAAAATAGCAAAAAATCTTTCTTTATTTGGAGAATTAGAATACCGTAACTTTACAGTTCACGGAAAAAGTAAAGAAACTACAGAATTTAAAGTGAATGGAAATGATGCTTTAGCAAGTAGAACAACTGCTCAAAGATATACAACTTACAGAGATAGATTGGATGTGAATTCTAATAACCCTTTGTTTAATCCTAATACAGCTACACCAGATACAAAAGACACAACAAGACCAAATGATAAAATGGATGAGTTAAGTTCTTATGTTGGTATTTCAGGTTTGGGTTTGACTGTAGGTGTTAAATACAGCTTATAATTCTTAGAAAATTATACTTTATAAAAAAGAGGATATTCATATGAATGTCCTCTTTTTTTGTTTGTGCGCCCAGCATGGGCGATAACTCTAGGGTGTAAGTCCCGAGCACGCCTTTACAGTGGGAAGTGTTAGCTGAATGCAAGGGTGTCCATCGCGAGGTGGAATCTGAAGGAAGCAGTAGGCAAACTCTTGGCCTGACGAACAGAAACTATATACAAGGCCAGAAATGTTGGATAAAGTTGCAAACCAAACTGAAGTCCCAAACTGTACGGAAACATCATGGTAAATATAGCAGGTATATGAGAGGAAAGTTATCGTTCTTACCTGGGGAGGTCTTATAGACATAGGGAAGTTTTTTTT
Source organism: Flavobacterium aquidurense (assembly GCF_002217195.1). NCBI lineage: Bacteria > Pseudomonadati > Bacteroidota > Flavobacteriia > Flavobacteriales > Flavobacteriaceae > Flavobacterium > Flavobacterium aquidurense. The sequence continues at coordinate 294,004 of NZ_MUGR01000034.1, read as the reverse complement.
TTACAGCACTATGGATTAACAATTGCTATAAGAAGTCAGCAGAGGTCATAGTAGGTACTACTTGGTACTGAAGGACTGAACTTAATTAAGTGAGTAGTAAATGAATGTTACCCATGAAGGAACGAATGCAGAAAATATCAAATCATTTTGATAACTACCTTGGCAAGGATAGGACGGAATCCGACAGCTACCAGGGAGTGCAGACCTTTATTGGGATAACTGAAAACAACCTCATGGAAGTACATTTAGGTCAGGGGAAACTCTTAGAGCTAATTCTGAGTCCCTCCAATATGAATTTGGCTTATAAAAGAGTCAAATCCAATAAAGGAAGTTTTGGAATAGACAATTTATCCACTGAGCACTTACAAGAATGGCTCTTAGAACATAAAGAGTCTCTACTCCAGTGGCTAGAGAATGGGAAATACAAACCTCAGGCTGTTCGAAAAGTTGAGATACCTAAAGAGGGAGGTAAGAGAAGATCACTTGGAATTCCTACTGTTGTAGACCGCTTAGTGCAACAAAGTATTGCCCAAATTCTAACCCCTATTTACGAACAAGAATTCCACACAAGTAGCCACGGTTTTAGACCTAAAAGAGGGTGTCATACTGCTTTGAAAGAAGTAGAAAGGCATCTTAATGATAAGTACAGTTACGTAGTGGATTTAGACTTAGAGAAGTTCTTTGATACTGTGAATCACAGTAGACTCATCGAACTGTTATCAAAGAAAGTCAAAGACCCGCGAGTGATATCGCTGATCCATAAGTATCTAAGAGCGGGAGTTGTTGTGGGGAGTAAATTCGAAGAAAGTGTACTGGGTGTTCCTCAAGGCGGTCCATTAAGTCCACTGTTGAGCAATATAATGCTCCATGAACTGGATAAGGAACTTGCCAGACGCGGACACCGCTTTGTACGTTATGCAGATGATTGTTTAATCTTCTGTAAAAGTAAGAGAGCATGTCTTCGTGTCAAGGAAAGTATAACTGCGTTTATTGAAGGCGTATTATACTTAAGGGTAAACAAAGAGAAAACTACGGTTGGGTATATCAAAGGAAAGAAATTCCTTGGGTATAGCTTCTATAACAAAAGTAAAGGGAAATGGGGATTATGTGTACACCCGAAAAGTTATGGTAAACTCAAAGACAGGTTAAAGGGAATTACTAATCGCAGTAATGGTATGGGATATCAAAAGACAAAAGAGCTCTTGCGATATTACTTGCAGGGTTGGGTATCCTATTTTAAACTAGCCGATATGTCAGGCAAGATTAAACGTATAGACGAATGGCTTCGATTTAGAATACGAATGTTAATATGGAAAAGCTGGAGGAAGATAAGCACTAAATACAACAATCTTAAAAAGATTGGAGTTAAAGACAACCAAGCCTACCAGTGGGCTAATACCCGAAAGGGATACTGTCGAACTGCGCTTAGTCCAGTCCTGCATAGAGCCCTAAACACGCAAACTCTAAGAAAAGCCGGATATATGTCCCTGACTGACATCTACCTAAAATGTATCGTAAATTAAGAACCGCCTTGGTACGGATCCGTATGCCGGGTGGTGTGGAAGGTCGCCTAGGGAATTAATCCCTAGGCTCCTATCCGATTTGAACAATCTTGTCGTTCCTCGGAATAACAAACTATAGGAAAATATTGTCATGAAAATAATTGCCTAGCCCCGATAGAAGTGGAAATCCTTTTGTGTCCGCCGCTGCGGACACAAAAGATTGAAACGGATAGCGGGATTAGCTCCTGAAAAAAAAAGATTTGGTTTTATCATAGAAATCGGGATGAAAATATGTTATGATAATTCGTTTAGTTTCATTACTTCAATCCTCTAAATTCCTTCAAAACTTCATCAATCACCCAGGTTGTTCTGGCTGCTGATGTTCCTTTTGATGGATTAATACCTTTGTTATCCAGAATCTCTGCAACTACAGTTTCTATTAGAGGCTGCTGAATATGAAGCGGATTTTCGATCGTAATACTTTCTTTTTCACCATTTTTATATTGAATGTGAATGGGGTCATTGCCAAAAGTAGAGAAAGATATTTTTCCTTTATCGCCTACAATGTCCGTATTGTCATAACGCTCAAAACTGGCGAAATTCCACAATCCGGTTCCATGAATTCCATTTTCGAATAAAAAAGACATCGAAACTGAATCTTCTGCAGGATACGCTTTTAGCTGAGAACTTGCATGCCCGCGAACCGATTGAATTGACCCGAATACAAAATCAAGAAAATCTAAAGTATGACAAGCCAGATCGACAAATATTCCGCCACCTGAAATATGTGGTAAAACCGTCCAGGGCAAATTGATTTCATCATCGTATCGTTCTTCAAACGGATGGTATAAAACGCAATTTACGTGTCTTACGGTGCCAATTTTATTTTGATCAATTAGTTCTTTTATCTTTAGGAATCGTGGTAAACTTCTTCTGTAATAGGCTACAAATAATGGTACATTATGTTCTTTGCAAACGCTGATCATTTCGTTGCATTCTTCAAAATTTAATGCCATTGGCTTCTCCACATAAACCGGTTTTCCGGCTTTGGCACATAAAATAGTATATTCTTTATGAGAGGATGGCGGTGTAGCAATATAAACAGCATCAACTTCAGGATCATTGATCAGGTCAACTGCGTTAGAGTACCATTTAGAAACGTTATGTCGTTTGGCATAATCTTCGGCAAGAGCTGCATCTCTTCGCATTACGGCAACTAAAGCTGAGTTAGGTGTTTTCTGAAAAGCCGGACCGCTTTTAACTTCGGTCACATTTCCACAGCCTATAATTCCCCATTTTACAATTTTCATTTTTCTGGTTTTTTAGTTAATCCAAATTTAAAAAGGTTTGCCATGAATTGCACTAATTTTCCCGAATTATTTTTTCATATAGATTTTGCAGGATTTAATTTTACCGCAAAGCACGCAAAGATTTTATGCTTAGAGGATTTTATAAAAACACAAAGTTCGCAAAGCTTTGTATTGAACCAGCTTTGCGAACTTTGTGTTTTAGAAAGCCAAGCTGATACAAAAACTTTGCGTGCTTTGCGGTAAAATTCTTCACAAAAAACAAAGCTACGAACTCACAAAAATAATTCGTGAATTCGTGGCTGTAAAAAAACAGATTAAAGTTTTACTTTTTCGGTAAAGCTTTGAATCCCATATTATATAGAGTAAATGCTTGAATGTCTACATTTTCCTGAATTGTAGCTGCAACAGATTTTCCTGCTCCGTGACCTGCTTTTACATCAATACGAATTAAAACCGGATTAGGTCCTGTTTGTTTTTCTTGTAATTCAGCTGCAAATTTAAAACTATGTGCAGGAACAACACGGTCATCGTGATCTCCTGTTGTCACCATAGTTGCAGGATATTGAACTCCTTTTTTTACATTTTGTACAGGAGAATATCCTTTTAGGTATTCGAACATTTCTTTGTTATCCTGAGACGTTCCGTAATCGTAAGCCCAACCTGCGCCAGCCGTAAAAGTATGGTAACGTAACATATCCATTACACCAACTGCCGGCAATGCTACTTTCATTAAGTCCGGGCGTTGAGTCATTGTTGCTCCTACTAATAAACCTCCGTTAGAACCTCCGCGGATCGCTAAGAAATCTGATGAAGTATATTTTTGAGCGATTAGATATTCGCCAGCAGCAATAAAATCGTCAAATACATTTTGTTTTTGCAATTTAGTTCCCGCATCGTGCCATTTTTTACCGTATTCACCACCACCTCTTAAATTGGCAACAGCATAAACTCCACCGTTTTCTAGCCAAACAGCATTTGCAATACTGAAACTTGGTGTTAAACTAATGTTGAATCCACCATAACCGTAAAGGATTGTTGGATTTTTACCGTCTAATTTTAATCCTTTTTTATAAGTGATAATCATCGGAATTTTTGTTCCGTCTTTTGACGTGTAGAATACTTGTTTTGATTCGTAATCTTCACTTTTAAAATCAACTACAGGTTTTTGGTATACTTCGGATTTACCAGATTTTGGCTCCAATGAATAAATTGTTCCCGGAGTGGTGTAGTTGGTAAAACTGTAGTATAAAGTTTTCTCGTGTTTTTTTCCTCCAAATCCGCCCGCAGTTCCTACAGCAGGAAGTTTGATTTCGCGCACTAATTTTCCGCTATAGTCATATTGTTGTACAAATGAAACGGCATCTTTAGTATAATTGGCAAAAAAGTATCCACCACCTGTTGAAGGAGACAGAATGTTTTGAGTTTCTTTAATGAAGTCCTTCCAGTTTTCAGGTTTTGGATTGCTTACATCTACAGTTACAACGCGCGTATTTGGTGCATTTAAGTCCGTTTCAATAAACAATTTAGTTCCTTCATTCTCGATAATCTGATTGCTGCTGTTAAAATTGTCTACAATCGTTACAATCTGGCTATTGGCTTTTGTTAAATCTTTAATGTATAATTCGTTTCCGTAAGTAGAATTAGCTGCTGAGATTACCAGATATTTGTCATCTTCAGTAACATAACCGCCTACGTATCTTCTTTTTTGATCTGCTCCAAAAATAACTTTGTCTTCTTTTTGAGAAGTTCCAAGTTTATGGTAATATAATTTATGCTGATCTGTTTTTGCTGATAATTCGCTTCCTTTTGGTTTTTCATAACTAGAGTAATAAAAACCTTCGTTCCCATGCCATGAAATTCCGCTGAATTTTACATCAACAAGTGTGTCTTCCAACACTTTTTTAGACAAAGCATCAATGATGATTACTTTTCTCCAGTCACTTCCTCCTTCAGAAATGGCATAAGCCGCTTTATTTCCATCTTTAGAAAAATCTAAACCGCCAAGCGAAGTCGTTCCGTCTTTAGAGAAAGTATTCGGGTCTAAGAAAACTTCTTCTTTCCCATCAGTTCCTTTTCTATAAATCACAGATTGATTCTGAAGTCCGTTGTTTTTGGAATAATAAGTGAATTTTCCTTCTACAAATGGAGCACTGATTTTCTCATAGTTCCATAATTTTTCCATGCGTTTTTTAAGTTCTTCGCGGAAAGGGATTTTATCTAAGTAACCGTAAGTAACTTCGTTTTGGGCTTTTACCCAGGCACCAGTTTCAGCTGATTTGTCATCTTCAAGCCAACGATACGGGTCGTTTACTTTTGTATCAAAATAGACATCAACTGTTTCGCCTTTTTTAGTTTGTGGATATTGAATTTTATTTTGTGCAAATGAAATTCCTGCAGTTGTGATTGCCATTATAAGAAATGTTTTTTTCATAGTTTAAGTTTAACAGTTGTCACAAAAATAGCGCTTTTTGTTGTGAAAATAAAAGTGATAAGGAACTAAACCATATAAGTCCTGTAAGTTCATTTAATTTAAGTTTAGCTAATATTTACTGATATGACTTATATGGTGTAATAAAGAATTGAGTCTAAAGAGAATAATGAAATAAACCACGCAAGAAATACAAGTTCAACCAAAAACAAAATAAACTGATACTATACTTACATGGTTTAATTAAAAAAATTATAAGTTGAAATTGACTCCCAAAACAATGTTTCGTCCGATATTTGGGATTCCGTCTGTTTTTAATCTTGACAGGTGCGCAATATATTTTTTATCGAACAAGTTGTTTCCGTTCAGGTTAACATCAAAAGCATGTTTGCCTAATTTTACTGTTCCGCCAAAACCCAGATTTACCAAAGTATATCCGTCTGAAGCTGTTTCGAAACCGCTCACATTTTTCTGCGCGAAAGTAGATGAAACGTTTAAGGAAGCATAACCTTCTTCGAACCAGTTTTTGATTTTAAATTCAGTTCTTAATGTATTGTTCCAGTTGTTGGCAGGAATTAAAGGCAGATAATCATTGTTTTGTTTTTTACCCGTTACAGTTTCAAAACTCGTTTCAAAATGCAGCCAGTCTAATGGATGCGGGTGAAAGTGTAAACCAACTTCACCACCATATAATTTTGCATTGTCCTGAACATAAGCAAAAACATCATTATCATCGCGGGTTTCTCCCGTTGGCGAAGTAAAAATATAATTGTTTACGTGGTTGTAAAAACCATTAATAAAAAACTCGAAATGCGTGTTTTTAAATTCTAAATTTAAATCAGTCTGAACGTTTTGTTCTGTTTTTAAATCAGCATTTCCAATTTCATATCGGTTGGTTCCTTCGTGAACCCCATTTGAAGTTAGCTCAGCTAAATTTGGAGCTCTAAATCCAGTTGCGACATTCAGTCGAAGTGTCAGCGGTTCAGCCAGTTTTGTTTTATATCCCAAAGAAGCATTAAAGCTGTCAAAAGATCGGTCTAAAGGTAAAAAATACCCTTCTTCACCTTCAGTACCATGTGCTATTGAAGTAATGTTTCGGTTGTCAAAACGCAATCCTGCTTGTACAACACTATTGTCCCATTCGTAGTTTGCCGTTCCAAAAACACCAATATCATTTGTGGTAGCATCCGGAATTAAATATTCTTCTCCGGAATTTTTATTCGTTTGATGCATTCCCTGAACACCCAGAATCGTTTCAATCTTGCCCAATTTCGGAAAATGATACTTCGCATTATAATTAAAGGTATTCAATCTCATATGAAGAGAGGCTTCATTGCTGTCTTCAAACTCACTTCTGTCATTCGCGATATAACCCAAATCAACATCTAATTTAGAATTTTGAAAAAAGATAACGTTGTTTAAACTCAATAAATGATTGAAAATTCCTTGTCTCGGGAACATCGTGTTTTTGCTTGACGATTGTTCTGCGATTCCATCTTCAGGCATTCCAAGATCAAGCTTGTTGTAATTGTATCTCAAAACACTGGAGAAACTAGAGTTACTGTAGCCAATTCCGGTTTTAAAATCAGTTTCATTATAACGGGTATTGGTTACGCGATCACCATCGGCAATTTTATAATCAGAATGGGTGTTGAAACTTCCGCGAGCCAGAAATTTCCAGTTATCGGTTGAAGTTTTTAATCCAATAGAAGAATTGCTTCCTTGTGTATTGGTGAAATATTTTTGACTGAAATTTGCCTTGAAAGTGTTCGCATCGGCAAATTTTTCGGGGTTAAAATACAGAACTCCACCCAAAGCATCAGAACCGTATAATAAAGAAGCAGGTCCTTTGATCACTTCAACACTTTCGACTCCGGCATCGTTTAAACCCAAACCATGTTCGTCGCCAAATTGCTGGTTTTCGATACGAACACCCTGAGAATATACTAAAACACGATTTCCGCTCAATCCGCGAATTACCGGTTTTCCGATAGAAGTTCCCGTAGAAATCTGTGAAACTCCGGGAATTGTTGCCAAACCTTCAATTAAAGTAGAAGTCCCTTTTTGTTGTAATGTTTTGATGCTTTCATGTTCAACCTTCATCACGTTTTGCGATTGCAGTTTATTGAAAGGTGTCGAAACCACTACTTCATCCATTTCAAAAACAGATTCAGTAAGCGTTATGTCAATGGTGTTTTCTTTTAATAATTTAGAGATTGATTTACTTTGAGTAGTAAACCCGACAAAAGTGAAAGAAAGTCGAAAACTCCCGTTTGGAAGGTTTTTAAATTCATATTTTCCGTTTGTATCCGTAGTTGTTCCTTTGTGTAATTCCGGTGCATAAACGGATACGTTTGCCAACGGTTGGTTTTCAAGATTTGTTACTGTTCCTGAAACCGAATTTTGAGCAGAAAGAATGCTCGAAAACCCTAAAATAAGGGCTAATATTAGTTTTTTCATTTGAAAAAGATGCTATAGTTAATTGATTTTGATCCTTTGAAAAATAAAAATTATAACCCATTGGTTGTAATTAGTTTTAACACATAGAAACATAGATTCTAAACGCTTAAAAAAGGCGTTTCACTTGTTTATAAAGCACAGAGTTCAGCTTTGTGTAAGAAACATGCTTCTTTTTACAATCTTTTTTACAGATTCTAAATCTATGTTTCTATGCGTTAAATGAATTTTTTAGTAATTGCAGCCAACAGATAAATTATAGTAAAATTTGCCGGTCCTGAAAGTTTCAGAATGGGAAATTGACTAATTTTTAAGAATTAGATTCAAAGGATGTTGATTTTATTTCGAAGGTTTCGAAATTAAGAAGCTATAGCTGCAGGCGGGCCACGTAATTGATACGGGTTTTCTGAAATTGAAAATATTTTTTCTGAAAGGGCGAAAAAATAAGGGATTTCGTTGTTGAAAGTATGAAATTGAAAAGCAAATTGTTCAGGAACAATATAACTTCCAAAAACAAAATGACAAACAAAACATACATCATAATCATGATGCTGATGTGTGATCTCGCCATTAGGATCATTATAATTGTGATGGCATTGTTTTTCTGAAAGTTGCTTTACAATATGCTCATAACTGTGTATCGACTGAAACAATATTGAGAACAATACTGTCAGAGCCAAAGAAACACTTAATATGAGTTGTTTTCTTTTCATTCCCGACAAAGGTATAAAAGATCAAAGTAAAATTGATTTATTTTTTGGATTCTGTTGTCTATTTGTTGAAAAAAGTGCAACAAATGATTTTATTATGAACGAAAAAGCGAATAATTACGATCTAATTGCATCCTGAACTAGCATTATATTATATTTGTAAGTAAAATAAATTTACTCTAAAAAACGTTTACTTGAAAAACTCTTTAAAACCAAAACACGATATGCGATTACTTTTCAGTTGTTTATTTTTAGTATCGTTTTTTAATTCCTTTGCGCAGGAGGTTAAGCCGGAGATAAAACCTATCGTAAAAATTGATTCTTTATACCGCGAAGATCAGTTTTATTTTTCGGTAACCTATAATCTATTGCTGCAGGGGCCAACCGGTTTAAAGCAGGATAAATTCTCGGCAGGACTTTCAGGAGGTTTTTTGCGTGATATGCCTATCAATAAAACCAGAACTATTGCAATTGCAGCCGGTTTAGGGTTGAGCTATCAAAATTTTTATCAAAATCTGACCATCTCCAAAGATCAGAACGGAGGCAACATTTATGGAGTAAACAGTTCCAGTGAATATGTTTCGAATAGATACAAACAGTATTCAGTTGATGTTCCGATTGAGTTTAGATGGAGAAATTCTACCTATGAAAGCTATAAGTTCTGGAGGATTTACAGTGGTGTAAAACTGAGTTATATTTTCTCTGACAAATCAATTTTAAATGATGGAGAAAACACCTATAAAATCTCAAATAATAAGGATGTCAATCAGTTTCAGTACGGCGTATATGTGTCGGCAGGATACAATACCTGGAATGTGTATTGTTACTACGGACTGAATGGTTTGTTTGATAAATCTGTAAAAACACTTTCAGGTGAAAGTATAGGATTGAACACTATGAATATTGGTTTGATTTTCTATATTTTATAACCATAAATATAAAAACAGCAATTGCGGCAGTATTCCAATAAAGGTCCCAATCAACAATTCGTTTGGCGAATGTGCCTCCATTTCTAATCGTGACGAAGCTACAATACCAGTCATTAAAATCAAAAAAGCAGCCCAATAAGGGTTTTGCATTTGAAGATGCATATTCAGTCCGATAACAAAAATGGTAAACCCGCTTATTGCCATCATGTGCAAGCTGGCTTTTATCTTAAATAAAGAGCATACCAAAGCTAAAATAGTACTAAACAAAGCGCCCAGAAAAAAGAAATGTAACTCAGGATATCGTGCGATGACAATGCTTCTTTTTACCAATAAAATGTACAAAAAACACTGTAAAATAAGTGGAATTTTGCGCTGCGAAGTTTCATGAATCATCACTGATTTTACATGTCCTGTTGAACGAAGCAATAAGTAAAACAATACCGGCACCAGAATCGTAATGATCAGGATCTGAAATAAAACATAATATTTTTCCTGATTGGTAAAAGCATCATTTTTGCAGAAAAGATAGAATAAAGTGGCATACATCGAGATAAAAATCGGATGTAATATATACGAAAATAAAGGAAGGATTCTTTTCAAAACGTTGTATTTAGCGGTGTTAAACAAATATAAACAAATAATGTTTTTTTGCCACGAATTAAAAGAATTACACGAATTTTAATTTGTGGCAAACTTTTTAATATTTGTTTCACGCAGATTCTGCAGATTTAAAGAATAAAAAATCTGTGCACATCTGCCAAAATCTTTTTAAATCTGTGTGAAAAATAATTTGTGCACTTTGTGGCAAACTTTTTTATCTGTGAAAGAATGTCTCGTAAATAATTAGTGAAAATTTGTGAAATTCGTGGCAAACGTTTTTTTAAATTTGACAAAAAAGAATTTCTAAATGAGCCTAAATATAAAAAGCCTTATCCCTGTTCTTGATGCCGAATGGATCGGTTCAGACACTGATATTTTTGTCGATCATATTTCAATAGATAGCCGTTCGTTACAAAACGGATCCGGAACTTTGTTTATTGCCTTGTCAGGTCTAAATAATGATGCTCATTTGTATATTGCAGAGTTGATCGAAAAAGGAGTTCGGAATTTTGCGGTACAGCATATTCCTGAGAATTCTGCAGGAAAAGCCAATTTTCTGGTAGTAAAGGACACGCTTAAGACGCTTCAGAAATTTGCCGCGTATTATCGGGACCTTTTTCATTTTCCTGTTATCGGATTGACCGGAAGCAATGGCAAAACAATAGTAAAAGAGTGGCTTAATTTCTTGTTGAGTCCGGATTATAATATTATCAGAAGTCCAAAAAGTTATAACTCACAGGTTGGGGTTCCGTTATCTGTAATTGCCATAAATGAAAAGCATAATCTAGGTATTTTCGAAGCTGGAATTTCTACGGTTAACGAAATGGTAAATCTGGAAAAAATGATCAAACCTACAATTGGAGTGCTTACCAATATAGGAAGTGCACACGATGAGGGTTTTTTGAATTTAGTACAAAAGATTGACGAAAAATTAATTTTATTTAAAGACTGTCCGGTAATAATCTATCAAAAGAACGAAATTGTCGACTCTTGTTTGTCTCAGTTTGTGGCTGAATATATGATGCATCCAAGAACACTTTTTTCCTGGAGTTTTACAGATACTTCTGCAGATGTTTTTATTTTAAATAAAGAAAATAAAAGCGATTCAACTCATATTCAATACCAATATAAAGAGGAAGTTTTCAATTTAGAAATTCCTTTTAGTGATACGGCTTCTATAGAAAATGCCATTTCATGTTTGGTAGTTTTGCTTTATTTGAATTATGATTTCGAAACAATTCAAAATAGATTTGAGCGTTTGTATCCTGTGCATATGCGTTTGGAAGTAAAAAACGGAATCAATAACTGCAGCATAATAGACGATAGCTACAGTTCAGATTTTGAGTCGCTTACAATTGCTCTGGACTTCCTGGAAAGCCAAAAGAAAAAGAATGCTTCAAAAACGATTATTCTGTCTGATATTGTTCAAAGCGGATTTTCTAATGAAGAATTATATTCGAAAGTAGGACAATTAATTACCGATAATAAGATTAATAGAGTAATAGCGATTGGAGCTACAATTTCGGCTTTTAAGTCTAAATTTTCTAATGTTATTACTTTTCAAAATACAGCCGAATTTATTGCTCAGATCGAAAATCTGAATTTCGAAAATGAAACTATTTTAATAAAGGGAGCCAGATCATTTCAATTCGAAGAAATTGTGTCGTTACTGGAAGAGAAAACGCATGAAACAGTTCTCGAAATTAATCTGAACTCTATTAGCTATAACCTAAATTATTACAAATCGAAATTAGCCAATAATGTCAAATTGATGGTGATGGTAAAAGCATTTGGTTATGGCAACGGCGGGTTGGAAATTGCCAAATTGCTCGAACATCATAAAGTAGATTATTTAGGTGTGGCTTTTGCCGATGAAGGCATTTCATTAAAAAATGGCGGAATAAAATTGCCTATTATGGTTTTGAATCCGGAATCGACCAGTTTTCCTTCTATTATTCAGTACAATCTCGAACCTGAAATTTATAGTGTCAAAGGTTTGAAAGCTTTCCTGAAAATTGCACGGGAAAAGAATTTAGAAGATTTCCCTATTCATATAAAACTAGATACAGGAATGCATCGTTTGGGTTTTGAAGAAAACACACTCGACGAACTGATTCAGACCTTAAAAGGAAATTCAACAGTAAAAATAAAAAGTGTTTTGTCACATCTGGCAACAAGTGACGAAGTAAAACATTTTGATTTTGTTCATTCTCAAATTAATTTATTCGAAAAATTATCGTCGAGATTAATTTCAGAATTAAATATAGACCCTATTCGTCATATTCTGAATACATCCGGAATTAGTAATTTTCCTGATGCGCAATACAATATGGTGCGTTTAGGAATTGGTTTGTATGGAGTTTCAAACGATCCGGCAGAACAAAAATATCTTGAAAATGTTGGAACCTTAAAATCAATAATTTCTCAGGTTCGTACCATTCCGGCCGGAGATAGTGTAGGGTATGGACGTCGTTTTATGGCCGAAAAAGAAACTAAAATTGCGACAATTCCAATTGGTTATGCTGACGGAATTTCGCGTCTATGGGGAAATCAGGTTGGCTATGTAGTGATTAAAAACCAAAAAGCATCAATTGTGGGCAATGTTTGTATGGATATGCTCATGGTTGATGTGAGTCGTATTGATTGTAAAGAAGGAGATTCGGTTATTATTTTTGGAGAAAATCCAACCGTTATAGAGATGGCAGCAGCCTTAAAAACAATTCCTTATGAAATAATGACCAGTATTTCGCAACGGGTAAAAAGGGTATTTTTTAGATAGAATTATGAAATTATGCAGAAAATTACGTATTTTCGATATCAATTAATTATAAACTAAAATAAACAATTATGGGGATGTTTTCAGAATTTAAGGAATTTGCAATGAAAGGCAACGTAGTCGATTTGGCTGTCGGTGTGATCATTGGAGCTGCTTTTGGTAAAATTGTAAGCTCATTAATTGAAAATGTAATTACACCATTAATACTAAAACCGGCACTAGATGCAGCGCATTTATCGACGATAGAGGAGCTGACAGCTTTTGGAGGTGTTAAGTACGGTTTGTTTCTTTCAGCAGTAATTAACTTTTTAATTGTTGCTTTTGTTTTATTCTTGATCATTAAAGGAATAAATCATGCAAAAAAGAAAGAAGTTCCGGTACCGGCTGCACCAGCAGGACCAACACAGGAAGAATTGCTTATTCAGATTAGAGATCTGTTGAAAAATAAATAATATACCGCTACACTAAGTCTAATTTAACCGTTCCTTAATTGGGACGGTTTTTTTTAGTTTTGTTTGATTTGTAACATTTTGTTATTTTTTGTGAAGCGCCTTGTTTTGATTTTTATTATGTATACTTTTGTACTGTAAAATTAGATTAATTCATACTAAAAATATAAAAATGAGAATAGCCGTTGTAGGTGCCACTGGTATGGTTGGCGAAATAATGCTTAAAGTTTTAGCAGAAAGAAATTTTCCTGTTACTGAGTTAATTCCTGTTGCTTCTGAAAAATCAGTAGGAAAAGAAATTGAATATAAAGGTCAAAAATATAAAGTTGTAGGATTGCAAACTGCTGTTGATATGAAAGCTGATATTGCTCTTTTCTCAGCCGGAGGTGATACTTCATTAGAATGGGCACCAAAATTTGCTGCTGCCGGAACAACTGTTATCGATAATTCTTCGGCATGGAGAATGGATCCTACAAAAAAGTTGATCGTTCCTGAAATCAATGCAGATACTTTAACAAAAGAAGATAAAATTATAGCAAACCCAAACTGTTCAACCATCCAGATGGTGTTGACTTTGGCTCCATTGCATAGAAAATACAACATCAAAAGAATCATTGTTTCTACTTACCAATCGATCACCGGAACGGGTGTAAAAGCAGTAAGACAATTAGAGAATGAATACGCAGGAGTTCAGGGAGAAATGGCTTATAAATATCCAATTCACAGAAACGCGATTCCACATTGCGATAGTTTTGAAGAGAACGGATATACTAAAGAAGAAATGAAATTAGTTCGTGAAACTCAAAAAATACTTGGTGATAATACAATTAGAGTTACGGCAACTGCAGTTCGTGTACCTGTTGTTGGCGGACACAGTGAAGCAGTAAATGTTGAGTTTACAAATGATTTTGACGTAAACGAAGTACGCGAGATTTTACACCATACAGACGGAGTAGTAGTTCAGGATAATTTAGATACTTTTACCTACCCAATGCCATTATATGCTGAAGGTAAAAATGATGTCTTTGTTGGAAGAATCCGTCGTGACGAAAGCCAGGAAAACACTTTAAATATGTGGATCGTTGCTGATAACTTAAGAAAAGGAGCTGCAACAAACACGATTCAAATCGCTGAATATTTAATTCAGGCAGGTTTGGTATAATCAGAGATTAAATAAAATTGTTATAAAGGAAAGACCGCGATTGCAGCAATGTAATTGCGGTTTTTTTGTATTTTTAAAATAGCTTATTTTAATATTTTTATACTCTTTTGAGAAAATCCTGTAATTTAATTTGAGCTAATTTTATAAAAATTATACAAATGAAAAACATACAATTCATATTGATCTTAATTTCAGGTTTCTGCGTAGCACAAAATAAATTTGAAATAAAAAACGGTTCAGGAAAATATTCTGCAGAAATTTCTGTAGATAGTTGCAGTAATGAAAATTGCGAAGGAAAAGCAACTATAAAGTTAATGGATAAAAAAACAAATCGATTTTTTCAGACATTGAGCTCAGATAATTTGTATTTTTTTCTGGATGAAAAGCAAAATCCAACTGTAAATGTAATTCAGCTTTACAATGAACAAAGCCCATTAATATTTAATGATTTTAATTTTGACGGAACAGAAGATTTGGCCATTAGGAATGGAAACGAAAGTGCTTACGGAGGTCCGTCTTATGATGTGTATGTCTATAATTCGACAAAAAAACAATTGGTTTTTAGTGAACAATTAACCAATCTGGCTGTGGATAATTTAGGTATGTTTGAAACAGATCATAAAAGGAAAAGACTAATTACGTATTCTAAGTCAGGATGTTGCTGGCATATAACGGCAGAATATGAAGTTGTTCCCAATAAAGGGCTGCGTAAGGTTTATGAATTTGAAGAAGATGCAATGAATGGTGAAGTTGTAACGGTGACTACAAGAAATCTTGTAAATAATAAGTGGCAAAGTAAAACTAAAAAGTATAAAATTAGCGAGTATTATAAGCAATAGAGGCTAAATAAAAGAAATGAAATAATGAGAACAGAGATTAGTCATTTTTGGTTGGGGAAATTTAAATCAGAAAAAGAATATTCTGATTTTTTAGGTGAAAGTGAAACGTATTATGAAGACGATGATATTGAAGAAAATTACATATCTGAGTTTGCAAAGTCCCAAAATGAGAATTTTTTAGATCATGACTTTATGGAAAGCGGATTTGAAAATGAGGCTGTTTCCTTCGAAGAAAAATTCCTGAAATATTCCTATGCTGAGCAATGGATTCCCGAAGTGAAAAACAGATTACGTTACCAAAATCAAAATCTGGAAGATATTAATACGCTCGTATTTATTTCGAAAGACCAAATTGAAAAGCCTGTTTCAATAGGTAACTTACAATTTGATTTATTATATATAGGAGAAATTGAATATAATATTTGAGTAACATAGACATAGTTTTGTAATTATGCTCCGTGTTTTTATTTAAAGTGAAGCGACTATTGTACATTTTCGAAATCTATGTTTCTATGTGTTAAAATAAAACACAAAGATTTATGAAAAGCGTATCTTAGCTATTAAAACTACGAACAAGATGAACTTCGATAATTATAAAATCATTCCGAACTATAAAACCAATCAAACCAATTTATTCCTTGCCGAAAGAGAAGAAATCCTGGCTTGTGAAAAGACTTTAAATATTGTTTTTGATGAAGATTATAAAGAATACGTTTCTACTTACGGAAGTGGGATCCTTGGCGGAACTTATATTAGAATTTATCTTCCCGAAACTATAATACTAACGATGGATGAATGGAAAAATCGTATTACTGAATATTGGTTTTGGGATGAAGGCAAAGAGGTGCTGACAAAAGAGGAAGTATTAAACTCTGTGAGAATTGGCGATACTTTTGATGGAGATGAAATTATTCTTTATAAAGGAGAATATTTTGTTTTACCAAGACATAGCGAAATGATTTATAAAGCCGGAACTACGCTGGAGGAAACCATAACCTGGTTGTGTACATCAGATATTCTGACTGAACCATTTTCTGAAAGAGAATTTGAACCTTTTGATCCAAATGAACTTACGTAAGATTCAAATAAAAAATTCCAAATACCAAAGAGCAATTGCTATTTTTGGAATTTGGAATTTTTAAAAATTGTAATTTATTTTTTTTAGTATTCAGGTGCTAATTCTAATTCTAATCCTTCTAACTCGGTAGTAATTGGAATCTGACAGCCCAAACGGCTATTTGATTTAACATAAAATGCTTCCGACAACATGGCTTCTTCATCATCTCCCATTTCAGGTAATGCAACATCATTAAGAACATAACACTGACAAGAAGCACACATGGCCATTCCGCCACAGGTTCCTTCAACAGGTAGTTCGTATGCTTTGCATAACTCCATTATGTTCATTGCCATATCAGTTGGAGCTTGTAACTCGTGTATAACTCCTTCTCGATCTTTAATCTTTATTAATACATCCATTTTAATTATTTGGAATTTTACTGTTTAGGATTTTATAACGTGAAAAAATCCCTAATTACATTAACTATTTTTTATACTAAATGCGTATTCTTTTTTGTTGCCTTCTTTAAGGCGCATTTTTACACCAAGGGTATTTCCGTTTTTCTCCAGTATGGTTACAAAAGCAATTACGGAATAATAATCTTTGTCTCCCTGAAAGATTAGAGTTCCTTCGTAAGTCGAATTCATTACTCCTTGTTTGTCTGTTGTTACAGATACTTTTCTAGGATGACTAAAATTTGCTGTGCTATAAGTCGCTTTGTTTGCAAATTTAGCTTTTCCGTTACAGAAATCGAATAAGAAATCATAATTGCCAATTCTCAGGCTGCCTTCTTCATCACTTGCATTAGTCGAAAATACAATCTGACCTGCGTATTTAAAGTCGGACCATTCTTCTGCTTCGTTTAACCAGGCTTTATCAACAATTAGGGTTTGTGTAGTTTGCTGGGCATAACTTACAGAAACAAAAAATAACAATAAAAACAGAGCGTAATAGTTCTTCATAAATTTAAGATTTTGGGGTTATGTGACAAATTTAAGTTAAAAATGTAACAATTCCTTAACTAAAACTCTTAAATCTTTACGTTGTTTTTTGCTAAATTCGCAATAACTGGCTTTGTTCGTATTGAATTTTTGAAAATTCACAAATCAAAGCACTCAAAGAACTATTATTCTTGTTAATTGATAAAATCTAAAAACAGAAAAAAACATGGCTTTTATTACATTATATTAACCACAGTTTCTATTTGTGGAGCATATTTTTTTATTGTTGTTTCAACTCCTGCTTTTAGAGTCATTTGGTTTACGCTACAGCTAATGCAGGCTCCTTCAAGACGAACTTTGACATGTTTGTCATCGTCTATAGAAATTAGCGTAATGTCTCCTCCGTCAGAATTTAAAAAAGGTCTGATTTCGTCTAAAGCCAATAATACGTTGTTTGTTAATTCTTCTGTTGTCATAATATTAATGTGTCAATTAAAGAATGTGCCAATTAGAAAATGTCTCAATCAGATAATTTTTAAAATTACCAATAGCATTACCTAATTATCTCATTATCTAAATTATCTAATTTTTCTTTACTGCTGAACAACCTGCCATAGTTGTAATTTTAATGGCTTCTGTTGCTGGTAAATTATCATTTCTGTTTACTACTTCCTGAACTACATTTCTGGTTATTTCTTCAAAAACGGTTTCGATTGCTGATGCGGTCTGCATTGCTGCAGGACGGCCATAATCTCCCGCTTCACGAATAGATTGTACGATTGGTACTTCTCCTAAAAATGGAACATTCAGATCTTCAGCAAGGTTTTTTGCACCTTCCTGACCAAAGATATAGTATTTATTGTCAGGTAATTCTTCAGGTGTAAAGTACGCCATATTTTCGATGATTCCCAAAACGGGAACATTAATGTTGTCCTGCATAAACATCGCAACTCCTTTTTTAGCATCGGCAAGAGCCACAGCCTGAGGTGTACTTACTACAACAGCTCCGGTAATTGGTAATGATTGCATGATCGAAAGATGAATATCTCCGGTTCCCGGAGGTAAATCGATTAACATAAAATCAAGTTCTCCCCAATCAGCATCAAAAATCATTTGGTTCAAAGCTTTTGCTGCCATTGGACCTCTCCAGATTACAGCCTGACTAGGAGCTGTGAAAAAACCAATAGACAGTATTTTTATGTCATAACTTTCAACCGGTTTCATTTTTGATTTTCCATCAACAGTGATAGAAATTGGTTTTTCGTTTTCAACATCAAACATAATAGGCATCGATGGCCCGTAAATATCTGCATCAAGAACACCAACATTAAAACCCATTTTGGCAAGTGTTACAGCAAGATTTGCAGTAACAGTTGATTTTCCAACGCCACCTTTACCAGAAGCAACGGCAATAATATTTTTGATTCCCGGAATAGCCTTTCCTTTTATTTCGTTCGGATTTTCCTTGGCTTCAACTTTAATGTTTACTTTGATTTTTGCCTCAGGAGATACCAATTCAAGAATTGTTTTTTTGATATCATCTTCAGCTCTTTTTTTAATGTGCATTGCCGGTGTATGTAAAACTAAATCTACTACAACTTCATCGCCAAACGTGATTACATTGGCAACAGCACCACTTTCAACCATATTTTTTCCTTCGCCAGCTATAGTGATTGTCTCTAGAGCTTTAAGAATTTCTTTTCTATCTAATTTCATTTTAATCTACTGTTTTCTATTGAATGAAACCGATTTAAGCATTGTGTTTATTTAAACTGATTTCAGACTACAAAGATAACAGATTATGTTCGGATTCAAACCCTTTTAAATTGTATTTATTGATATTGAGATTGTTCAAAATGATTCTGTTGTTTGTATTTGCTTTCTCAAATGGCAAAAATCTAAATACGGTTTCATTTACAGAGTGCTTTCTGAGTAAAAACAGATGAATTTTACAATAAATTTTAAGAATAGGCGGACTAAAATCTCAATAATCTTCGCTATATTTGAGTACCCTAAATTTGTTATTGCAACTATTTTTTAAAAACTATCTGAAAACTTGGTTGTAGTAAATCATGGGTTTTCGTTATTTTTTGATACAATTTATTTATTAAAATTAAAATCTGAAAAGTATGCGAAATTTTACTTCTTTGTCTGTTGTTGCAGCCGTTATTTTTTCGATGTTTTCCTTTGAATCTTCAGCGAAGGAAATCGATATGAAAATTAAAATGGCCGAATTTGAGAATACTTTTATGAGCAATAAGTATGTTTCGAAAGTTACTGTCGATGCTGCTTCAATTGATCAGTTTTACAAGAAATACCCCAAATTAAAGAAATACCAAAATGACGTTTTAGATCTTTATAAAAAGAAAGAGTACAATGCCATCTGGCATGATGATAAAAGGGTGAGCGAATTTGGTTCATTGTTGTATCATAAAATACGTTTATTGAGTGATCAGGGAATCAAGGCAACGATGCCTTATATGGATTTGGTAGATGATGTTTTTAATGAAAGTGTATCGAACAAGCTTCCTCAGATCGACACAGAACTTTTATTGTCTAATATGTATGTGTTTTATGCCAGTAATGTCTACTCTGGTGTTGACCCCGCAACGTTAAAGAAAATAGGCTGGTTTTTGCCTGCAAAAAGTATTTCGTATGCAAAGATATTAGACTCCTTAATGGTGGATCCGGACAGATTGAATAAAGACGAAAATCTTTTATTTGGACAATATTATAAGCTGAAAGCAATGTTGAAAAAATACCGAACTATTGAACAAAATAATCAATGGACAAAAATCGATATCGACAGTGCGACTTACAAAGACTTAAAACCTTTTGATAGTGGTGTGGCGGTAAAGCAAATCAGAACACGATTGTTTGTGGTGGGAGATTTAGCGCAGGATTCTAAAAGAGATGTATACGATGAGGAGATGATGGCCGGGATCCTGAAGTATAAAAAAAGATACGGACTTAAGCTGAATTATGCCCTTACAAGAGAGCATATCAATCAGATGAATGAACCAATTGGAAATAGAATTAAGACCATAATGCTGAACATGGAAAGATGTCGCTGGATACCAGCAAACTTAGCTCAGGCAAGCGAATATATAATGGTAAACATACCTTCGTTTGTACTGGTATATGTAAAAGATGGTAAATATGAACTAATGTCTGATGTTTTTGTTGGAACGAGAATGACCGAAACAGTGATTTTTAGCGGAATGATGGACAGGATTGTGTTTAGTCCGTATTGGTATGTACCGCAGAGTATCATTAAAAATGAATTAAAGCTAAAAATGGCTGAAGATAAAAACTATCTGGCAGATCATAATATGGAATGGAACGGAGGCAATGTCCGACAAAAACCAGGACCTAAAAATTCTCTGGGATTGGTTAAATTCATGTTCCCGAACCCCAATGATATTTACCTGCATGATACGCCGGCCAAAAGTTTGTTTGATTTTGAGAAGCGTATTTTTAGCCACGGATGTATCAATGTAAAAGAAGCAAAAGGTTTGGCACTTGCGATTTTAAAAGACAATCCGGATTGGCCAGTCGATAAAATAGATCAGGCGATGAGCGGTGAAAAAGAAACGACTTGTACGCTAAAAAATAAAATTCCTATTTATATTGGTTACTTTACAGCCTGGGTAAATAACGACGGCGAAATAGGTTTTTATCCGGATGTATACGACAGAGATCCTCAATTGGATAAATTATTGTATTCTGACGCTGTAGCTGCAAAATAAAAATAAGCTAAATAGAATAAAAGAAACCCACCAGATTTCAGTAATCTGGTGGGTTTCTTAAAAAAATGGTCTACAAGCTTATTCGTATTTTAAATATTTCAGAATGTCTATTCTGGTTACCTGATAGGCTTTAGCCAAAACGATTATTAAAGTAAGAGCCAATAAAGAAACTAACGCAATACTAAAAGGAATAACCGAAACATTGATTCTGTAAGCGAAATCTTCAAGCCATTTTTGCAATAAAAGGTAAGCAGGTACAATGCCAATTACAAAACCTATTAAGCAAAAAACGACGTATTGTTTTGATAGCTCTTTGAGTAAGATATCCGTTTCTGCGCCCAATGTTTTTCTGATCGCAATCTCTTTCAGTCTTCTCTCCATCGAAAAAGAAGCCAAAGCGAATAATCCAAAAACAGCTATAATAATTACTACAAGGTTTAAGATGAAAAATAAATCTTTTTGTTTCACCTGTTCCTGATAAGTTTTAGCAAATCCCTTGTTTACAAATTCGTATTGAAAAGGATAATCCTGATTGATATTTTTCTCCCAATAGGTTTTGAGTTTGTCCAGAGTTTCCGTCAGATTATTTGGAGAAACCTTTACATAAACATTGTCAAAATTATTCCATTTTAAAGTTTTAATACTAATAAAAACCATTGGCGGTACTTTGTTTTGAAGTCCGGTAATGTGAAAGTCTTTGACAACACCAACAACTTTAAACTTTAAGTTCCCTTTTTCATTTCCCCAACCGGAACTTATTATTGTATTTATTGGGTTTTTAAGTCCCAGTGTTTTGGCGAGTGTTTCATTTATCAGCCAGTTGCTAATAGTGTCTGAAGCATATTTTGGAGACAAATCCCGTCCTTTTACAACCTTAATTTTCATCATATCAAGAAAACCAAAATCCATATCGACATTTCGGGGCTGTACAAAAACACCATTGTATGTAAATCCGGAACTTGAGTTGGTGCTGTTGCCAAAAGAACCGGCAAAAGTAGAGACATCCTGAACACCGGATAATTTTTGGATTTCTTGTTTTATAGTCAGGTATTTTTCTATTTTTTTATTGCGGTCGGCAGTTTTAAACGGAATTTTGATTACCTGATCACCACTAAAACCAAGATCTTTACTAGACATGTAACTTACTTGTGAGTTCACAATCAAAGCACCAATGATAAAAAAAGCAGCAATACCAAATTGAAAAATCAGCATAGAATTTCGAATCCAGATACCGCTTTTGCTTCTGGAAAAGTTTCCTTTTAAAACTTTTAATGTTTCAAAATTTGAAATATAAACGGCAGGGAATATACCGGCAAGAACAATCACTAATCCAAATATAAAAATAAGCTGGAGGTAAAATTCACTGCCATTCATGGTCAAAGATTTGCTCAGGAAGTTGTTGTAGTAGGGTAACGAAAGTTCTACTATCGCCAGAGCAAAAAGAATGGCTAAAACTACAATAATAGCCGTTTCAAATATAAATTGTCTGGTAATTTGCATTTTGCTTGCCCCTACAACTTTACGCACGCCTACTTCTTTAGCGCGTTTTACGGCAGAAGCAGTTGCTAAATTGATGTAATTTACAAGTGATAAGATCAGGATCAATACAGATAAACCTACCATGATATAAAGCAGTTGCAAATTGCCTCTTCCTTCAGGAAAATTATAGCTGGCAGCAGATTTTGTACCGTACAATCGGGATTCATCCAATTGATCAAGGATAACCTTAACCTCACCATTTTCTTTCACATATTCTTCAGGAGTCTGGCCATTTGCTTTAGCGTCTTTCATGGTCCTGTTGACAAAATTTACATTTTGCATCTTCTTTAAAACAGTTTCCCTGTCAGCACCTTTTTTGGTTTTGATCATCAAGGTGTAATTGAAGTTTCCCCAACTGTTAACGTCGCCACCTTCTAATAAACCTCCAAAAACATAATTTGGTTCAATAGAAGAAGGGCTCATAACTTTATAAACTGATTTTATGACATAAGGCTTGCTGTCGTTTATAAGAATTTTGCCAATAGGATCTTCGTTTTTAAAGATTCTTTTTGCTTCATCTTCTGAAATGGCGACACTATTTTTCTCTTTAAGAATATCCTTTTTTGCGCCTTTAACAATTGGAAAAGGAAAAATGTCAAAAAAGTCATAATCAGCAACTATTATTTTTTTGCCCATCCATTTTTGATTTTGGTATTTTATTACCTCTTCATAATACCAGCTGTCAAAAAAGCAAATAGATTCGATTTCAGGAATTGTTGCCTTGCAGGTTACGCCAAACGGAATAGTACTTGAGGCCCAGATGTCCCCAGTTGCTCCAATTTTGTTAAGAACCTGATAGACATTTTTTTTCTCAGGATTCCATTGGTCATAGGCGTTTTCATTGTTCCAGTATAAAATGGCGAAAACTACTCCGGCAATTCCAATGCTTAATCCCAGGACATTTAAAAACGAAAACAATTTGTTTTGCTTTAAATGATATATGAATATTTTAAACCAGTTAAAAATCATTTTGTGTTTTTTTATAGTTATTACAGTTGCTTTTTTAGTAACCTGACAGGTTTTATATCATTGCTAATACTTTGCAAACAAATCCAATTAGGATCAAAATTGCTGTTACAATAAACTTTATCATTTTTGAAATTATTTAGCGTCCATAAAAACATCAACATTTCTCTGGTTTAATTTTTCAGAAAATATAACGCCATCCTTCATATGAATTGTTTTTTGCGAGAACGAAGCATCATAATCAGAGTGTGTTACCATCAAAATAGTAGCGCCTTTAGCGTGTAGGTCAGTTAAAAGTTCCATTACTTCATTACCATTTTTACTGTCCAAATTTCCTGTTGGCTCATCGGCAAGAATAATTTTCGGGTCGTTTACCAAAGCCCTTGCTACAGCAACCCTTTGTTGTTGTCCTCCGGAAAGCTGTTGCGGATAATGTTTTAATCTATGAGAGATATTTAATTTCTCGGCAATGGCTTCAATTTTTTGTTTTCTGTCGGCTGCTTTTACATTGTTATAAAGCAAAGGCAGTTCGATATTATCATAAACCGAAAGCTCATCGATGAGGTTAAAGTTCTGGAAAATGAAACCAATATTTTCTTTACGAACAACAGCTCTTCCTTTCTCTTTTAAACCAATCATTTCCTGATCTAATAATTTATAACTTCCGCCATTGGCACTGTCTAAAAGTCCTATGATATTTAATAAAGTAGATTTTCCGCAACCAGAAGGTCCCATAATAGTGAGGAAATCTCCTTTTTTTATTTCTAAAGAAATCCCGCTTAAAGCTGCTGTTTCTACTTCTTCGGTTCTAAAAACTTTGGTTAAATTTTGAATTGTTATCATAGTTCTAAAATTTTAGTTGTTAATGATTATTTTGATTGATGATTGAAACTTTACTAATTGTAAATTATTAATTGTGAATTATTAATTGTGAATTGTAATCTGTGACTGAAAACTGCGACTGAAAACTGAAAACCGTTACTGAGTATTAATCGACAGCTCCTCAATATCTTTATAGTCAGTATAAGAGGAAGTAATGACAGATTCGCCTTCTTTTAAACCTTCCAGAACTTCGTAATACGAAGGATTTTCACGTCCTAACTTTATATTTCTTCTTACGGCTTTATTTCCTTTTGCGACAAAGATCCATTTTCCTGCTGTTTCCTGATTAAAACTTCCTTTTTGAATCACAAGAGTTTTGTTTTTCTCGGATAAAATCAGTTTCACTCCAAAGCTCAATCCGTCCTGTAATGCAATAGCATCTTTAGAGATAAAAGCCAGTTCTACGATAAAATGTCCGCCTTTTACTTCCGGGATCACTTTTGTAACCAGAACTTCCAGATTTTTTCCTTTGAATTCAACTTGCCCTTTCAAGCCTTCGCGTATTTTTTCAAGATAAAATTCATCAACATCGGCAGTAAGTTTATAACCTTGCTTAGAATCTATTTTTCCAATACTTTCGCCAGCCTGAAATGTTTTTCCTAAAACAGGCTGAAACGAAGTCAGCCGACCAGATTCCGGAGCTGTAATCAGGAAATTCTTTTTATTGTTTCTCAAAATATCCAAACTCTTTTCCATGGTCTGAATCGAATTGTTGATTTGCGAAATCTGAATCTGATTGGTTTGTTTCTCTTTCTGAATACTTTGCTGAATTGTTCTTTTTCGTTCTTCCTGAAAACGAAGGCTTTCTTTAAACGTATTCCAGTCATTTCTGGAAATCACCTCTTTCTCATACAATTTGGCATTCATGTCGTATAATCTTTTGGCATCATTATAATCGTGTTCGATCAAAACCAAATCTTTGTTCAAATTTAATTCCTGATTTCTAATATTCAGTTTCCCTGTGTTCAAATTATTGATTTGCTCGATAATTGCAGTTTCCTGAGTCAGGTAATTCAATTCAGTATTTGGGTTGTACAAACGTGCCAATGATTGACCTTTAGTAACTGTTGCGCCATTTTCGACAAAAATCTCTTTTACAGACCCTCCTTCTGTAACATTGACAAGCATGACATTTAGAGGTTCTACTTTGGCCTGAAAAACAACAAAATCTTCAAAAAAGGCTTTTTCAACTTTTTGAATACTTAGTTCTTCAGCTTTTACATTTAAACTTCTTTTAGTGTTAAATGATAAAAAGACGATTGTAGCCAAAACTAAAAAAACTCCAATTGCTATTGTGAGATATCTAAATTTTCTATTTTTACGAGGAATTACTTTGTCCATTTCTTTAATAATTTACTGATTACCAATAGGTAAATACTGTGCCATAAAAAGTATTATTTGTAAAGCATTGATTTTAAAGAAGCTTTAAAAAACATTCAAAAAAGAAGTGTTCGATAATGAACAGTTGACCGTTCGTTATCGAACAAAAAAAGATACCATGCGAAGAAAACTAGCCCAAATATTAATCGTTGACGACCAGGAAGAAATTCTTTTTTCGGCAAAAATGATCCTCAAAAAACATTTTGAAACCATTTTTACTGCAAATAGTCCTAAAAAAATCATTTCTATTTTAAATGAAAATGAAATAAACGTGGTTTTGTTAGACATGAATTATAGAATTGGTTTTGAAGATGGGCGGGAAGGCATTCACTGGCTCAAAGAAATAAAAACACTTTCGCCTCAAACCGTTGTGATTTTAATGACGGCTTTTGGAAAAATTGATACCGCTGTTGAAGGAATAAAAATTGGTGCTTTTGATTATGTTTTAAAACCGTGGAACAACGAAAAACTGCTCGAAATAATTGATAAGGCCGTAACCGAAAGCCGAAAAAACACCAAAAAAGTAGTAGAAGAAAAACCGGCAAAAAACTATTTTGTTGGCAATTCTCTTAAAATAAAACAAGCCTATTCTATCGCTGAAAGAGTTGCCAGAACAGATGCAAATGTTTTGATCTTAGGGGAGAATGGGACAGGAAAGTATGTTTTTGCCGACTTTATTCACCTGAATTCAGAACGGAAATCACAGCCTTTTGTGCATGTTGATTTAGGTTCTTTGAGTGATAATTTATTCGAAAGTGAACTTTTTGGTTATGCCAAAGGCGCTTTTACAGATGCCAAAACAGATACTGCAGGCAGATTTGAAATAGCTTCTGGCGGTACTATTTTTCTGGATGAAATTGGGAATATTCCGTTGCATTTACAATCGAAACTATTGCACGTTTTGCAAACCAAAACCGTAACCCGTTTGGGCGAGAGTAAAGCAAGACCATTGAATGTTCGGGTAATTGCAGCTACAAATAGTGATATAAAAACGGAGGTCAAAAACAAAACCTTCCGCGAAGATTTGCTGTATCGCATTAATACCATGGAAATTCATTTGCCTTCGTTACGCGAACGAAAAGATGATATTGTACCAATGGCATATTTTATTCTGGATAAGATTGCCGAAAAATACCATCAGGAAAATTGGCGTTTTGATGATAATGTAGCGCCATATTTAGAAAAATATCCATGGAAAGGAAACATACGAGAATTGGAAAATAAAATTGAGCGCGCCTTGATTCTGGCGGATAACAATACTATTTCGGTAAATAATCTGGATATTCTCGATTTCGAAGAAATTCAGGAAAACGATGAAAATCCGTTATCAGAAATGGAAAAAAGTGCGATAGAAAAAACACTCTTCAAATACAACGGAAACATCAGTAAAACGGCCGAAGAATTGGGTTTATCAAGAGCAGCTTTATACAGAAGAATCGAGAAATATGACTTAAAAAATTAATTTTACCGCAAAGCACGCAAGGTATTTTTTAGGTTTGTTTTTAATTGGTTTTATTAAGTTCGCAAAGCTGTTTCTAGCGAACTTTGCGAAACCTTTGCGAACCTTGCGGTTAAATATTCAGCTACAGATGCCAATAAAAAAAATAATAATGAAAAACTGGAAATTTTATAATGCTTTGTTTATAAGGGTTCTCTTTATTATGATTCCCTTTTTCTTTTGCGTTTTTTTGATTTATAAAACGCTTTATTACAACGCAATTTTGGTAGGTTTTTTTATGTTTTTATTGTTGTTTGAAATGTATTTTTATATCAAAAATCATTCATTGTTTTATGATAAAATATTGCTTTCGATTTTGCAGAATGATTTTTCGACCAATTTTCCGGAAGACTATAAAGAGCAGAAATTTAATAATCTGTACCTTTTATATAATACCTTAAAATACCAGCAGCAAGATCAGACTTCAAAAGAATTGATTTATAAATCGATTTTGAATAATATTGATACGGCGACTTTAATTCTTGAAAAAGAAAACGAAGACTGGAATATTTTTTTAATGAATGATTGTTTCTCCGGTTTATTCAAAGTGCCAAAAGTCAGTCATTGGAAATACCTTAAAAATTATTTGCCGTCACTTTGCAATGAAATTGAGCAAACAGAATTTACAGAATTAAAATCCGCAATTTCGATTAAAATCGAAGATCAGGATTTACAGACCTTTATGCTCCAAACCTCTTATACGAAAACCTATAACAAAGAGTATTTTATTATTTTACTGGACAGTATTCAGCGTGTGATTGAGAAAAAAGAAAAAGAGGCCTGGATTAATCTGATGAAAATCATCTCACATGAATTAATGAATTCCTTAACGCCAATTCGTGCGCTTTCGCAGAATTTACTTCATATTGTGGATCAGGAAAAACTGGAGGATGATGATTTTGATGATATCAAGAGCAGTATTTCGACCATCATAAACAGAAGTGACCACTTGCAGGTTTTTGTTGAAAATTACAGAAAGCTGGCGATGCTCCCAACTCCAACCAAACAAATGACGCCAATAAATTTACTTTTCGAAGATTGTATGCGCATTATGAGTCCAATCCTGAAAGCGGAAAATATCGAATTGGTAAACGAAATTAGTAGTCCACGATCTATTTTGATTGATAAAAGTCAGATCGAACAAGTGATTATTAATCTAATTACGAATAGCGTTTATGCCTTGAAAGAAAAGGCTGAAAAGAAAATGTTTCTGTCCAGTTATACAGAGAACAATCGTTTTTTCATCATCATTTCAGACAACGGAAAAGGAATCGATCAGGAAATTAGGGATAAAGTATTCCTTCCATTTTTTACCACCCGAAAAGACGGTGCCGGAATTGGTTTAACGCTTTCTAAAAATATTATCGAAGCCCATGGCGGTTACCTAAGCTACCAAACTGATGAAGATAAAACGAGCTTTGTGATTTGTTTGATTTGATTTTTTTTCACCATATAAGTGATATAAGTTCATATTAAGCATTACGCATAAATCTCTCGCAAAGACGCAGAGTCGCAAAGAAAATTTAAAAATAAAACTTTGCGACTTCGCGTCTTTGCGAGATTAAATGACAAAGTGAATCAAGACAATACTTTAAATGAACTTATATAACTTATATGGTGAAAACCTTTAAAATTCAACCTCAGGCATCCAAAAGTGCTTTTCGAAATCTATAATTTGATTATTTACGACTTCAATTCCTTCGCTTTCCAGCAGCTGCTGCATTAAATTAGTTCCGTCAAAATGGTGTTTTCCGGTCAAAAGTCCTTTTCGGTTTACGACCCTGTGTGCCGGAACGTCTTCCATGTTATGACATGCATTCATTGCCCAGCCTACCATTCGTGCAGAACGAGCGGTTCCTAAGGCTTTTGCAATTGCGCCATAAGAAGTTACTTTTCCGTACGGAATTTGTCTGGCGATCGCATAAACGCGTTCAAAAAAATTATCTTCAGCCATAAAATTGATTTTACTTTGAAGTACTCATTTATAAAATTTCACGCAGATTTAAATAGATTAAAGCAGATTCAAAAGGATTTTTTTTAAATTTTCATCTGCTTTAATCTGCAAAATCTGCATGAAACAAATTCGAAAATCATTTTAATCTGTGAATCTCGATAGCTATCGGGAGTGGCTTATATTTTATTAACCAAAATAGTAATTCAGGATATTGAAAAGCGTAATAATGGCAATTAAACCCGTAATACTTCCTATAATCGTATTCATATTTTTCATCAGATAATCGGTTTTCTTCTCGATTCTTCCAAAGAAACCAATATAGCTGTACAGTGCCGCAAACGAACCTAAAACAGATCCGAATACAAAAGTGAAAATAATGTTGTTTTCAAACACAAAAAGGTGATAAGAAGCTAGCGTAACACTTACCACAACATAATACGGGATAGGGAAGAAGTTCAATCCTGAAAGCAGCATTCCTAAAAAGAACCGGCTTTTTTTACTGCTTTTCTTAATCTTCGATTTCTTGGCTTTTGGTTCTTTTGCGATAAACAAAAAGTAAATCGTCAGAACAGAAAATATAGCAAATCCAACCTCGCGCAGTAATGTTACAACATCAGGGCGATTATCGATTACCTGAGCAAATAAAACGGCCAAAGAAACCTGAAAAAAGATTACTAAAACCGCACCGGCAACAAACCATAAGGCATTTTTCTTCCCTTCTTTTAAGTTCACTTTCGCAGCCGTCATGTTGATTAAACCTGGCGGAATAATCCCAATGAAAGCGGCAATAAAACCTGAAAGTAATGGGGTAAGTAATGCCATTCAGTTATTTAATGGGTTGAAAAATGTTTTTAAAACTTACTTAGTCTTTAATCTTAAAGCGAATATACGTAATTGCCTTGTTAATTTCTAAATATTGTTTCTCGTAAAAAGTCTGAAAAGCAGTAACTTCCTCAGGACTTCCTTCGTTTGTATATACGTTATGATTTGCATATAAAACCTCATGTCCCTCACCGTGAAGCAATCCAAGCGTATAACCGTGCATGAATTCACTGTCGGTTTTAAGGTTGACAACACCGTCTTTTTTAAGGATTTTTTTATACAATTTCAAAAACTCAGAGTTGGTCATTCTGTGTTTCGTTCTTTTGTACTTGATTTGCGGATCCGGAAAAGTAATCCAGATTTCATCCACTTCATTTTCATTAAAAATATGGTCGATCAATTCGATTTGAGTACGAATAAAAGCCACGTTATGAAGTCCGGTTTCTACAGCAGTTTTAGCACCTCTCCAGAAACGCGCTCCTTTAATGTCGATTCCAATAAAATTTTTGTCAGGATATCTTTCTGCTAATCCAACAGAATATTCTCCTTTTCCACATCCTAATTCTAAAACTAATGGATTATCATTTTTAAAGAAATCAGAGTTCCATTTCCCTTTCAGAGGCATTAAATCGCCTACAACTTCTTCTCTGGTTGGTTGAAAAACGTTTTGAAATGTTTCGTTTTCTCTGAATCTTTTTAGTTTATTTTTACTTCCCACTTTTACAAAAATTTTCAGCAAAATTAAGGAATATAAACGAATGAAAATAGCGCAATTGGGTTTTAAAGTTTTTTGCCACCAATTTTTACATTTTGGATCTTTTTTCACCGCAAATTACACAAATTTCCACAAATTAATATAATGAGCAAAGTCAAAAAAAATTTGTGAAAATTTGTGTAATTTGTGGTGAAACTTTTTAATATTACCCGTAATGCGCCTCAGTAATAGGTTTTAATTTTGGATCAAGCGTTTCATCATGTTGTGATAAATCAAGTCCAATGTGTTCGTTTTCTTCTGAAACTCTTAGCGGAATAATAAAGTTCGTTACTTTAAACAAGAAATAAGCCCCGAAGAAAGTAAAGATCGAAACCAAAACTAATGCCATCATGTGGTGTCCAAATACATTCCAGCCTCCGTGAAGTAAACTTGCATCTTCGCCGTGAGCAAAAATTGCGGTTAAAATCATTCCCATGATTCCACCAACACCGTGACAGGCAAAAACGTCAAGCGTATCATCAAATCTTTTAGAGAAACGACAATTTACAACCGAGTTTGAAACTAAAGCCGTGATGAAACCAAAGAACATACTTTCAGGAACCGACACAAATCCTGCGGCCGGAGTAATAGCTACTAAACCTACAACAGCACCAATACAAGCACCAAGAGCAGAAACTTTTCTTCCGTTCATTCGATCAAAGAAAACCCAGGTCAACATTGCAGCGGCAGATGAAGTTGTTGTTGTAGCAAAAGCCATTGCAGCAGTTCCGTTGGCAGCAAGAGCAGAACCCGCGTTGAATCCGAACCAGCCAAACCATAACATTCCCGTTCCTAATAATACAAATGGAATATTGGTTGGTATATGGGCACTATTTTTTCTTTTTCCTAAAACCAGTACTCCTGCCAAAGCAGCAAATCCTGAACTCATATGTACTACCGTTCCTCCGGCGAAATCTTTTACGCCAAAATAACTTCCTAAAATTCCTGTTGGATACCAAACCGAATGGCACAAAGGAGCATAAATAAATATCGTAAATAAACTAATGAATAATAAATAAGAGATAAATCGAACGCGTTCTGCAAACGAACCCGTAATAATGGCCGGAGCAATAATGGCAAATTTCATCTGGAATAAAGCAAACAACATAAACGGAATTGTATTGGCCAATTGTTTATGAGGCAAAACACCCACATAATCCATAAAAGCAAAAGTGGTTGGATTCCCGAAAAAGCTATAAAAATGTTCTCCGGAGCCAAAACCTACAGGATCACCAAAAGCCAGACTAAAACCCACTACAACCCATAAAAGCGTTACAACGCCCAAACAAATAAAACTTTGCAACATGGTCGAGATTACATTTTTTCGGCCTACCATTCCTCCGTAGAAAAAAGATAATCCGGGCGTCATGATCAAAACCAGACAACAGGAGGTCAACATCCAGGCAACATCGGCAGGAACGATATGATCGGTTGTGCCAAATTCAGATAATACGTAACTATTTTCAGTAACAGTTGGCCAAAATGCGCCCGTAATACAAACAATACTTATAATAATAAAGGAGATGATCCAGCGTTTTTCTATTTTCATTTTTCAAATACTTTATTGAACCCTATTTTTTTTGGGGTCAAAGTTAAAAAAAAATAAAGATTTTGATTTTAAGGGCTGTTAAAATAGAGGTAGTGTTTTTATTTTAGTCAATTTTGTAAAATTCGATCCATTTTTTTGAGAGTATCTTATTTTGAACTTCTAATTTACGGATAAAATTGTCAATTGTATTATAATTAATTTAGTATTAGAATGGGTAAAGTACTATAAAAGTTAGGATTATAATAAGAAAGTTCGAAATTGTTTATTTTTTCTGAAGCTTCGCAATCAAAACGTCTTCGATAGGCGCTTTTATTTTAGTAACCGCATCCACTTCGTCATTTGGGATTGTCATCGATAACACATAATGCTGAATTTTCCATTCTTTCCCCACTTTAACCAAAACACCCGAACCGCGGCAAATTTTCATCTGCGTATTCAGCAATTCATCAAACCAGGCAATTTTTCCTGATTGATCAAAAAAGATATGACGTTCCAGAGCCGTAAAATTCCAGGTAGTTCCTTTGTCGAAAAATGGTTTAGCCCAAACTTTAAAATCTTTTTTTGTCCAGTTTTCAGTAGCATCAGTTCCTATGAAAATTCCGTCTTCAGCAATTAGATTAAAGTAAGCATCGAATTTTACATCGGCCGCAGCTTTATGCCATGCATCGATAGTTTGACTGACTTTGTCTTTCTCAGAAGTTTGTGCATTTGCAAAAGTTGCAACGAATAATAAAAGGAGGATTGATTTTTTCATGAGAGGTTTTATTTTGGATTTAAAGTTAAGGAATATTGCAGTATTCTTTCACCATATAAGTAATGTAAGTTCATTTAAAAAGTTTCTTTGCGCAATTTTCTAACACATAGAGACATAGCTTATCCTTGTGGGAAAAGGCGCTTCACTAAAAATAAATCGCATAGTACTATGCGAAAAAATCATGATTTTCTATTAGCATCTTCATTCTCCAATTCAAAATCTATGTTTCTATGTGTTTCATCAAGTAATTGTAACATTTATAAGGCTTGTCATAATTAATATGAACTTACATTACTTATATGGTGAAAATTTTACCGCAATCTTAAATTGTCTTATATTACTTATATGGTGAAATCTTACTATATTTGAGAGCTTTAAAAATCTACATCATGAATCCAAAAATACTTATCACCTCCATATTTGTTACTTCCCTGGTTTTTACTTCTTGCAAAAAAGAATTAGAACCACAGGAAAACACACCAACATCTGAATTGGTAAAACTAGGACTGGCAAAAGACACCACAAACACACAGCAAGCAGTAGTTCAGAATCCGGCAACGAATCCTAATACCGTAATGGGTGAAAACAACGGAATAAATCCTGCTCACGGGCAACCCGGACATCGTTGCGATATTGCTGTTGGCGCACCTTTAAACTCAGCTCCAACGCAAGGACAGACAACGCAAACTGCACAACCTGTACAAGTAAATGCGGGTCAGCAAAATGTAGTAACCACAACAACTGTTGCGCCTGCAAAAGTAGCCAAAGGAATGAATCCTGCGCACGGACAACCCGGACACAGATGTGATATTGCGGTTGGAGCACCTTTAAATTCTGCGCCGGCGAAACAACCTGCCACCACTACAGCCCAAAGCGGTACGACATCACAAAACTTTACCGTTACACCACCGCCTGCAAATAATGCAGTTCCGGCCTTATTAAGCACCGAAGAAACAGCAGTAGCAGACGGAATGAATCCAGCACACGGAAAACCCGGACATCGCTGTGATATCGCCGTTGGAGCGCCATTGCCAAAATCATAATAGTAAGTCAATAATAATCTGGGCGTGCCACCAATAAAAAAAGGGGCCAACTATGCAAATCGCTTAGTCGGCCCCTTCTTTTATTGCTGTCGGGCTATCACTGCTACTGCGGTAGCTTAGCTCTATCCCAATGTCATTAAGTTAAGCACTTTTGATCTAATAATGGTTAATTCTTTTTCGCGCAAAGACGCAAAAGCGCAAAGGTTTTAGGCGTAAACTTGGCGGCTTGGCGACTTTGCGTGAGATTTATTCGGTACAGTATTGCGGCTGTTTTTCTTAACTTAATGACATTGAGCTCTATCCCTCACGCAAAAAAAATAGATCATGTGTAAAATAAATGAGATAAAAAATATTTAACACATAGAAACATAGATAATAAAATAAAAAGAATGCAAAAAAGTAAACATCTTTACTTCACATAGCTCTGTGTGCTTAAATAAGTGAAACGCCTTTTTTCTGCATTTACATAGTCTATGTTTCTATGTGTTAAAATCAATTTTGTACCAACAAGTTATATTTATCAACCCTTATTCAATCTCAAAAATCGCCTGAATTTCTACAACAGAATTTATCGGTAACGAAGCAGCTCCAATAGTTGCTCTCGCGTGTTTTCCTTTTTCGCCAAAAACCAAAGCCGTCAAATTCGAAGCCGAATTCATAAGTCCGGCATGTTGCGTATATTCCGGAGTGGTATTAAAATATCCTGTTAGTTGCACACATTGTTTTACCTTGTTCAAATCGCCTCCGCAAGCCTCTTTCAATACCGCAATTACATTTAGCATTGTTTGGTATGTGGCTTCTTTCGCCTGATCTTCAGTAACTGTTGCGCCAACTTTACCCGGATTCAGGATTTTGCCCTCTTTCAAAGCGACTTGATTAATATATACTTTATGATCCGAAATCGTAAACGGAACATAATTTCCAACCGGTTTAGGCGCTTCAGGAAGCACAATATTATTGTCTTTTAATGTTTTGTTGATATCACTTTTACTTTCAATCGAAGTTGTTTTAACACCTTTTATGTTTGCCGTATTTTTCAATCCCGATGCCACTCTTGCCAAAGCTTTTCCTTGTTCTTTAGCCAGATTCAATTCGCTTTGCGACGGACGAGTTCCGGTTGATCCCGCTAATGAAGTGGCACCAAAAGGCGTATTTCCTTGCGGAACCGTTTTGTCTAAAGTAGCCGTTCCCATAATTCCGGTTGGTACAATCACCATTCCGTGAGATGCCAGGATATTCCAGAAAGATAAAATCGCAGCTTCTTTTCCTGCGCCCGATCCTGCCGACATGAATACGGTTGCCGGTTTTCCTTCCAGAGTTCTTGATGTCCAAAGCGGAATACTCTGGCTGAAAAAGTAATTCATATCAGCACTAATATTCGCAAAATGAACCGGACTTCCAAAAGCGATTCCGTCATAATTGGCCAATTCTTCTATTGTTGCAACAGGTAATTTCTCTACCTCAGCATTTAGTTTTTCTTTTGTGTTAATAGAAGGAACACGTTTTAAAATTGCTTTTGTATTAGGATATTCCTGAACACCTTCGGCAATTGCTTTTGCCATTTTGTATGTTCCGCCGTTTTGAGAATAAATCAAAACCAGCACATTGGTTTCAGATGATTTTGTTTGCGCAATGGCACCAAAACCTATAAAAACTGTGATTAATAATACGAGTAGTTGCTTTTTCATGAAGATATTTTTTAATAATTTGTAATGGACAATCTCAATTAAGAAACTGTTTTTATTTCAAAAACGAGTTCCTTTTTTGGGACTGCAAAATTACTTCTTACAATACCAAAAAGCGTTATTATTATCTTAATTGTCCAATGAAGCATAGTTAATTTTAGTCCCATCGGGACAACATATTTATAGAAAACAACAGGATGATAGCTTCTATAGCTCCATCAGTGCGGCACATCTATAGAACAGCATGACACTATATTTATAGCTCCATAGGAGCGAAATATTTATAGAAAATTAAAAACAACACCCACCAGAACCCCGTCGGGGTGATATATTGAATCGTGATAAAAAGCATATGCCGCACCGCTGGAGCTGATTTTAGGGACGGATAATAAATTAGCTATAAATATGTCGCTCCTATGGAGCTGTAAATTAAAAATTATAGGTTTGTTTTTTGCCAAGACCTGAGCAACAGCAGACAGGCGAAGCCATCTTCAAAATCTCCATGAAAAAAAATTAACACATAGAAAGTAGATTAATCATTTTAATCCTTTAATCTGTGGTAAAATAATTTTAAGAATTCAAAATCTATGTCTCTATGTGTTTAAAAGATAGCCGCATATAAATAGATCAGAAAAAAAATCTGCAAAATCTGCGTGAGACAAAAATATATTAATCATTCTAATCTGTGAAATCTGTGGCAAAATTTTCTAACTTCGAGAAAACAAATCGCCTTATGATAAAAAAAGCAATTGTATACGGAGCAAGCGGATTAGTAGGATCTTATATTCTCGAAACATTGTTGAATAACGCCAATTACGAGCAAGTCATAATTGTAGTCAGGACAGCGCTGAACATTGAGCATCCAAAACTAAAAACCATAATTGGAGATTATAATTCATTATCCGAAGTTGTAAAAGGTATTCAGGCAGATGAAATTTTTATTGCGCTTGGTACCACGCAAAAGAAAACCCCGGATAAAAAACTCTATTATCAAATCGATCATGATTATCCGGTTTTAGCCGCAAAACTGGCCAAAGAAAACGGAGCAAAAGCAGTTTTTCTGGTTTCGGCAATTGGAGCAAATGCAAAATCGTCAATATTTTATACGAGGATGAAAGGCGAAACCGAACAGGATATTATCAATCTGAATTTAGATCACACCAATATCTTTCGTCCATCGATGATTTTAGGAGACAGAAAAGAAAGCCGGCCTCTGGAAAAAGTCTTTATCGGAATATTCAAATTCATCAATCCGTTGTTTGTGGGAGAAATGAATAAATATAAAGGAATAGAAGCGAGCGATATCGCCAAAACAATGGTAAAGAGTGCGGACCAACTCAACGAAAAAGTCAAAATACTGCAGTGGGAAGAAATGACCAAATTGCTGAAATAAAAAATGGCATTATCCTGATTAGAGATAATGCCATTTGCATTTGATATATATAAATTAAAACGATTTCTGTTTTTCGAAAGTCGTAGTAAGTGATTTTTTTGCTTTGGCAAGAGCACCGCTAAACGCTTTTTCAATTGTTTCGGAGTGGTCTGTTACGGTTAAAGGTTGTAAATTGGCTACACGAACTTCAATTACGCATTTTTTATCGTTTAAGCTGAATTTTTCTCCATTTTCATCTCCAAAATGTACTTCGATGCGGGTTATTTTTTCTTCAAAACGCGCTAAACCTTTTTCTAATTCTTCAGAAAAATAAGCTGCTAATCTTTCGTGTCCTTCGATGTTCTTGTCGGTATTGATTTGAATTTTCATATCGGTTTATATTTAATGATTATTCTCAAAGCTATCTATTTTAGAATGAAAAGCCAAGTGAGTTAATAAAACATTATGAAAAAATGTTGGAGAATTTCAAGGCCATTTTTTTATCAGACTTAGCGATTCAGAAATGTTATTATCGAACGCGGATTTAACGGATTCACTTCGTGAAAACGCGGATAAGAACAGATTTTTTTATTGTATTTTTTGTCAGGCCGAAGGTCCCGAGACTTCGGGAGAAGCCCTGTAATAATAAGCAAGTTAAAAACTAAGAAAATTACCCGTAACTTTTTTGATTTTCGTATGTTTGCAGTCCTAAATGCAAGAACTTATGATCTCAAAAAAACTTTGTGCCCGTGTGGTATGGTGGCGGTATTGGAAACAACTGCAACGCTCTTGCAGCGTAGGACACCTAACCTGCGCGGGTTTTATAATTCCTAAAATGCAAGATTATGAGTATAAACACCCTTTCAAAAGAAACCGAATTGCGGTTAACTGATTTCTTCAGCAATTCGATTGATCCTGAACTAATGGCCAAAACCATCAGAAAATTAAATTATATCCTCGCCTTAAGCATAATGCGGGATTGCGAAACTCTCGAAACCGAAAAAACAAACCTCGAACAAGGTTTTTATTGGCTCAATGAATTAGCAGAAATTCTAAATCCTTATCTGGATGTTGAATAATTAAAAATGAGAAAAGCCACTGTGAAAAGTGGCTTTTTTTGGTTTTTTGTTTTTTCCGCCTGCTTTGTCATTTCGAAGAATGAGAAGCGCAACATTGTCAGGCTGAGCGAAGTCGAAGCTCCGTTGCGATTTTCAAACTTGTCTTTCTGCAATTGTGTTTTAACAATTCAGATTCTTTTAATTTTAAATTTTGTTATGTGTTCGCATACATTACATTTTACAAAACTATTATCATCAACAAACATATCGATTTCAATTTCGTAATCACAAACAGGACAATTGTAAATTATATCTATAAGTTCTATAGGCGGATTAAGTACAGTTGGTATTTCTAAGATTGAATATTCTAGCATGTTTTTTAAAATTAACCAAATTGTAGATAATCATATATAAAATCATTTATTTCTTCTCCTTCAGAATCAAACTTCAAAATAATTCTTGAGCATAAATTATCAACCCAATTTTCAATTTCTTCTAAAGAGTGAATGTTATTTAGAAAAGTTAAAAGTTCATTTTGATCTGAAAAATCATCTATGAACATATTAATATCTTCTTTAAAACTATCTGCATAATTTTCATTTGGTTGAGATAAGTAATTTTCTAAATGCTGAATTTTTTCATTTAAGGTTAACATAGGAATTTTATTTCAAAGATAAATAAAAACCTGACTATACTCCGTTGTTTTAGAGTCTACATTTTGCAACTTTTGTTAACATGGATATTAAGCAAAAATTCGGACTTAAAATTAAAGAGCTTAGAAAACTCAAAGGATTATCTCAAGAAAAGCTAGCCAATTTAGCAGAGATAGATCGAACTTATTTGCCAACTATTGAAAAAGGTGAAAGAAATGTTTCTATTGAAGTTGTTGAGCGATTAGCAAATGCTTTGGATGTAAATATAAAAGATCTTTTTGATGAATGATATTAATATGATTGTAATGAATAAAGTTGAGGATAATTGTAAAACAATACTCTAATAGAAAATATGAGCGAAGAAAATATAAGTATTACAAATGTATTAGAATTCATTAGGGTTAAGGCTGAAGAATTTGGAGCAAACAATGATAAGGAATTTAATAAATCATATGTTGAGAGGAATAATACCAAGCCAGATGTACTTAAAGATAGAGGAGCTTTTTTTGGTTTTATTCATCCGGAGGAAGAATCTGGAGGACCATTTCATGATTTTTCATTAACTATTTTCCCAAGTATTGACAATAAACCTTGGTTAGTTTGTTTAGGTATTGGGTCAAACGGTTTCAAAAATGATTACGAGCTTGCCAACTATCCTGGAGTAAGAAGACTTTTTTCAAAACTTATTAATGAAAAAGGTTATTGTAAATCAGATTTTGCAGATATAGAAACACCTCTACCAAAAACGATTGCTAATAGTGAAGATCTAGAGCAAATAAAAAATACAATAAAGACTTATACAAAAGTTTTACCTGCTTGCCAAATTGTTGAAAATCCTGAAAGTGAAGAAGGAAAGAAAATAATAACTGCATTTGTTGCTGGTTATGCGAAACTTAGAAATTGGCCATCTAATAAGGATCAACGTAAAGCAATTTCAGACGCATTAAATCCTTTTTTTGAAGAAGATAAAATAAATGAAGTTGAAGAAATAAAAAATCTCCTTAGTGAGAGGAAATATGTTGTTCTTCAAGGATCTCCCGGAACCGGTAAGACTAGAACGGCGAAGGAAGTTGCAGAAAAAATGAAAGCAAAAACATTTTTTACTCAATTTCATGCAGAAACAAGTTTTTCTGATTTTATATTCGGTATACGACCAGATTTGAATAATGAAAATCTTAGCTATAAAGAAAATTTAGGGATTTTAACTAAGGCTTTGAAGCATGCAAAAGAAAATGACGAAACCACACTTTTGATAATTGATGAGATTAACAGAGCAAATCTTTCTAATGTTTTAGGGCCAATTTTTTATTTGTTTGAACACAAAATGGACAAATGGGATGTTGAAATAGAAATTTCTCCAGATTTTAAAATTAATAAATTACCTAATAATTTCCATGTCATCGCCACAATGAATACGGCCGATAGAAGTTTGTCGGTAATTGATTTTGCTTTGAGAAGAAGATTTGCATGGTATAATTTAAAACCAAGACCTATTATTGGTAAAAAGAAGAATTTAGAAAATGCTAGCGTATATGAAATAAATAATTCTGAAGAATACTTCTTTTTTGAAGATTTTTTAAAAATTAATGAAATTTTTGATTGGTACGCTTCTAGTAATGAACTTTCATTACAACCTGGACAAGGCTACTTTATTGCAAAAAGTGAAGAAGAAATGAAAAGTAGAATTCAATATGAAATATTTCCATTGATAAAAGAGTATTTGCAAGAAGGATTGGTTAGAAATGCCAAAGAAGAATTCAATAATTATTTTACTTCACGTATAAATCAATCACTTTTTGAATGAGTAAGCCATTAGATGTTTTTTTTGAGATACCTTGCCTAACTGAACAATCCAGACAGTTAAGTGGAATTTATTTGCAAAAAAAATGGTTTAAATCAGCGGATCGGAGAATTATCGGTCAGAATCTTCAAAAGTTTATAGAATACAATTTAACTCAATTTAAATTTTTAGGTATTCAGCCATTGATAATTGGTACTGATCAAAATACTTCCCTAGTTTTTCGATCATCTGGCTTTATTGGAACTATTCCACTAAGAGCATCTGATACCGGTAAACAAATAGGTGATTTTGTAGTAATGCCAAGATTTACTGGTCGTGATCGCTTTGAAGATTATATCGAAATTCTGAATTTACTTGGTGGTGAAATAAGCCCTGAAGTAATTGATAGCTTATCTCTTGCTTCGGGTAAAAATTTCCGACCACCACTATATTTAGAAGCGGTAAAATTCATTGCCTCTCTTGAAGTATTATTGTCTAAGCCTTGGTGTAAATTTGATAATGTTGAAAAAATATCAAATCAACCAAGTGGACAAATCAATTGGAACAAATACATCAACAATGAATTCAAAATTGAAAATCGATTAAAGTTTCCTATCCGAAAAAATATATTAAGCGAATTTCATAGTGAGTATGCAGAAGTACGTTATGTATTTGACATTTGTAAGGGCGAGTTGCTTTCTCCAAATACTCCTCAAAGAATTAAAAACACAATGAGAGCAAGGATAAATTTCATTGAAGAAAAATTATACTATCACAAACCGAAAATAACAAATAACATTACAGTTAAAACATCTGATAATGTAATTGTAAAATCTTGCAAAGAACAAGCTAATAAGATATTAAACTTTGATCTAATTGATTGTACTGCCTGGAGAGTTGATTTTTGTGATGTTTTTGAAAAATTTGTTCAATATATTTTCAGAGAAGTTGCTAAAGAAACTGGTGGTAGATTGTTTTCAAATTTTAAATTTCATTCTAAAACTAC
Organism: Flavobacterium aquidurense; assembly: GCF_002217195.1. Taxonomy (NCBI): domain Bacteria; kingdom Pseudomonadati; phylum Bacteroidota; class Flavobacteriia; order Flavobacteriales; family Flavobacteriaceae; genus Flavobacterium; species Flavobacterium aquidurense. The sequence goes on along the minus strand of NZ_MUGR01000034.1, from coordinate 252,397 downwards.
TAAACATTATTCTTGGGAGCTAAAGCATATTGAACCGGATGCTATTTATCAAAAGGAAAATTTCATGATATTCATTGATGCAAAATATAAATCAAATTTATATAATAAGTTTAGTAACAGTGGAGCTCTCCAAGATGATTATAGACATGACTTACATCAGATTATGGCTTATTCTTCATTTGGTAAGACAGATTTAAAGTTTGGTTTTTTATGTTATCCATCTGACCAATTAGAAATAAAAACAATTGAGTATAAAAACAAAATAAATGAAGTTACAAGTATGATTTTTGTACTTGGAATACCATTAAAAAAAGACTGTATATTTGAAGCAAAACGCTTACTTATAAAGGAATTTAATATCATAGAAAATATGATAAAAATCTAAATTATCAATTATTAATATTTCTAAACTTCTTATAAAACCAAAATCTCTAGCCCTGATGGGAACGGCATCCTTTTGTTGCTTTCTTTAAGCAATAAAAGATATAGTGGACAGCAGGAAATAGCTCCTAGAAAACTAAATTATAATATTTTATCCCGAAGCATTGGGACCAAATTCCAAGTTGCAAAAGACTCTTCGACTTCGCTCAGAGTGACAAATCTTTGGCGAGTTACTAGTGTGATCTCTCCTTTCGTCGAGATGACAAGATTGTGGTAAGTTTTGCGATAATTGATTCGTTCGGAATTGCGATAAAAAAACTACTTCTCCTTCTTTCCCCATTTAATTTTCATTTTTCCTGCATCATCAACTGCAATTAAATGCAGGACAATTCCGCGTTCTCGAACGGCGTCACGCTCGGCTTTGGTGGCGAGTTTGATGTCGTTTTTGGAGTTTCGGAGTGGGATGGTAAGGGCGAGATTGGTGCCTCGGCCAAAGGAATAAATACCTTCTGCATCGAGGTTTAAGACGCTGGAACTAATGGTGAAATTATTGACATCGATTTGCTCGCCGCGCAATTTTAGAGTACCGGATAAATCGCTAAACGTGATATTCTCGACATCGCGGAAGGGAAAAGCAAACTTGCCAATTTTTACGATAGGCTCAAAGTTTAACAAAGCGCCCTGATTGACGTTGAATATCAGATTGCCGTGCATAGAATTGGTGATCAGTTCGCCATTGCTGTTGATAAATCCGGTAACATTGGCCTTACTGCTAAGTTTTCCTTTGATGTTATTGGGCTTAAAAGACGTAACGCCAAAGTTGTTGAACGATTTTAAAAAACTCGCAATATCTACACGATTTACCTGCGCGTTAGAGCTAAAGGCAAAGTTTTTTCCGCTTGGTTTTACTTCACTGTCAAAAGTGATGCTTCCGCCGGAAGTCTGCAGCGAACCGTTTTTAATAACCAATCTCGAATCGATCATCTGCACGGTTGCGGTCGTGTTGGTCGCCGTTAGTTTATTGTAGTTGATTTTGTCGGCTTTGATGTCGATAACTACAGCACATTTGTCGATTACGGTTCTTAGATGATTCGAAATCGTGGGTCTTTTAGTGGTTTTGGCAGTGACTTTTGCTTTTTGAGAAGTGGCCAGAACACCCAGAAATTGTTTCAGGTCGATATTGGGACAATAGATTTTCCAGTTTACAACCATTTTTTCAGGTGCATCATAATAAAGGTTCAGGAAATTGTCGATTTTTCCTTCGATGAAAATCGTGTTCTTATTGTGTTTGTAGGTGATTTGTTTGATCAGCAGCGCTTTTTCGGTAAAATCAAGATGAATGTTGGTTTTTACGGCATGAACATTTTTCGGGATATAATGAAACGAAGCGTCATCGACATCTACTTTGCCAATAAAACGTGGTTTGGTGATGTACAAATCGACAATATCAAACTGAAATTTCAGATTGGCTTTTGCGTGTCCGGAACTGAACTGAATCCATTTGTCGTTGCTGATTTGGTTGAGTCTTTCGACATCAAAATCAGAACTTACGTTTCCGGTGGCCAATGGTTTTTCGAGATTGTTAATCGTCAATTGCGGAATCGTAAGGGGAATATTCTCGTATTCGCCCGCAAACTGTGTTAAGATAATAGCCGAATTGGCATCGTTGTAACCGTCTTTTGGTTTGAAATTATTGGTAAAAATTCCTTTAAAATGACATTTTTGAATTATCCCGTCGGGAATACTCAATTCGTTGTCTTTTATAATGGCCTGAACGACAATTCTGGGATCTCCTTCGGCATTAAAATCACCTTTGATGTCGCAATTGACGTCGATGGGTTTGCTCAGATTAAAGCGATTCAATTTTGAACTGATATTGCCGGACAGTAAATTTGAGGCATTTTGCCATAAAATAGAAGTCCCAATATTGATTCCGAATAGCGCGTTTCCTTTGGCAAGATTAAAAAAGGCAATGATATCAAAAGAATCTGTTCCTATTTTTAGATTTCGGGTTACGACATCAATCTTCTCTTTTTTGGAAGAATATGAAACATTAAAAGTTCCTTTGAGTTCTTTTTCTTTGGCAAAACTTCCGTGCACGGTATTAAAAGCCAGACTCTTTATCTGCGTATCCAGAAATACATTAGTTTGCCAATCATCTCCGTTATAATCGACTTTTGTGGTTAAATTGGCCACATCAAAATCGAATAATTTATGCCCAAGCCGATTGTCAAGAATAAAATGTACGTCGTTGAGTTCGACCTGATCAATTGTGGTTTCCCGATCTGATTTGTTTTCAGGAGTTTTTTTCTTTTTAGGTTTAAAGATATCAGCATTCGAATAGCCATCTTCGGCTTTATAAACATAAATGTTGGCGCCGTTAATGAGGATTTTGTGAATGTTGATTTCGTTATGCAGTAAACTCCAAACGTTTAAGCGGGCTTCGATTTCGGTCGCTTTCAGTAAAGTGTGTTGGTGTGTCGCCCATTGATTGTCTTTGAGTTCGACATCTTTTAAGGCCAAAGTAAAATTAGGGAAACCAGTTAAAAACTTATAATGAAAATCGCCAATATGGAATTTTCCGTTGATGTTTTCGTTGATTTTGGTATTGATCCTGGCAATGATTTCGGTTTTATTTCGATTAAAATAAATCGACAATCCACCACAAGCGATTAATAACAATGCAATGAGTCCCAATATGAAAAAGCCAAAACGCTTTGCATATTTTTTGAAATGAACGGATTGAAAGAAGTTTTTGATGTGGCGTAAAATTGTTTTCATCTCGTGGAATTTTCTGGATCATTAAAGATAAGGTAAAAAACTGACGTTATTCTAAAAAGATGACTCTCAATTATGCGTAAGGTAAAACTTATGATTGGATTTTTTCTTGTTAATTATAATTATTGACAATACATTTATAATGAAAACTAATCTGGTTATGGTGTTTCATTAGTATTTAATTTTTAAATTTGTACTTTAGTTTGAGATGAAATAAATTCAGACAATAATTTTAAAAAGACAAGAAATTATGGCATTAGCAATAACAGATGCTACTTTTGATGAAGTAGTTTTGAAATCAGATAAACCTGTAATGGTAGATTTTTGGGCAGCATGGTGCGGTCCTTGTAGAATGGTTGGTCCAATCATTGACCAAATCAGCGAAGAATACGCTGGTAAAGTAGTTGTTGGTAAAGTAGATGTAGATGCTAACCAGGAATTTGCTGCAAAATATGGTGTGCGTAACATACCAACCGTTTTGGTTTTTCATAACGGTGAAGTAGTAGGTAAACAAGTAGGAGTTGCTCCGAAACAAACCTACGCAGATAGTTTAGACGCTTTGTTGTAATCGTAAGATTATGATTTATATAAAGAAGGTTTGGCGAAAGTCAAGCCTTTTTTATTTGTGTTTTTTTGCCACAGATTAAAAGGATTTTTTTTTCACCACAACCCGAGCGATAGCGAACAAGCGAAGCAATTACACTAATCTTCTTGAATTATTTATTTTGATGCTGCTTAAAAAGGTTGCCACAGATTAAAACGATTCGCACGGATTTAAAAAAAAAATCATTTTAATCTGCGTAATCTGTGGCAAAAAGAATTTTAATTCATGCTAATTCGTGAAATTCGTGGTAAACTTTTTTTATTTTTACAGATCTAATATTCCCTTAAAAATGAAAATTTTCTACAGCTTTCTTTGTCTTCTCGCATTTACTACAATTGGTTTTTCTCAATCGAAACAAAAAGAAAATCTTCTTTTAGAGAATGGCGTTTCAGAGCAAATGGCGCGTTTTCGAAAACATCAAATATCAAATGTAACTTATGGACTTTCGTTTGAAATTCCACAGCAAAAACAACAGGAAATCAATTCGAATCTGACTTTGAATTTGACAATATCAGATTTGACTGAGCCTTTGTATCTGGATTTTAAAGTGAAATCTCAAAATATAAAATCAATTCAGGTTAACGGAAAAAACACGAATGTCGTTCATGAAAAAGGACATATTGTTATTGCTGCTAAAGATTTGATTCAGGGAAAAAATACAATTTCGATTTCCTTTGTCGCCGGAGATTTATCTTTAAACCGAAATGATGATTTCTTATATACCTTATTAGTTCCGGATCGCGCCAGTACTTTGTTCCCGTGTTTTGATCAGCCGGATATTAAAGCGACTTATAAATTGAGTTTAACGGTTCCAAAAGACTGGACCGTTTTGGCTGGGGCCGATGTAAAAGAAAAAGTAGAAAAAGGAAATTTTACGAGTTATACTTTTGGAGAGTCAGATAAAATGAGCACGTATTTGTTTTCGTTTGTGGCCGGAAAATTCAAAACGGTGAAGCAGCAGCCGGGGAATAGAAAAATGACAATGCTGTATCGTGAAAACAATGCAGAAAAAATACGCGTGAGCACCGATACTATTTTTAATTTACACCAACAATCAGTAGACTTTTTAGAAAAATATACCAATTATAAATTCCCTTTTCAGAAATTGGATTTCGCTTCGATTCCTGTTTTTCAATATGGCGGAATGGAACATGTTGGGGCGATTCAGTATAGAGAATCGACTTTGTTTTTAGATAACAGTTCTACCGACAGCGAGAAATTAGATCGTGCAAAATTGATTGCGCACGAAACCTCGCATATGTGGTTTGGCGATTTGGTTACTATGAAATGGTTCGACGATGTCTGGATGAAAGAGGTCTTTGCCAATTTTATGGCCGATAAAATCATGAACCCGATTTTCCCGAAAGTCAATCATAATCTCCAGTTTTTAACAGCGCATTATCCTAACGCTTATGCGGAAGATCGTTCGCTGGGCACACATCCGATAAAACAACATTTAGCGAACTTAAAAGATGCCGGATCACTTTATGGGGCGATTATTTATAATAAAGCCCCAATTATGATGCGCCAGCTTGAAGCTTCGATGGGAAAAGAAGCTTTTCAGAAAGGAATCGAAAAATACATTAAAAAATACGCCAACGACAATGCCGACTGGAATAATCTGGTCGAAATTCTGGATGCTGAAACACCGCTTGATATGCAAAAATGGAGTGAAGTTTGGGTAAACAAATCAGGAAGAGCTATTTTTAAAAATAAGATCGAATACGAGGCTAAAAACCGTATCAAAAAGTTTGAAATAAGTCAGCAAGCCGAAGATAAATCAACAAATATCTGGCCTCAGATTTTTGAGATTGGTCTGGTTTATCGCGATCAGGTAAAAGTTATTGCGGTTAATATTAAAGATCAAAATCTATTGGTAAAAGAAGCCATTGGGCTTGAAAAACCACTTAGTATCATTTACAATTATAATGGTTTTGGTTACGGTGTTTTTCCGCTTGACGGGAATATAGAATCTGTTTTGACTTTGAAAGATGAGGTAGCGAGAGCATCAACCTATATCAATATTTATGAAAATACCTTAACGGGAAATGTTGCGCCAGGTAAAGCTTTTGATTGTTTTTTAAAAGGAATTCAGCAGGAAGAAAATGAATTGGTTTTGAAAATAATTACCAACCAAACAAGTAATGTGTTTTGGAAATTCCTAACCGAAAAGCAACAAACCAAAGCGCAGAAACAATTAGAAGATGTTTTGTACAGTCGTTTACAAGCCAATTTGCCAGGCAATATCAAAAAGACCGTATTTAATTTATTCAGTTCAATTGCGTATTCAGATTCGGCGAAAGCCAAATTATATTCGTTATGGGATAAAGAAAAAGTGATTCAGAGCTTAAAACTAAATGAAGACGATTATACCAATATGGCAATGAATCTGGCGGTATTTAAACATGATAAAGCAGATGAAATCCTGAATAAAACCAGAACAACAATCACCAATCCGGACAAACAAAAGCGATTTGAGTTTTTGCTTCCTTCTTTATCGAAAGATGAAATGGTTCGTGATGCTTTTGTAAAATCATTGAAAGACGATGAAAACAGGGAAAAAGAATCGTGGGTTGCTGTAGGTTTGGCGAATATCAACCATCCGTTACGTCAGGAAAGTGCTCAAAAGTATATCAGATTTTCATTAGATTTGGTGGAGGAAATTCAGCGTACCGGAGATATTTTCTTTCCAAAAGACTGGCTGAATAATACGATTGGGAAATATTCGTCTAAATATGCGTTTGATGAAGTGCAGCGATTCTTAAAAGAAAACCCTAATTTTAGTCCGATATTAAAACGAAAACTGTTGCAGGCGACAGACGGTTTGTACCGCGCACAAAATATTAAAAAAGAAACGGAATGAAAATCGAATCGGAAATAGAGAAAGTATCCAGTTTTCAGCATCTCGAAATGCTGGCAAATCAGGTTGTAGAAGGTTTTATATCCGGAATGCACAAGAGTCCGTTTCATGGGTTTTCGGCTGAGTTTGCTGAGCACAAAGTGTATAATGCTGGCGAAAGCACCAAACATATCGATTGGAAATTGTTTGCCAAAACAGACCGTTTGTATACCAAACGTTTTGAGGAAGAAACCAATTTGCGCTGTCATCTTATTGTTGATAATTCGTCGTCGATGCATTATCCGGAACTAAAATCCGGTCAGCCATTTTATGAAAAGAAGATTGGTTTTGCAGTTTTGGCATCGGTAGTTTTAATGAATATCTTAAAGAAACAGCGTGATGCCGTAGGTTTGAGCGTTTTCTCAGACAGTTACGAATACTATGCTCCTGAAAAAGGAAGTGATCGCCATCACAGAATGCTGCTCAATAAACTCGAGCAATTATTAGAACAGCCGAAAATAAAGAAAACGACCAACACGATTACATATCTGCATCAGATTGCAGAGAAAATGCACCGTCGTTCGATGATTATTATATTTACCGATATGTTTCAGTCAGAAGATGATGAAAAGCTTTTTAATGCTTTACAGCATCTTAAACACAACAAACACAAAGTTGTTTTGTTTCATGTCGTCGATGATAAAACAGAGCTTAAATTTGATTTTGACAATACGCCAAGAAAGTTTATTGACTTAGAATCAGGAGAAGAAGTATCTATTTTTGCTGATAATGTAAAAGCAGAATATGAAAAGAGGGCAGAAGAGTACTTTAAAAAACTCTCTTTGACTTGTGCAAAGAACCAAATTAAGTACGTTCCGGTGAATGTTGGCGATAATTTTGAAAAAATATTGACTACATATTTAGTTGAAAAACAAAACTTTGGCTAATAATTTGAAAATATATTTTATTTTTTTTAGCAAAACGCTTGCAGAAACGAAATTCTGTACTATCTTTGCAACCGCAATAACGCAGAGGTTTGGTAGTTCAGTTGGTTAGAATACATGCCTGTCACGCATGGGGTCGCGGGTTCGAGTCCCGTCCAGACCGCAATATTGGGAAAAGCCTTTCTTAACGGAAAGGCTTTTTTGCCCAAATACGGTATCTAAGATTAGTTGTGTTGTTTTGCTACGACTTTGTAACTCGTAGCTGGTTTAGTAGTTAGACCAATGAAAAGCTTTCCACTTTTGTGGATGGCTTTTTTGATTTAGGACACTTTTGATTTAACCGCAAAGAACACAATCCTGATAGCTATCGGGATACGCAAAGTCCGCAAAGTTTTTTTAAAGCTTTGCGGATTTTTTGTTTTACTTTATATTAGGTGGAGAAAACACAAAGTTCACAAAGTTGATTCAAGGCTAAGCTTTGCGAACTTTACGTTTTTATAGACCAATCATGAATAAAAGCTTTGCGCGCTTTGCAGTTAAATTCGACTTTTTGGCTTTTTAGATCTGGAATTTGGTCCCGAAGCGTCGGGATTTAACTTTGGAATTTCTTTAAAATCAGTTCATTAAAAATTTCTCAAATTTTATTCGCAAAAAGCCTTGTATAATCCAAGTTCTGTTGTATTTTTGCACTCACAATAACGCAGTTGGTTTGGTAGTTCAGTTGGTTAGAATACATGCCTGTCACGCATGGGGTCGCGGGTTCGAGTCCCGTCCAGACCGCAAATATTGGGAGAAGCCTTTCTTAACGGAAAGGCTTTTTTGTTTTTAAGACTGAACCGCAAAGAGCGCTAAGATTTACGCAAGGTTCGCAAAGTTTTTAATTAAGCTTTGCGAACTTTGCTTTTTTACCTTGTGTCCTTTGCGGTTAAATCTACACAATCCAGTTTTGGAATTTTTTAAAATTTTGGAATTTAAATTTCCCTACATTTATAGCACAAGAAAGATATTCGATTACTTCAATGGAACATTCCGGTCAGAAACTAGATAAATACTATATCAAAAAAGTAGATGCCGATAAAAAAAGCATTTACTGCCACCATGATTTGATGGGTGAATTGTTTGTGCCTACGCATAAACACGACAAAGCACAATTGCTATATGCTGAAGGCGATGTAGTTTTTGTAACGACAGAAACTAAAACCTATTTTTTACCGGCAAGACATTTTATCTGGATCCCCAGTGGTGTTGCGCACAGTATTGAACCAAAATCTGAAAGTGTGACCATGCGTAATTTGTATTTTCCGGTTGAAAAAGACGAAGACCTATTTTATAAGAGCGAAGGTATCTATCCGGTTAATAATTTATTATTACAAATGATGCTTTTTACCAATAGGTGGAATGGTGATCTTAAAAAAGGAAGCCCGAATTTTGCCATTGCCAAAGCGATCAAAGCAATATTACCTCAAATTTGCCTGGCCAATTTGCCTTTAGAATTACCGCAGCCCAAAGATCCGCGTTTGAGTAAAATTCTGCGACATATAGAGAATAATCTGGGAGACACGATTCTGTTTGCTGAGGTGGCACATCAATTTGGGTATAGCGAACGCTCTTTGTATCGCTTGTTTCAGAAAGACCTTAATATGTCATTCATTCAATATTATACTATTCGAAGAATTCTAAAAGCTATTGAGCTTTTATTAGAAAGAAAACTTTCCGTAAAAGAGGTAGCGCTAGAAGTGGGTTATAATAGTGTGCCGACATTTAGTAATACATTTTTTAAATTCCTCGGCCAAAGACCTTCTGATTACTTAAATAGGGAAGAGATTTTAGAAAGGAAGTAAAATTTTTTATTTCAAGCAGATTTGGCAGATTTTAGGAGATCAGCGCAGATTTATTTAAAAATATCTTTCTAAATCTTTACTAAATTTCCATAAGAAATAAAATAATCTGCGTACATCTGTCTAAATTTTTATCCCGATAGCTATCGGGAGCGTGAAACCCCAATTTATATATTTTTTTACAACGTGTTGTTTTTCAATATTTTAATATAACGTTTTCGATAAATAAAATTTTAACATTTGTCCGAAATGAATATGTTATTGACTTTTTAGAATTATCAGTCACCAAAAAAATGCAGGAACTTTGCAGTATTAAAATCTTAAAATATTCATGTTCCTTAAAACAACAAATTCTACAGAAGATTGTTTTCTCAAAATCGTGTTACTATTTTTAATCGTATTGACATTTAATAGTTTACAAGCACAGGAAATTCATTCGGTTTCGTTAAGTGAAGCGGTGAAACTGGCCAAAGAAAACAATAAAAAAATCCTTAGATCTCAGTTAGAGACTACGCTCTCTGAGCAAAACATCAAAGAAAGAAAAGAACTCCGTTTGCCGGATATCGAATTAAACGGCGAATATTCCAGAATTACCAATATAACGGAATTCAAAGGAAATGGTTTCTTAAATGGTAAAGAAGTAACAAAGGCAATTCCGGAGATTTATCAGGTCAATTCTGCTTTTAAAATGCCAATTTATGCCGGAAACAAAATCAACAACGCTATTAAAATTGCCAATCAGGAAAATGAAATTGCCAAAATAAAAACCGAAAAGACCGAAAATGATATCGAGCTTGAAGTAGTGGCCAATTATCTGGCGATTTATAAAATGATGGAACTTCAGAAGATTTTTGAAGAAAATATCAAAGAAGAAAAAAGCCGATTGAAAGAAGTTCAGTCGCTTCAAAAACACGGAACCGTTACCAAAAACGAAGTTCTTAGGGCAGAATTACAACTTTCAGACCGTGAATTAAACTCTTTGACGAATTCAAAAAATATAAAGATTGCATTGCATGATTTAAAAACTTTGATTCAGATTCCTGAAAACGAAGAAGTAGCGATCGATACTACGGCCAATATGGATAAAATGAATGGCTTGGATCCGTATAACTTTTATTTGGAAAAAGCTTTTCAGAACGAAGAAATGCGAATTGCCAGCCAGGAATTAAACATCAAAAAAACAGAACTGAAATTGGTGAAAGGAAATTATCTGCCAACGGTAAACTTCTTTGGGAATTATGGTTTTTATTATCCCAACTACAAGTTTTTTCCACCAAATCCGTATTTGTACACTTTAGGGCAAATTGGTATCGAAGCGCATTTTGATATTTCGGCTTTGTATAAAAACAAGACCAAAGTAGAACAGGCTACGACGCAAATCGAATGGCAAAAAATGCAGTCTGAAATTATAAAAGATGAAATTCAGGATAAACTGTTTAAAGAACATACCCAATACCAGGAAATCCTTGAAAAATTTGTGGTTGTAGATAAAGCTTTGGATTTGGCCAATGAAAATTACCGAATCGTAAAACTAAAATACCTCAATCAACTGGTTTTGATAACCGAAATGGTTGATGCCGATAACGCTTTATTACAGGCGAAATACAATAAGATTTCTACAAGATTAGATGCGATTCTTAAACATTATGAATTACTTCATACGGCCGGAATAATGCCAAGCGAAATTTAGTTTAAGAAGAAAGAGAATAGAGGCAAGAAGAAAGAAGTTAGAATCAAGAGAATAGAATCAAGATAATAGAAAAAGATATAGAGTTTATGGTTAAGATAAAAAATGAAACTAAAAGAAACAGAACGTTTCATGTGTTAATAACAGTTATTGCCTGCATTTTGGTGGCAAGCGGAATCATTTTGGGAATTTGGTTTTATGTGTTCAATAGTAATCACGAAGAAACCAATGACGCGCAGGTCGAACAATATGTAACGCCTATTATGTCGCGTATTACAGGTTATGTGCAGGAAGTTCGTTTTGATGAAAATCAGTTTGTGCATAAAGGCGATACTTTGGTGGTGATTGATAATCGAGAATATAAATCGAAATTGAATGTGGCACTGGCCGATGTTCAAAGTGCGAAACAAAGCAGTGTTGTTGCCGAAAGAAATGTGGCCACAACAGCAAGTACAACCACAATTGGCGAATCGCAATTGGCGGCTGCAAAAACCAATCTTTGGAAAACAAAATTAGAATACGAACGTTACCAGGCTTTGGTAAAAGACGAAGCGGCAACATCGCAACAATTAGAGAAAGTACGAGCGGATTACGAATCGGCGCAAGCACATTTTCAGGAAATGCGAGACAGGATTCAGTCATCCAATTTAAGTACGTCTCAGGCGCAGGCAAATGTTCCTACGATGCAAACCAATATTGCGTCGAAACAAGCTGTGGCAGATAACGCTGCATTGTTTCTTTCGTACACCATAATAACCGCGCCATATGACGGTTGGGTGGGTAAAAGAACTTTGCAGCCGGGACAAATGGTTAAGGAAGGGCAATCACTGCTTTCTATAGTAAGTAAAGAAAAATGGATTACGGCCAATTTCAAAGAAACACAATTGCAATATTTAACCGTTGGTCAGGAAGTTCGCATTCAGGCCGATGCTTTGAGTGGTAAAGAATTTACAGGAATCATCACTTCATTATCTCCTGCAAGTGGCGCGAGATTCTCGTTATTGCCACCGGATAATGCAACAGGAAACTTCGTGAAAATCGAACAAAGAATTCCGGTTAGAATTCAATTAAAAGAAACCAGTAAACAAGCCGACTTTTTAAGAGCCGGAATGAACATCACGGTTATTGCAGAACACCAATAAAATGGAAGATAAAAGTATTTTTAAATCCTGGGTTCCAAAATGGGCAATCATTATTATTTTGTTTGTCTGTTTGCTGCATTCCATGATTTTATTGGGAGTTTATACGTCAAACGTAACCTACGCAGCAAGTTTTCTGGACATTGAGCCCGAAGATTTGCAGTTTGCGATGTGCGTTACGTACGGAACTTTGCTGGCCACGATTTTGATCGAAAGTAGATTTTCGAGTTTTTTTCCTGCCAAGAATTATCTGATGGCGGTGTATTCTGTTATCGGGATTACGATAATTTCATCAGCCTATATTACGAATTTTTATGTTTTTTTATTGCTGCGTGTTGCCGAGGGAATTTTAATGGCGCTTCCGGTAATTACGATCAGACAATTATTGATTGAGCAATTCAATTCTAAAAACGCCATCATAATTGGTTTCTCTTTTTATTACGGTTCCTTGTTGTTGTCAACGCCCTTTATCATGAATATCGCGGTTTGGTTTCTGGATCATTACGATTGGAAATACATGTTGTATGTTTCGGGCGGACTTCAGGTTTTGAATGTTTTTTTGATTCTGGTGACTTTTCGCGGACATAGAATCACAAAGAAAATTCCGTTGTATCAAATTGACTGGATCAGTTATATTTTGGTTCTAACGGCAATTCTTTGCGGAGCGTACTTTTTTGTTTATGCCGAAAAAAAATACTGGTTTGAGTCTTCTCAAATGGTTTTAACATTGATAATCGCTTTGATTACGGGAGGTTTATTCATCTTTAAAGAACTTTTGGTAAAAAGACCCACTTTTGATTTTGAAGTTTTTAAATACGCCAATCTCCGAATTGGATTTTTATTGTTCTTTCTCTTTTATATCAGCAGAGCAACGTTAAGTCTTTGTCATTCGGCGATGTTTTCGATCTGGAATTGGGATCCGTCCAGGGTTGCCGGCGTACAATACATAAACGGATTAGGAAACGTAATCGGTCTAATTTTGGCTGCTTTTTTTCTAATGAAATCCGTTTCGACCAAAGTCATTTTTATCATTGGATTTTCGTTAATTGCGGTATTTCACTTTTGGTTTACCTTTCTTTTTGTGCCCGATGTCGCTTTATCAGATATTATCATTCCGTATGTTTTGCAAGGTATTGGTGTTGGATTTTTATTTGTTCCTCTGATCTTGTTTACCACATCATCGGTTCCGGCAAAAATGGCGGTTTCTTCTGGAATTGTTGGCGTTTCAGGACGTTTCTGGGGAAGCACAATTGGATTTTGTGTCATGCAGAATGCAATGGTATTCCTGAATAAGAAACACTTCCTAAAGTTAAGTCAATTCGTAACCGGAGATAATCCGCAAGCTCAGGAAACGATCTCTAAAACTGCTCAAAGTTTTGCTGCAAAAGGATATTCGCTTGACGAATCGAATACATTGGCGCTCAAAAAAGTTTTTAGCACCGTCGCCAAACAATCGACTCTATTGGCCGATATGGAGATTTATACCATCGTTGGCTATGGTTTGGTGGTTTTAATTATTCTTATCGCATGCAATCAGCATTTAAAACAAACCATGACATTGGTTAAAAGTAAGATTTGGATAGGGTAGGTTTGTTTCAAGTTTGAGGTTTCAGGTTCAAAGTTGTTCGCATTTTTTGTCATCCTGAGCGAAGTCGAAGGACACGCACGGAACTCTGCAACGAAAGCCCAATCTTTGTCGGGTTTAATCTCGCAAAGTCGCGAAGGCGCAAAGTTTTTTGTTTCACGCAGATTTTAAAAGATTTAAGCAGATATGCGCAGATAATTATTATAATTCATCAAAAATAAATCTGCTTAAATTCTGCAGAATCTGCGTAAAAAAAATCCTTTTAATCTTTCTAATCTGTGGCAATAAACAAAACTTTGCGACTCTGCTCCCAATAGCTATCGGGATTGCGAGATTAAAAAAACTCAGCGAATCTCTGCGAGAAACCTTCGTGCAACTCTGCGGAAAAACTTATCTTGCAACCGTTAAAAAAACAAAATCCAGAATGAAACAGCAATGTGTAATTTTTGATATGGATGGCGTGATTTGTCACACCAATCCGCATCATGCAAAAGCTTTCGAGGCATTTTTCGATAAATACCAAATTCCTCATTCAGAGCAGGAATTTGAAGAACATATGTACGGAAAACATAATGGTTATATTATGAGTCATTTTTTCAAACGCCCAATTGCGGGAGAAGAACTCATAAAACTAGAAGATGAAAAAGAAGGAATGTTTCGTGAGATTTATAAAGACAAAGTCGAAACCATTCCGCATTATTTGGAGTTTTTAGGCGAACTGAAATCTCGAGGTTTCAAAACGGCTGTGGCAACATCGGCACCGCGCGCAAATCTTGATTTGATTATGGGAGCATTAAAATTCGAAGACAAAATGGATTCTGTAATGGCAAGTGAAGACGTAAAATTTCATAAACCAAATCCCGAAGTTTATCTGGAATCCGCCAAACGCGTTGGTGTTGCTCCGTCTGATTGTGTGGTTTTCGAAGATTCATTCTCAGGTGTTACAGCGGGACTAAATGCAGGAATGAAAGTCGTAGGTGTTTTGAGTACGCATACAAAAGAACAACTTCCGCCATGTAGTTTTTATATCAATGATTATAGTGAAGTGAATGTTGATAAGATTCTGGAGCTTTTGGGTGAAAAGTAATTTGTAAAAAGTGGATTGTGAAGATTTGAACCACATAAGAAATATAAGTTCATTTTAGTAAAATGAGCATAATTTGAATAGCCTTCAGTTTTAACTGGAGGTTTTTTTTATGTTTTGAAAAGGTTTAGTCGGAAATTAATCCTTATCTAAAAAATGTAATTATTAAGGCAATAGCGACGTATAGAAAAACTGATAAGCTTAATAAAATCCATAAAAGTTTTGGAAGAAGCTTTGTTTTTAAATCCCTGATAAGTAAAATAGAATTGGCAAAAGAAAAAACAACAAGAAAAATACATAAAATTAAAGTGCCAAAACTACCATTTTCATATATCCATCGAAATTCGTCAGAAAATCTGAATCTTTCAATATAACTTTTTGTTAAACAGCTCAAAATAAACAAAATAGGAATTGCTATTGCTAATTTTTGTGTTAGATCAAGTTTTTTGAGTTTTTTTATTGTGATGGTTCGTAACATTTCTTTACGGATAATAAATTATGTCGAATTTACGATTTCTGTCTATACAAAAATAATAATTAGAGTTGAACGCATATATGAGTTCAAATGAAAATAAGTTCTAAGGATTTTTGCTTTTTTAAAACCTTAAAATTATGAGTATAGAAAATTATTCAAAAGAAGTTGAAGCCAGACTAAAAGATTTTTTTATTGATGTTATGGATCCTAAAGATGTGGCAAAGGCAATACGTCAAGTAAATTATGTTCTTTCTTTAGCGGTAATGAGAGAATGCGAAACGGTCGAATCTGAAATAAAGAATATTGAAGATAATTTTTATTGGCTCAATAAATTAGCAGAAGCTTTAGATCCTTATTTAGATCTTGAGTGAAAAGAGTTTTATGCCTAGTTTGTCATTTCGAGCGAAGGAGAAATCACATAAAGTATTCGACAAAGATTGACGACATCCTGTGCGGAGTTTCTGGTGTGATTCTTCGTTCCTCAGAATGACAAACTTTGGGTGTGCGTTACGTTTCAAGGGATTGATCCCGATAGCTATCAAGACTAGCTACAAAATAAATAATTCCTCCGGAATTTTATAAAGAGTTCCGGGGAAACGGAACATATTGTAGGGATGGATTTTAATCCATTCTAAAAACAAAAAAGCTTCTGATTTCTCAGAAGCTTTTTTTCAGTGCGGATAATAGGACTCGAACCTACACGCCTTGCGGCACCAGATCCTAAGTCTGGCATGTCTACCAATTTCACCATATCCGCTCAATTGTGGGTGCAAAGATAAACATAACTTCTATATTTCAAAGCATTTTTTGAAAAAAAATATTAATTCTCTTTTTTGTATTTTTGAACTTCTATAAAAATTATTTCAATGGAAAATATTAAGTCCTACGTTCAACAACATAAAGATCGCTTTATCAATGAGTTGATCGAATTATTAAAAATTCCGTCGGTAAGTGCTGACACTGCATATTCGCAAGATGTTATCGATACTGCCGAGGCAGTAAAGGAAAGTTTATCAAAAGCAGGCTGTGATTTAGTCGAAATTTGCGATACTCCGGGGTATCCAATTATATATGGAGAGAAAATAATCGACCCAAATTTACCAACAGTTCTAGTTTACGGACATTATGATGTTCAGCCACCAGATCCAATCGAATTATGGACATCGCCACCATTTGAACCCGTAATCAAAAAAACCGAAATTCATCCGGAAGGCGCAATCTTCGCTCGTGGTGCCTGCGATGACAAAGGACAAATGTACATGCACGTAAAGGCGCTTGAATATATGGTGCAAACCAATAATTTGCCTTGTAACGTAAAATTCATGATCGAAGGCGAAGAAGAAGTAGGGTCGGCAAGTTTGGCCTGGTTTGTAGAACGCAATCAGGAAAAACTGAAAAACGACGTAATCCTAATTTCAGATACGGGAATGATCTCGAACCAACAACCGTCGATCACGACAGGTTTACGTGGTTTAAGTTATGTAGAGGTAGAAGTTACAGGTCCAAATCGCGATTTACATTCAGGATTATACGGTGGAGCAGTGGCGAACCCAATTAATGTTTTGGCAAAAATGATCGCTTCTATGCATGACGAAGACAATCATATTACCATTCCTGGTTTCTACGACAGAGTACAGGAATTATCTGCTGAAGAAAGAGCCGAAATGGCAAAAGCACCTTTTAGCTTAGAAAAATATAAAAAAGCCTTAGATCTAAACGATGTTTACGGCGAAAAAGGATATGTAACGAACGAACGCAACTCAATTCGTCCAACATTAGACGTAAACGGAATCTGGGGCGGATATCAAGGCGAAGGGGCAAAAACGGTTATTGCAAGCAAAGCATTTGCGAAAATCTCCATGCGTTTGGTTCCTAATCAGGATTGGCATGAAATCACAGAACTTTTTACCAAACATTTTCTAAGTATTGCACCAGCTGGAGTTACCGTAAAAGTAACGCCTCATCACGGCGGGCAAGGTTATGTTACGCCAATTGACAGTATTGGATATCAGGCGGCAAACAAAGCATATACAGAAACTTTTGGAGTTCCTGCAATTCCGGTTCGCTCAGGCGGAAGTATTCCGATTGTAGCCTTGTTCGAAAAAGAACTAAAAAGTAAAACCATCCTTATGGGCTTTGGTCTGGATTCTGATGCAATTCACTCGCCAAACGAACATTTCGGAATCTTCAATTACTTAAAAGGAATCGAAACAATTCCGTTGTTTTACAAATATTTTGTAGAATTAAGTAAGTAAGGTTTTGCCACGAAGTCGCTAAGACACAAAGTTTTTTTCCTCACAGGTTTTTAAAACCTGTGAGGTATCAAAATAAAATCCGTTTATTCTTTAAGAGTAAGCGGATTTTTTTATGGGCGTTCCCTACGGTCGGGCTATCCGCTATATCTTTTTGTTTTTAAAGAAAAAACAAAAAGGATATCGCTCCTATCCCTAACGCTTAAAGAAGATTCAAAGGTTTAAAAAAGGTTCAAAGTTGCAAAGGAACAAAGTGACAAAGGTTTTTCTCATCAGAATTGAATAGCCCCTAGCTTTAGCCAGGGGATTTTTTAGATGAAAAGAATTGTCTTTAGCCGAAATTTTTAAACACCTGAGAAATTATTCGGCTAAAGCCATTTTCTACGCATTTATTTTAAACCCCAGCTAAAGCTGGAGCCTATTCAACTTTCGGCCAACTTGAAACCTGAAACCTGAAACCTGAAACAAAAAAAGCTTTTTTCTTGCATATTAAAAAAATAACTCTACATTTGTAGAGCAACATCTATAAATGTAGAGATAAACTAAAAATATGAAAAACCTTCTTTTACTATTTTTTTGCGGAATGATGCTTTTTAGTTGTAAAAGCAAACTCATTAATCAGAAGATTGATAAAAAGAAAGAAGGTCTTTGGGTCGATAATTACGAACAAGATAGCACTACATACAAATCGTTCGAATATTATAAGAATGATCAGCCGGTAAAAAAGTGGAAATCCTACATCAATGGAAAAATCTACAAAACCGAAAAATACAAAAACGGAATCTGTATTGTAAGATATTATTATGAAAACGGAAAACTACAATCAAAAGGAAAAACCAAAATCGAAGTCAATGCGGTAGAAACACATTGGTTTTATTTTGGTGATTGGAAATTCTATTCAGATAAAGGAAAACTAACCGAAATTAAAAACTATAAGAATGGCGATTTGATTTCAGAAAAAGCAATACAATAGCCCACGGGTTTTGCGGATGAAAAGGATTGTCGCGGATTTTTTTTTAAAGAATATAGAATATAGAATATAGAATATAGAATATAGATTAATCGTAATCATCAAAAAATCCTTTAATCATTCTATCCCGATAGCTATCGGGAGTGGCAAAAAAAATTGAGAAGATTAGCGCAATTCGTGGCAAAAAAACTAGAAACTTAGAACCTTAGCACCTTAGAAAAAAACATGCAACTATCAAACTCAGAAGAACAATTAATGCAACATCTTTGGAAGCTTGAAAAAGCTTTTATGAAAGATTTACTCGAAGCCTATCCCGAACCAAAACCCGCAACCACAACCGTGGCAACGCTTTTGAAACGAATGATCGACAAGAAATTCGTAGCCTATAACGAATTCGGAAATTCGAGAGAATATTATCCTTTGGTCGAAAAGACGGTTTATTTTTCGAAACACGTAAACGGATTAATCAGCAGTTTTTTCAATAATTCGGCATCACAATTTGCTTCTTTTTTCACGAAAGAAACCAATTTGTCGACTTCGGAATTAGAAGAACTTAGAAAAATAATCGATTCAGAAATTCAAAAAAAGAAAAAATGACACTCTATCTTTTAAAATCAGGAATACTGCTTTTGGTTTTTTACGCAGTATATAAATTGTGGCTTGAAAATGAAAAAATGTTTCGTTTCAATCGCATTTATCTATTAGGAAGTTTGGTTTTTAGTTTCGTGATTCCGTTGCAACTTATTTCGATTGCTTCTGGTTTTTCTAACAAAATTGGATTCATTCAACTTGAAGAATTGGTTATTCAAAAAAGCAATGAAAATGCTGAGATGATTTCAGTAAATGATTTTGTGTTTGTTTTAATTGGAATTTTTTACGCCTTTATAGTTTTGATGTTAACGATTCGTCTTGTCCTGAATTTGTATTCATTTTATAAAAGAATAAAAAATAATCAGGTAGAATTTATACAAGGCGAAAAAATAGTTTTAATCGAGCAACCTATTTTGCCACACTCTTTTTGGAAATCGATTTTCATCAATAAAAATGAATTCGAAAAAGGTAAAATTCCGTCAGAACTAATAGCGCATGAGAAAGCACATTTAGATCAGAAACATACTCTGGATATTCTTTTTATAGAAGTTTTGCAAATTGTTTTTTGGTTCAATCCATTGTTGGTCTTTTATAAAAAAGCAATTAAACTCAATCACGAATTTTTGGCAGATGAAGCAGTGAATAAACAGTTTGGATCTGTAAAAAGTTATCAGAATCTATTATTGGACTTTGCTTCACATAAAAATACAGTTGCCTTAGCAAGTAATATTAATTATTTAATAACTAAAAAACGTTTACTTATGATGACCAAAAAAGAATCCCCGATTAAAATTGTGTTAAAGGTATTTAGTGTAGGTGTAGTTTATGCTTTGTTATTGTTTGTTTTTAGTACAAAAGCAACGGCTCAAAAAGCATTGAACAAAGCTGATGTTAAAGAAAAAGACCTTTATGTACTCGCCGATGTTGAAAAATTACCTGAATTTCCAGGCGGTCTCACAAAATTCTATAAATTTATTGGAGAAAATTTTAAAATGTCTGCAGAAGCTAATAAAAATAAAATCGAAGGAAAGGCTTATATGCAATTCATCATTGAAAAAGACGGAAGTTTATCTGGTATTAAAACATTGCAAGATCCCGGTTACGGAATAGGTGATGAGGCAACCCGAGTTTTGAAACTTTCTCCAAAATGGACAGCGGCTACTCAGGAAGGAAAACCTGTTAGGGTCATGTATAGTTTGCCAATAACGCTTCAGGCTGAGAAATAATTTATTATATTAGATAAAAACTATATTATGCTAGCTAAGTTAAACACTGGAAAATTAAAAGTCTTTCCGTTTCTATTTTTCTTTCTTATTGTAAATAATTGTATCTATTCACAAAAAAAGACAGATAATTTAGATGAAAAACTACCGTATAAAACTGTAAGGGAAGTTGAAGTTAAACCAGAATTCCCGGGTGGTATGGAGAAATTTTACAAATTTGTTGGGACTAATTTTAAAATATCTGATAAAGAACCTTCGGGAAAAATATTTGCTCAATTTATAATTGAGACGGATGGGACATTATCTGATATCGAAATATGGAAGAATGAAGTTGGAATTATTTCAGGACAAGAATTTATTCGTGTTTTGCAAAAATGTCCAAAATGGATTCCAGCATCTGACAATGGAAAGCCTGTACGGGTAATTTATATGTTGCCAATTACGTTACAAGGTATTAAATAAAAAATCCGCTTCTAAAATCTAGAAGCGGATAAAATTAAAAACTAAAAAAATTCTAAAAAAAACCAACAAAACCAGACCTTAAAATAAGTCTGGATTATATCCAAAATAAGGCATATCCTGTTCATTAAAAATAACCCCATATTCTTCTAACTCTTTTAAAATAGGCTGATACACTTCTTTTTTTATCGGAAGCTGTACGCCGGGAGTTGTAATTTTTCCGTTCAAAATCAATAACGTTGCGATTGCAACGGGTAGTCCAACGGTTTTTGCCATTGCAGTATAAGTTTGGTCATCGCCAATACAAACCATTTTCGAATCGATTTGCTGTTTTTTGCCATGAAGTTCGTATCCAAATTTATGGTACATGACAATCATATCTTTGTCGTTGGGTTCCAGAGTCCAGCTGTCTGACAATATTTTTTCTAATATCTGGGCAGGAGTGGCGTTGGGTAAATTGACTTTTTTGTCCGGATTAAACAAATCCAGTTCCAGAAGTTTATCCCACATGATATCGTCCTGATCGATTTTTAAGATCAATCGTGTTTTTATTTCTACAGAATCCGTCGGGTGATACGGCAAAAAAGAGTTCACAAACTGACGGTAGCTCATGTTTTCAGAATCTTCCATGATATAACTATCATCTGTCATTCCTAATTGCACAAACATATTCCACGCTTTCGAATAACCGACTCTTCTAATCGTTCCGCGATATAAAGTCAGGATATCATCTAAGCCATAGATCGATCTGTATTTGAGCGAATCACGGTTCGAATAGGCTTCGAATTTTCCGTAATCTTCTACTTCCAGAAATTCGGTTCTGCGAAAAACCGTTCCGTACGGGATATATTTATAAGTGCCTTCCTGAATAAATTTTGCTGCGCCGCCTTGCCCGGCCAAAACCACATTTCGTGGTGCCCAGGTAAATTTGTAATTCCATAAATTGTTATCACATTCCGGAGCGACTAATCCACCGCAAAAAGATTCAAAAAGCAGCATATTGCCGCCTTTTGCCCTAATTTCATCAATAACTTTCATGGCACTCATATGGTCGATTCCGGGATCAAGACCAATTTCGTTCATGAAGATAAGATTGTTTTTTTTGACTTCTTCATCCAGTCCCTGCATCGCATCACTGATATAAGACGCCGTTACAAGATGTTTTTTGAATTCAAGACAATCTTTGGCAATTTCGATATGCAAATGGGCAGGCAGCATCGAGATCACTATATCAGCTTTTTCGATGGCAGCTTTTCTTTCTTCGGTCTCAAAAATATTCAAAGCAATTGGAGTGGCGTTGGGGTGATTCTGTGTCTTTTTTTCGGCTAATGCCAAAGACAGGTCAGCTACAACAAGATGTAGGTTTTCGTTCTCTGATTTAGATAGTAAATAACGTATCAGGGAAGAGGCAGATCTACCGGCTCCAATAATTAAAATGCTTCTCATATTTTAAATTTATCACACAAATATATTAAATTGTTAAATATATAACAATTTTAATTTTGCAAAAATGGTGTATATTTTATTTTAAAGCCAAAATGTAATGAATTTCTTTTTCCTGAAAAGATTTCTGCAAACAAAAATGCTTTTTAAAATGTATTGAAGTATTTTTGTTACAGAATAAAAAGTATAGAAATTATGAAAAGAAAAATTGTTTTAGCAGCAGCTTTCATGGGAATGGTATCAATCATTTTGGGTGCTTTTGGCGCACATTTACTGAAAAAATATTTAGCTGTAGAAGAGTTGAATACTTTTGAAGTTGGTGTTCGTTACCAAATGTATCATGCTCTGTTTTTACTTTTTCTTTCGACCAGAAAAGATATCGCTGAAAAAACCTTAAAAACAATCTATAATTTGGTTGTGGCAGGTGTACTTCTTTTTAGCGGTTCTATCTATTTATTAGCCACGAAAAGTCTTACGGTTTTCGATTTCAAAATTATCGTATTCGCAACACCTTTAGGAGGTTTTTTATTAATTATTGCCTGGGCGCTATTATTTATTGCGATTTTGAAGAGAAAATCATAAAATCCCGAATAAAAAATTCTATCTGAAAATTAATCTTTAATTTTGTCTCATAAATAACATATAATCTTATTTATGTGAATTTCTCTTGTTTTTTACTTTAATTGGTAAATAATATAACAAATTCATTTTGTGGATTATAGGAAAACAAATTAGGGGTGGTTATTTTTTTATTTTATTGATTTTAAAAACGAAATTTTGCTTTATTGATGTAAATAAAAGTGAAATTTAATTTTTTTTAAAGGATTGAGAATAAATCTGTAATTTTGCTTCTTATTAAATTATCACACACAACTAAAATTTATGGACAGTCACACAGTTTTCACGCAATCGATTTCGCTTAAGGACTTAGGAATTGAAAATGCAAAAGTTCGTTACCAATTATCTGCTGATGAATTGCATGCGATCACTTTGCAATCAGGCCAAGGTGTTGAGAACTCTACAGGCGCATTGGCAATTAATACGGGCGAATTTACAGGGCGTTCTCCTCAGGACCGCTATATTGTAAAAGATAGTATTACCGAAGATCAGGTTTGGTGGGGAAATGTAAATATTCCTTTTGAACCAGCTGCTTTTGAAAAATTATATAATAAGGTAACTCAGTTTTTATCGGACAAAGAAGTTTTTGTTCGTGATTCTTATGTTTGTTCTGATCCTAATTATAGATTAAATGTTCGCGTTGTTACAGAAACAGCCTGGTCGAATTTGTTTTGCTACAATATGTTTTTAAGACCGGAAGATTCAGAGTTAACCAACTTTACACCGGAATGGACGGTAATTTGTGCTCCAAGTTTTATGGCAGATCCTGCCGTAGACGGAACGCGTCAGTCTAATTTTGCTATTTTGGATTTTACTAAAAAAATAGCACTTATTGGCGGAACAGGTTATACAGGTGAAATGAAAAAAGGGATTTTTTCTGCTCTAAATTTCATCTTGCCGGTTTTCAAGAATACTTTACCAATGCACTGTAGTGCGAATGTTGGTGAAGCCGGAGACACGGCCATTTTCTTTGGATTATCAGGAACCGGAAAAACAACTTTATCAGCAGATCCTGCACGTAAATTAATTGGAGACGATGAACACGGATGGACTGCAGAAAACACGGTTTTTAACTTTGAAGGGGGTTGCTATGCAAAAGTGATCAATCTGACTGAAGAAAATGAACCGGACATTTTTAGAGCGATCAAAAAAGGCGCGCTATTAGAAAATGTAGTTTTCAAACCGGGAACAAACGAAGTAGATTATGATGATGTTTCTATCACTCAAAATACTCGTGTAAGTTACCCAATAACACATATCGATAATATTCAGCCGGGTTCTATCGGGCACAATCCAAAAAATATATTTTTCCTGACGGCAGATTCTTTCGGAATTTTGCCTCCAATCTCAAAACTAACTCCAGGTCAGGCGGCTTATCATTTTATCTCAGGATATACAGCAAAAGTTGCAGGAACTGAAGCAGGAGTTACAGAACCGCAACCTAATTTTTCGGCTTGTTTTGGAGCGCCTTTTATGCCATTACATCCAACGCGTTACGCTGAAATGCTAACCAAGAAAATGAAAGATGCAGATGTAAAAGTTTGGTTAATCAATACGGGTTGGACAGGTGGTCCTTACGGAACAGGAAGCCGTATGAAACTAAAATATACCCGCGCCATGATTACTGCTGCATTAAACGGAGAATTGGACAATGTAGAATTTGAAAATCATAAAGTATTTGGAATCGCAAAACCACAATCTTGCCCAAATGTTCCAACTGAAATTCTAAATCCAAGAAATACTTGGGAAGATCCTGAGTTATACGATAAAAAAGCACTTGAATTGGCTCAGAAATTCAAAGCGAATTTCGCCAAATTTGAAGAATTTGCCAATGCTGAAATTTTAGCAGGAGCACCGGTTACAGAATAAGGAAGATTACTAATTCAAACTAAAAAAAGCTGTTCAGTGATGAACAGCTTTTTTGTTTTTCTCACTTTTTGCTTTTCAGAAATTTTATTATTTCGTCTTTCTTTTGATTTTCGTCTATTATCTTTTTTAGTTCCTTTATAATTATAGCTAAAGATGTTTGTATCGTATAACTGACGACTTCTTTATTAACACTTTTTTTACCTGTGAAATGATCAAAATCCTTCTTGAAAAAATCACACACTTTAGCCATAAAAAATATATCTATTTTCTTCGCTCTGCCATTTTCAATTTTAGATAATTCGCTCTGAGTAATACCCAACTGAACCGCTAAATTTTCTTGTGACAAATTTACCTCTTCTCTCAATTTTTTAATTTTAAATCCAATCGACATAATAAAAAAGTTTGATGGTTTTTTTTAGTCAAAAAGGGAATACTGATTATTCTATATTGATATGGAAAGAAATAGCTTATGTAAATATATTCGTAAGATATAAAATTTAGTATTAATATTACAAATTTAAAATTATGAAAAAAGTATTATTTACAGTTTTTGCAATTATCGCTTTTAGTAGTGCGTCATTTGCAAAGAAACAGACTAGAGTTAAAGAGTTGGATAATTCAAAAGTAAAAACTGCTATTGTATTATTATTATTTAGTAGTTGTAATGAGAGACAACAGATAGCCATTGATTTATGTAAAGAAAATGGATGTGGAGATGCAGAAGCATTCTTTTATGGCGCTGGAGAATGGGGCAGATGTATGGGAGGAAATTAATTTAAGAAATAGAATCTCCAAAAGTTTTATCTATCCTTATGATAATTAAATATTCGGATAGATCTCCGAATATAAAAGAGGCTGTCTACATTTTTTAGGCAGCCTCATTAAATACAACTTCTTATGAAAATAAATTTTATTTTTTTATTGATTTTTATTAATGGTTATGGGCAAATACAAAACGGCAAAATAGAATATGGTGTATCTATTGAAATGATAGAGGGGTTTAAAGGTAGTATATTAGAAAGACCATATACAGAATCAATTAATAATGCAAAATATTTAAGCTTCACTTTATTATTTAATAAAGAAAATGCTGTTTTTTCTTGTAATGAAAGCCTGGAGGTTGGAAATCAAGATCTTTTTATGTCTAAAGTATCTGCTGGTTACATGAATGAGGTATATCAATATAAAGATTATTCCCTTTGTGCTATTTTCGGTTTTGGCAATTATGTGCTAAAAACGGATGCTGTTAAAGACTGGACGCTAGAAAACGAGACTAAAGAAATAGAAGGCTTTTTGTGTTATAAAGCGACTTCTACAAAAAAAGTGAACAATAGTAAAGGAAATTTTGTTTTTCCTGTTGTTGCCTGGTATTGCCCCAAGATACCTATTTCTTTTGGTCCTAATGGTTATGGTAATCTGCCAGGGTTAATTTTAGAATTACAAGTACGAAATGTTGTGTATGGAGTTAGAAAAATTGATCTGAATTTATCTAAGCCACCTGTTATAGGAAAGCCAAAAGATTATCCAATAATTAATCAGGAAGAATTTGACCAAAAAGTAATGGCAGCATATAAAAATGAAGATTTTAAAAAAGGTTTCAAAAAACCTGAGGATAAGTTTTAGTCATTCATAATTATAATAATCGAAAGTGGTATTAATGTCAATCTAGAAAGTATAATACAAACGAATGCTTAAAAATGTATTTTTCTTATTGTTTTCAGTATTCGCTATTGGGCAATCACATTATACGCTAACAGGTGTAGTTTTGTCAAATTCCGGCTTTAGTTTAGAATCAGCAAATGTTATTGCGAAGCCTTTACAAGAGAAGGGAAATATAAAATTTGCTATTACAGATAATAAAGGACGTTATCGATTAGAATTGGATAAAGGGATAGATTATGAAATCAACGTTTCTTATATCGGTTTTATTGATGAATTGTTTGAAGTTAAATCTATCAATGGCAATTTATCCCATGACTTTATACTTCAACCAAGCGGGGAAAATTTAAGAGAAATTGTTATAAAACATGAATATAAAGCAATTGAAATTAAACAAGATACATTAACCTTTAATGTAAAAAGTTTTGCAAACGGCAACGAACGCAAAATGAAAGAAATTCTCGAAAAACTTCCCGGAGTCGAAGTTGATAAAAACGGAATTGTAACCGTTCAGGGTAAACAAGTAACTCAAATGCTTGTTGAAGGAAAATCATTTTTTGGTGGAGGTTCTAAGTTGGCTGTTGAAAATATTCCGGCAGACGCAATCGATAAAATTGAAGTTATTGACCATTTTAATGAAGTTGGTTTTATGAAAAAAGTTTCCGATAGTGACCAATTGGCGATGAATGTAAAACTCAAAGAAGATAAAAAGAAATTCATTTTTGGGGATGTTGAGGCAGGACTTGGATTAGGAATTGATAAATCTAATCTGCTTCATGCAGGGTTGTTTTATTATGCCCCTAAATTGAATGTAAGTTTTATTGGCGATATCAATAATATTGGTAAAAGTACTTTTACATATGCAGATTTAAGAAGATTTACTGGTGGGTCAAGCAGTTATTTGTTAAAAAGAAAAACATCTAATAATCTGTACTCGCTTACTGAGGATAATACAGATGTAACAGAAAATAAATCGCAATTTGAAGCTATAAATCTAAGTTATAATTTTTCTCCAAAATTTAGTGTTTCAGGATTTTCAATTTTTTCGAAAATTATAAGTGATGCAAAAAATATTGCTCAAAATGAATATTTGGAAAACGCATCTCAGACTTATGAAAACAAGGTAGAAAACAATCAGAACAATAGTATTTTGAATAGTACTAATTTTAAAATAGACTATACTCCGGACAAGAATCAAAAGATATTTTATAATTTACAATTTCAATCCAGTACAAATGATTTAAAAGGTGTTATAAATTCTTTTACGAACGCAGATTCGAATACGTTTAAAACGATTAATGAAGCTGATGATATTTCGTTTAAGCAATATCTGGAATGGCATAAAAATTACAGTCTGGCACATACAACAACATTTGCTGTAAGTCAGTCTTATAAAAACAATACGTTAGGAAATCAATGGACAACAAATGAGCCTTTCTTAGTTGGTTTTATTCCCCTTCAGGAAGATATTGACTATAAAATAGAGCAGTTAAAAAAGTTAAAGACAAATATTGCTGATGCTGTTTTAAAACATTACTGGATCATTAACAATCGCAATCATTTGTATACCAATCTTGGTAATAATTTTGAACATTCTGATTTTGAAACTGCTGAGGTGCAATTGTTAACTGATAATACAATTAATAATTTTAATACGGCCGGATTTGGCAATAGAACAAAATATCAATTCAATGATCTGTATATCGGGTTAGAGTATAAATTTAAAATAGGGAAATGGACAAATAAAGCAGGACTTTATTATCATTGGTATGTCTTAAAAAGTAATCAAATAGATGGCGATTATGAGTTTTCGAAAAAATTATTTCAACCGCAATGGAACAGTGATTTTGAATTTAATCAATCTGAAAAAATAGGTTTTAATTATAAACTTGAAGCAAATTTTCCTGAGGTAAATCAAATTTCAAATAGATATACGTTACAAAAATATAACCTTGTTTATAAAGGAAATGCAATGTTGCAAAATGGCAGATATCATTCTTTCAATCTGTTTTATACAAAAATGAATATGTATAAAGGTGTGTTTTGGAATGGGTATCTAAATTTCACAAAAAGAACAGAAATAATTAGAAACCAGGTGGAAGTAGAAGGTATCAATCAGTTTAATAGACCTGTCTTAACAAATGATCCGGAAACGAATTTAGTTTTTAATGGTTCTTTTATGAAAAAAATATATCGTTTTGAATTGAAGTTAAATGCTAATTTGAATTGGTTAAATTATTATCAAAAATTAAATAATACCGTTACATTAAACGATAGAAACAATCAGAATCTGGCTTTAACAATAAAAACGAATTATAAAGAATGGCCAAATCTTACTATTGGTTATGAAAAAGGCTTTAGTCATTTTAGCGGATTAACTAAGACAAAATATGAATCAGATGCCATTACTGGTAATTTGGAGTTTACGTTTTTTAAATTTTGGATTTATAAATTAGACTATCAAAACCTTAAAAATATAAATTCAAATAACCAAAGTGATTATTATGAAGTAATGAATACGAGTTTACGTTATCAGAGAAAAAATAACCCTTTTGGATTTGAAGTGATTTGTAATAATGTACTAGATGTTCGAAGAAAGAATAGTTTTAATTTTTCGGACTATATTATTAGTCAGCAATCTACCTATATTTTACCCAGAGTACTGATGTTTTCGATTAGTTATAAATTGTAGAAAAAAAGCTGTTCAGTGATGAACAGCTTTTTTGTTGGTTTCAAGTTTCAAGTTTTAGTTTGAACCTGAAACTTGAAACCTGAAACAAAAAAACTATTTCTTAGCCTCATCGATACGTTTCTGCATCAAATCCCAGGCGTAGTAATGAAACGTCATTCCGTTGCTCATGGCTACAAAAAGACCGTTTTTGAAATCTCCTCCTAAATTAAGGCTGGTCACATCGGCTCCATCGCATTCAATAGTAGATGTTGGAATTTCTGCTAACAAAGGATAATCGTTCGGATTGCTTTTTGCGCCTTCTCTTGGATACACCATAAAAGTATTTGCTTGCTGGTTCGAAACCAAAATATATCCGGTAGAATCGGTTTTTTTGTAAATCGCAATTCCTTCATTGTCGGCTTTAAAACCAGTTTTTCCAAAAAGAGCAATTTCTTTGTTATCGTTTAAAGCAGGATCGGCTTTGTATTTTCTGATTCCAAATTGTTCGTCGCAATACAAAATTGTTCCCAATTCATTATCAACCGCAATCGCTTCGATTTCTTTCTTTCCGCTATAAGCGCCAAATTTGCGAACCACTTTTGCCGTAGCGAATTTTCCTGAACCAGAAAGTTCATATTGCCATAAATAACTTCCTGACGGTCCGGATTTTCTGCCTACAATGGCAAATATTTTACCGTCGCTTTTTCGGGTGTACAAAGCAATTCCCATTGGGTCGCGCAATTCTTCGCCGTCGAAAACAGAGATTCCACCATTATCAATTGCTTTTAAATCCGGTAAACTAAAGACTCTGATTTTGTTTGATTCTCGTTCTGTCGTTACGGCAACATCAACTTTTTTTCCGTCGATTATTAAACCGTAAGCGATATCAACATTGTTCGGACGTTTTAGAACCTCTGATTTTGCAATGATTTTTCCTTTTAAATCAAAAGCATACAAAGCACCGTCAGTGTCTTTATCTGTTCCTACAATAATACTTTTTGTGGCATCAGTTGGATGAATCCAGATCGAAGGATCATCAGTATCGTGAGGTAAAGCTTCGGTAACAACTGTTGGTTTTACTGCATTTGCAGCAACGGGCGCTAATTTATCATCTTTACAAGCGGTAAATAAAGTGCTTAAAAGTAAAAAAGCTAATATGGATTTATTTTTCATTATGGATTTTCATTTTAATACAATTAGACAGAACCGCTAAGTTCTGTCTAATTTAAGAATTTATAAATTGATTGTTACAAGTCAAGTTTCAAACCAAAATTATATCTCGCCTGATAATATTCGGCTTGTTTGGTATGTGCCTCAACTCCTTGATAATAACGTAAAGGCTGATTGGTTAAGTTATTGGCTTCAGCAAAAAGACGAAGTTTTGGTGTAATCTTGTATGAAGCATTTGCATCTACAAAAAATTGTTTGTCGTAGTAACTGTCTTTATACGATTCTGAACCCAATTCATCTAAATAATCTGAAGTAAAGTTGGTAGAAACTCTTGCAGAAAAACGTTTGTTTTCCCAGGACAATGATCCGTTGAACATATGTGGAGTTGTTCCCGGAAGGCTGATGTTATTTCTCTCGTTTCCGTCTTCATCGGCAATTCCTTTTGCTTTAGATTTTGTGTACGTATAGTTTAAATAAATACCAAATCCTTTAAGGAATTTCCCAGGAAGAAAATCTAACTGACGTTGAAACGCGACTTCGAAACCGTAAACATCAACTGTATCTCCGTTTCTTGATTGCAAGAATGACCAGTTTTCTCCTGCCGGAATTGGATTATTTTGATTTGGGAAATCAGCGGCAAATTTTGCAGCATTGTATTGATTGTCGCTATAATTGTAAATGAAATTATCTAATTTTTTGTAGAAAACTCCTCCGGAAATCAAACCAACAGATTTGAAATAATTCTCTGCCATAAAATCATAATTGTATGAATAGGTAGCGTCAAGATCCGGATTTCCGGCTGTAATTTCTTTGTCGGCAGCAATATTGTTTACGTAAGGCGCCAGTGCATAATAGTTGGGTCTTGCTAAAGCTGTCGTAACAGCAGCTCTTAATACTAAGTCTTTTGTAGCATTGTATTGCAAAGAGATGCTTGGCAGCAAATTAGTATAGGAGTTTTTGGTATTGATCTGGCTCTCTAATTCTTCTTCGTCTAAAACGCGGTTTCCGGTATAATCAATATGGGTGTTCTCTACACGGAATCCTAAAACCATAGATAATTTATCATTAAAATCCTGATCCCATCTTACATAAGCGGCATAAATGCTCTCTTTTGCATTATAGTTTACGGCTAAGAATTCTGCAGGATCTGATGATTTTTCGAATAAGGCAGAATTGTTCAAATCAAGACTTCCTAAGAAATTTGCTGAGGCAAAAGCTCCCGGAACATATTTGCTTCCCGGATTAAAATTTGTGCCATCATAATAACTCGTTGAAACCTGCGATAATAAAGCCATGTCATCATTGACTGGTTCGTAGGCATAAAAGTTATTGTTTCTTTCTTTTTCTTTCAATCGAAGTCTAAGTCCTGTTCTCAATCTTCCTTTTTCAGATGGAATAATAGTAAAAGGGAAACGGATGTTGATTTTTGCTCCAAATTCGCTTTCGCTTGTTTCATCTGTATTTTCTGTAACCGTTTGAAATTTGAATTTATCCAAAGATTCTCCGGTTGTCGTAATTAATGGAAATCTGATATCTGATAAATCCTGAGTCATTTCTAAACCTTTTTGACGGTATTCGATATAACGCTCTCCCGGACGGTATTCTCTGGCTTTTGCATAGTTTGCAGACCAGTCTAAATCTAGTTTTGAGTTGATTAAGTGCTCACCGCGAATCGAATAATTCTGAACACGCTGATCTTCTAATCGTCTGTTTTTATCACGATCATTATCAATTCCACCTTTTGTCTGGCGTTTTACACGACCTTCAAAACCTGTAATTTGTTGTCCGTTATAAATAGGTTCGATATCATCATAAGTAGTTCTGAAACGATTTTCCCTGTCATCTCTCCAGTTGTAAATAGCGTTGGCAAAAATGGTATTATTTTCGTCAAATTTGTAGTCTAAAGCTACAGATCCGCTGCGGCGAATACGTTGTACATCATATTTTCTGATTTCTGATGCCTGAAGATATTCATTCCCGAATTCGTCTTTTACCCATTCGTTTTCGATGTTATCAGATCCGTAATTTACATTATTATAAGATCCGCTAACAACGGCGCCTAATTTATTGTCTAAAAAACGATTACCGTAAACTAAACCTGCCGTGTATGTGGCGTGTTCACGAATTGGCATATAACCTCCGGCAAGAGTTGCTGAGATTCTTTCGCCATTTGGAGTCGCTCTTGTTACTAAATTTACAGAACCCCCAATTGCATCCGCATCCATGTCTGAAGTCAGTGTTTTATTTACTTCGATAGTCGAAATCATATCAGACGGAATCAAGTCCATCTGTACATTTCTGTTGTCTCCTTCTGCAGACGGAATTCTGTCACCATTTAAAGTTACCGAGTTCAAAGACGGAGCCAAACCTCTAATGATAATATTACGCGCTTCACCCTGATCGTTCTGCATCGTGATACCCGGAACACGCTTTAAAGCGTCTCCAACATTGGCATCCGGAAAACGCCCCATTTGATCAGAGGAAATGATGTTTCCGATATTTTTACTGTTTTTTTGTTGGTTTAATGCCTTAGCCTGACCTTTTAAGATGTCTCCAACCACTACTTCATTCAATTCGGTTCCTGAAGTTTTAAGAGCAAAATCAATAACGTTATTTTTGCCTTGTTCTACAGTGATTTCCTGAGTTATGGCAGTGTATCCAATATATTTTACTTCTACTTTGTACGTTCCAACATTGATGTTTAATAATTCAAAACGGCCGTTGTAATCTGAAACGGTGTACTTGTTTTCACCAACAATTTGAATCATTGCTCCCGGTAAAGGAAGTTTATCGTCAATGTCCAATACTTTTCCTGAGATTATGGCTTTTTGGGCATAACCTGAAAAGGCTAATAACATAAATGTTATTACTAAATAAAATTTTTTCATTGTGTTTTAGTTTGTTTTGTTGCGAAACTAGAACCTTAATGTTATTAAGACCATTAAAAAAAATTAACATAGTGTTATGATTCCTTTCCAACATTAAAAAAAGATTAATGTTAAAGTAACATTTAAGAAAAAAGGAATTTTTAAGGCTGCAAGTCAAAACAAATCAACTATTTACCTGAGAATTAAATTTTTGGCGCTAAATTTGCCGTATCACACGAGCCCGAAGGGCGAACTGAAGAAGTAATCATCAATCAAAAATCATCAATCATGTTAAAACAATTTTTTATCCTTTGTTCTGGGGCTGATCGGGACTTACTCGAAGGCTGCTCAGAAGGCGAACAAACCAAATATGTTGGTATTGGCGCCACCGTTTTCTTTACTGCTGTTATGGCTTTTCTGGCCAGTGCTTATGCGCTTTTCACTGTTTTTGACTCTATTTATCCGGCTGTAGCTTTTGGGTTTGTCTGGAGTTTGTTAATCTTTAATCTGGACCGGTTTATCGTTTCGACAATTAAAAAAAGAGATCGTTTTTTTGATGAATTTCTACAGGCAACTCCGCGAATTATGTTGGCAGTTATTATTGCCATCGTAATTTCTAAACCTTTAGAAATTAAAATTTTCGAAAAAGAAATCAATACCGTTTTGTTGAAGGAAAAAAACGAAATGGAATTGGCCAATAAAAAACAAGTTGGTAATTATTTTAAATCAGATTTAGATAAAAATAAGGCTGAGATTGCAGCTTTAAAAGCAGATATTCTGAATAAAGAAAAAGAAGTAAATGCTCTTTATGCGACTTATATCACAGAAGCTGAAGGAACAACCGGAACTAAAAAATTGGGTAAAGGTCCTGTTTATAAAGAGAAACGAGAGAAACACGATGCAGCTCTAAAGGAATTTGAAACTTTAAAAACGACTAATGAAGCAAAAATAGCTGCAAAAGAAAAAGCAGGTACGCAGCTTCAGGCAGATTTAGATAAAAAAGTATCGCTGACACAGCCTATCATTGAAGGTTTTGATGGTTTAATGGCGCGTATCAATGCATTGGATAAATTGCCCTGGTTGCCGTCATTCTTTATTATGTTATTGTTTCTGGCAATCGAAACGTCTCCAATTATTGCAAAACTTTTGGCTCCAAAAGGGGAATTCGATTTCAAACAGGAAGAAGCTGAAACGGCTATGAAAGCAACTTTGGCACAAAATAAATACCAACGTGATTTATTAGTCAAAACGAGCGCTGAAATGCATGACAAAGTATACGCTGATATTGCAGAAGATAAAAATCTATACGATTTGCAGCGTAAAAATGCAACGGAGTTATTAGAACTGCAATCGAATAGTTTTGTAGAAAAGCAGAAAGCTACTTTGTAAAATGTAGCTTGTAAAATGTAGCTTGTAAAATGTAAAATGTTCATTCTAAAAACAAGTCATAAAAAAAGTCTTAAGTTCAATTAGAGCCTAAGACTTTTTACATTTTACAAATTACATTTTTACATATAACTCAATATTTCTTTTTTGTAAACATCATATTCACCTTGCATGATTAATCCGTTGTCAAGTAATTTTTTGTAATTCTGCAATTTATCGAAAAGTTCTTCTTTAGATAAGTCACTTAATTTACGATCTCCTGATGCAGGCTGTGTTGGTGGCTGAATAGGCTCGTAAGTTTCTGTATAAGATGGAGTAGCAGCCGGCATGATTTCAGCATAATTTGTTACTTCTTCCGTTTCAACTTCTTCTACTTCCTCTTCAAGGTCATCTTCTTCCTCAACAACTTGTGCTGTTTCTACGATTGGAGTTTCTGCGATTGGAGTTTCGGCAACAATTGGATTTTTTATTAAATCTAATTGTTCTTTAGCGTATGTATAAATTTTTCTGGCCTGAATTTTCGGAATGTAATCAATCGAAATTGATAAATCAGTATTGGTATTAAACGAAAATTCTGAACCTAAAATATTTTCTTTTACAAAAGCACCCGCAACATTATCCCAAGTATAATCAGTAAAATCCATTGAAAGACCTAAATTTTTAGGCTGACAAATAATGATTCGTTTGTTTGTTAATACAATACTATCAGGAAAAACAGTGATTGCCGGTTTTTTTTGAACGGCAATATATCCAATTTCTTCACCTTTCATCAATAAATCATGGAGTTTCGAAGTGATTTTCTCAATCGCTTTTGGATCTTGTTCTTCGTTTAGAAATTTTTTAAATTGTTCTTTCATATTTTTATAAGTTGCTAAGTTACATAGTAACTGAGTTGCTAAGTTTTTTTCTTATGGTGCAAATTTAATGCCTAATTTTCTAATTCAATAATTTCATTCTGAATTTTCTTTGTCAAACTTTTGAAAACCAATTCATACGAGTGGTCGATCAATTCCCTGACAAAAGCGGTTGACAAACTCCCGTTTAAAGCAACCGTATTCCAGTGTACCTTGCTCATATGAAATCCCGGTTTTATCTCGTCATATTCTGCTCGTAATTCCTGAGCACGCTCCGGATCGCACTTTAAATTGACTGAAGGTTCATTCTTTTCCCATTGTGACAAAGAAGATAAAGCAAACATTTTTCCGCCAACTTTAAAAACCAAAGTATTTTCATCAAAAGGAAAATGTTCGCTAACGCCTTTTTTTGAAAGACAATATTCGTAATACGTTTCTAGATTCATATCATTTCTTATTTACCAATTTCACCTAAGTGAGTGTATTTAAAACCCTTTTCATATTTTAATCCGTATCCAAAAATCCGATCCATTGCCGAATGTGCAAATAGAATAATTCCGGCTAATTGAATCGTTTCAATACTTAAATAACATCCTAAAGCATAAACTAAAAGTGCAATTCCTTTATGATGAAATACATTATAAAAAAATGCACCGCTTTTGTTTCCAAAAAGATAACCCAACATAGACAAATCCGGGGCTAAAATTAAAACTAAAAACCACCACCATTCAAAATTTAAACGGTTGAATAAAAAGATTCCGAGGATAAATAAAGCCGCTTCTTCGAGTTTGATTATTGTTTTCATAGTTTTTTTTCCATCATTTTTTCAGGATGTTTCAATTCTGTAAAACCAAATTTACGATATAAAAAGTGTGCATCAGTTGTAGCCAATCTCCAAATTTGAATATTTTTAAGAATAGGCTCGTTCATCATATTTGCAATTAAAAGAGATGAATATCCTTTTCCGCGATGTTCCTCGGTAATAAACACATCCATTACGTAACCAAAAACGACATAGTCGGTAATGACTCTCGCAAAGCCAATTTGTTTGTCGTTGAAGTAAATTCCAAAACAAACCGAAGCATCAATTGTTGTCTGCACTTCTTCGATAGTTCTTCCGGCTGCCCAGTAAATATCTTTTAAAAAGTTTTGTATGAACGGAACGTCAAGTTTGGCTTTATCTGTTGAAACGCTAATCATATTGGTTGGTTTTTTTTGCCACGAATTTCGCGAATTTACACGAATTTCGTCTTTTATTCTGCCACAGATTAAAGGATTAAAAGGATAAAATCTGTGTAAATCTTCTAATCTGTGGCAAAAAAGACACAAGCATAATTCGTCAAATTCTTGGCGGCTATTTTAAATCTTATATAAAATTGGTTTTGACGGACTTGCGTCATTTTCGAACGAAGCAATTTGAAGATTTAGGATGTAATTTCCATCTTCGATTTCGTCTGGAACATAAATCATTTCTGTAATTGTTGCATTTAAACGTGCATCAGCATTTAAGTGTAAAGTATCTTTTACATTCCAAAATGCTTTGTGCGCTAATAATTTTCCTTCGTCATGTTCTTTGTCAACACTTGGCAAGTCAATTAATAAATGCTGAACTTCGCTTTCGCGGATGAAAATCGCTGCTTCTTCAGATAAATAAGGTGGATTTGTATTGGAGTATTTTCGTGACTTTTTATCTTTTTGATTTGGAAGTGTTCTGATCACTAAAGCTTCTGTCTTGCTGAGCGGGGTCGAAGCATTTGTGCCATTGAGCGAACTTGAAATGTGCTCTTTTGTAATCACCAAATCCTCCCCAATTTTTTCAGGCTCGATTGTAATCAGTTTCGCAAAGAAGAAAAACTGTTTCAACGATTGATTGATGCTGTAAAATTCATTCGTAATATGTCCTAAACATTCCGTATGCGTTCCGTGCCCGTGGGGATTAAAGAAAATATTATTGAAATTGGTTGATGATTTTCCTTCAGAAACTTTCCCAATCCAATCTCCAAAAACTACAGGTTCGATAACCGGTTTTTCGATGTACCACGCAATCGGATTTTCGTCTGTATTCGTTAACGGAATTGAGATATCAATGGGTTTTGATAGGTTGATTTCGAACTTGTTGATTTTTGCTATCATAAGTTTTAACCGCAAGGGGCGCAAAGGTTCTACGCAAAGTTCGCAAGGTTTTATAAATTATCTTTTTAAATTAAGAAGCTACAGTTTGTTTACAACCCTGCGCATTCCATTTTTTATTAAAACGACATTAAAATTTATAAGTAAACCTAATTTGCAATTTGTTAATTTTAAATAAGTTAATAGTTGCGCGAAATGGATTTCATTTAAAGCGTCAACCGATTTTATTTCCAAAATTAATTTATTTTCAATTATAATATCTAATCTATAACCAATATCTAATTTTATTTCTTCGTAAATTAAAGGGAGTGGTTTTTGCTTTTCAATTGCTAAACCTGATTTTTTTAATTCATAAAAAAGGCATTCTTCATAAGCACTTTCTAAAAGCCCGGGGCCTAAAGTTTGATGGACTTTTAAGGCGCAATCAAAAACAATTCGTGATAATTCATTTTCTGACATGAGTATTAATTTTAATAATTAAAAACTCAAATGTAGTATTTAAAATTTTACATAAATTTATTCCTACAAAAAAACAAATAGCGTTCTTTGCGTAAACTTTAGCGAACCTTGCGGTTAAGCTCTCATTTCAAATTTAAATAAAATAAATCTGAAGCAATTCCATCCGTTAAAAATTTTCCTTTTGCGGTTGGTTTTAGAATATTGTTTTCTATCGAAAGTAAATCGTCGTTTAAGAATTTCTGACTTTGCTTTTTGAGATAATTCAAATATTCTAAGCCAAATTCAGTTTCAATTCGTTCTAAAGAAACGCCCCAAATAGTTCTTAAACCTGTCATAATATATTCATTGTAACGATCAGAAATGGTCAGGATTTCAGTTTCTATTGGAAGTTCATCGTTCTGAATCGATTTTAAATAAAGAGAATTATTGGCAATATTCCAGCCTCTTTTTTCGCCATCATAGCTATGTGCCGAAGGGCCAATTCCGATATATTTTTTTCCCAGCCAATACGCCGAATTGTTTTTAGAGAAATAACCTTCTTTTCCAAAATTCGATAATTCATAGTGAATAAAACCATTTTTTTGAAGCATTTCCACCAAAATCATAAAGTGATTGGAAGCAACTTCGTCTTGTGGTTCGGCAATTTTTCCGGTATCGATTAGTTTTCTTAAAGCCGTTTTAGGTTCAACAGTCAAAGCATAACTCGAAATATGAGGAATGCCAAATGACAACGCAGTTTCAATATTTTTCTTCCACATTTCATCTGTCAAACCCGGAATTCCGTAAATTAAATCAAGTGAAATATTATCAAAGTATTTTGTTGCTTCTGTCAAACAATTTATAGCTTCCGCCGAATTATGAGCGCGATTCATCATCTTTAAATCTTCTTCATAAAAAGACTGAATCCCAATGCTTAAACGATTAATTGGGCTTTTTGATAATTCGAAAATTCTTTCAGTAGATAAATCATCCGGATTGGCTTCAAGCGTGATTTCAGGGTTTTCAACCACTTTATAATTTTTATAAACTTCAGAAATTAAAAAGTTTATTTCGTCATTTGATAATACCGAAGGAGTTCCACCGCCAAAATAAATAGTTTCTACAATTTCAGTTGAAAACTCATTTTTACGCCTGGCAATTTCTTTGGCTAAAGCCAAAACCATATCGTCTTTCTTTTTCATCGAAGTCGAAAAATGAAAGTCACAATAGTGGCAAGCCTGCTTGCAAAAAGGAATATGAATGTAGATGCCGCTCATTTTATAGTGTTCAGTGTTCAGGTTTTTAGTGTTCAGTTATTAGAAAAGTATTCAGTATTCAGTTTTTTAGTGTTCAGTTTTTGAGTTGTTAAAATATTGAATACTAAAAAACTGAATACTGCTTACTCCTTTTTGACTCCAAATTTTTCAGGATTAAAAAGCATGTAATTAATTAGTTTTCCTATTTCAGTACTTTCGGCTAGAAGTTCTTGATATGAATCATTAGAAATGTATTTACAAACAAAAGCAAATTCTAACCAAACTTGTGTTTCAGAATTTTCTCCATCAGAATCAGTTAACTTGCTATAAAAGTGTTTAGGATAGATTCTTTTTCTGTAAGCTTCAGCAATAGTTACGGGTACACTTCGTGAAGAGCGCCTTATTTGATCCGTTAGTGAATAGATTTCTTCTTTAGGAAATGATTTTGTAATATCAAATATTTTCATTGCTAAGGAAAAAGATTTTTTATAAGCGAATAAATCGTGGAATGTCATTATGTATTATTTTAAAAACTGATCACTTTTTAGATAATCTATAAACTGATCACTAAAAAACTGATTACGGAACACTATTTTCTAACTTTATCTTCGTTTTGTTTTACAAAAGCATCCCAACCGGTATAACTTTTTCCGGCAACGATTTTTCCAGAGTTGAAAAAGTGACAAACTGCAGCCGCCAAACCATCTGTTGAATCCAGGTTTTTAGGTAATTTTTTTAAACCTAAAAGTTGTTGGAGCATTTTGGCAACTTGTTCTTTACTGGCATTTCCGTTTCCGGTAATGGCCATTTTTATTTTTTTAGGTTCGTACTCGGTAATAGGAATATCTCTTGAAAGTCCTGCAGCCATTGCAACACCTTGTGCACGACCTAATTTTAGCATCGATTGTACGTTTTTACCAAAGAAAGGCGCTTCAATCGCAATTTCGTCAGGATGGTGCGTTTCGATTAATTCGATGGTACGCTCAAAAATGATTTTTAGTTTTTGGTAATGATTGTCGTATTTGGAAAGTTGCAATTCGTTCAATTGCAGAAACTCCATTTTTTTATTGATGACTTTTATCAATCCAAAACCCATTATCGTCGTTCCGGGGTCAATACCTAATATGATGCGTTCTTTTGTCATTTTTTATTTTGGTTGCACAAAATTGCACTGAGTTGGCACAGAGATTCACAAAGTTTGTTTTTAATCTCTCTGTGTGACTTTGAGGCCGTTTTGTGAATCTTTGTGAAATAGCTTTTTCGCAATAGTTTCCTTTACTTTGCGGCATGATTTCAATTCCTCACAAAGCTAAGCAATTCCTTGTTCTTCTGGTCAAACTTTTGATTGTAGGTGGCGCATTTTACTTTATTTATAATCAGTTGGCGAACAATGACAAACTCGACTGGCAAAAGTTTATTACGCTGTTTCGTAAAAATCAATCGGTTTTAGGAATTGCATTTATTTTGCTGTTGAGTGTTTTGAATCGTTATTTTGAGATTTTGAAATGGCAGAATCTGGCTAAGATTATCGAGGAGATTTCATTAGGAGAAGCGACAAAACAAGTCTTGGCAGCACTTACAGCAGGAATTTTTACACCAAACGGAGTAGGAGAGTACGCAGGAAAAGCATTGTATTATCCGAAATCTGAAGCCAAAAAAGTCATTTTCCTGAATTTGATTTGCAATGGGATTCAGATGATCTTAACGGTGATTTTTGGAACAATTGGTTTGTTATTTCTTGGATATTGGAAATGGGTTTTAGGAATAATCGCAATATCTTTTTTCTTTATTCTATTTTCTTTGCTCTTTAAAAAAATAAAAATCAAAGGATATTCGATTGAGAAATTAATGCATAAAATCAATGAAATTCCAAAACCAATTCATCGTAAAAATATTTTTTTAGGCGTTTTGCGTTATTTGGTTTTCTCCCATCAATATTACTTTTTGTTTTTGGCTTTTGATGTCGATTTGCCTTATTTTACACTGATTGCTACAATTGCTGTGGTTTACTTTTTAGCTTCGTCATTGCCCACTTTTCAGTTTTTGGATTTTGCGGTAAAAGGAAGTGTTGCCATATATTTCTTCGGAATATTAGGCGTAAACGAATGGATTGTCGTTTTTATAAGTACTCTGATGTGGTTTTTAAATGTCGTTTTACCTGTGCTTATTGGTTCCTATTACGTGCTGAATTTTAAAACCAAAGCTGTGTAGGCAATCGTACTTATTTCTCGTTTTTAGCTTTAAGAATAACGGGCAAAATAAATTGGGTTTTTACAGGAAGTCCGCGTTTTAGTGCCGGATTTATTTTAGGGAAATCGATCAGGCGGGCGTGCAAAATGCTATCGATTTTGATAGTGTCATAAGCAACGGAATCCTTAGGAAATTGTGGCTCGAATTTCATGGTTGAGTTTGGAAAAACGGTCACTTTTACTTCTATCGTGTCAAGTTCAGGATACATGATGGAGAGCGTATCAATGTCTAGTTTTTGCTGAATGAGTTGCGCCATAACCTGGAAAAAACATTGTTGACGTTGTTTTTTATCAGCGATTTTATCGCAATTGGCAACGGATGGATATTCGTCAACTTCTTTCCAGTTGATTGATTTTAATTCTTTTTGAAGTAACTCTTTTTCAGACGGAACCTGCTTCTCAAAATATTGACAAGAATTGAAAGATAGAATAACTAAAAAAAGGAAAAACTGCTTCAAGATTTTGATGTTGAATTGAATGAACTAATTAGGGTATAAAAATACGATTATTTTTTTTGAGAAGCTTTGTATTGCAGATAATCTTCGTAGCTTTCTGAAAGCCATTGTTCTTTGTTCTGCGCCGCAACTTCTTTTTGATCAGGATATAACGATGACAAACGATCTGAGAAAGCCGCAATTTGAACGGTATAATTGTAGAAATCTTTTTTCGTTAAAACAACACTTGGATCATTTTTACGATTAAAGTATTCAAAGAAAAGTGCATCAAAATCTTTCATAGAAAAATTTAAAACTTTTTTCTTATTACTTTTATAAATACTATCCTGAATTAATTGATCTTCGA
Source organism: Flavobacterium aquidurense (assembly GCF_002217195.1). Taxonomy (NCBI): domain Bacteria; kingdom Pseudomonadati; phylum Bacteroidota; class Flavobacteriia; order Flavobacteriales; family Flavobacteriaceae; genus Flavobacterium; species Flavobacterium aquidurense. The sequence continues at coordinate 210,137 of NZ_MUGR01000034.1, read as the reverse complement.
CAGAAAGCTTTTTGTTTTGCGCATATGTAGTAGTATTGATCAAAATAATCAATATGGTAAATAATGCTATTTGCAAAAGTTTACGCATTGGCTTGTTTTAATAAGGATCTTTAGGGACAAAATTACAAAAAAATATATGGATTTACTATTGTTGTTACTCGGTTTTATATGTATGATTGTAGGTGTTTTTGGTAGTTTTCTGCCTGTTCTTCCGGGGTTGTCGAGTTGTTGGGTAGGTTTATTATTGCTGTATATGACAAAGGCGGTCGAAAATAATTATTGGGTTTTAGGTATTACACTTTTGATCACTATCGTTATTACGGTTCTGGATTATGTAATTCCGGCAAAAGGAACCAGGAAATTTGGAGGGAGTTCATACGGAATCTGGGGAACAAATATCGGTCTCATCGTTGGGATTCTTGCCCCGATACCTTTTGGTGTCATTATTGGTCCGTTTGTTGGTGCTTTTGTTGGAGAATTGATTTATGATTCTAAAAATCATCAGCGTGCGCTAAAAGCAGCAACGGGATCATTACTTGGTTTTCTTGCTTCTAGTTTTATCAATTTTATGTTTTGTATTATTTTTCTAGGTATATTTTTGCACACCACATGGGAATATCGAAGATTATTGTTTTAATTATGTAATGCGCATTTAGCTTTTTTCCTATTTTTTTATTTTTTTACAAATTTTTTTTTCACTTTGGTTTGATAACGAAAGGGTTATGTTTATTGGCGAAGGGCGTTTTTTTTGTTAAATAAACGCTTGCTGGGGGATTGACTTTTTAACTTATTTTTTGGAAATGTTAAAATATTTTATATTTTTATCCTGATAAACGATAAAAAGCCTCACTTTATCGGTTATCTTGAATAGATTTAAATAATTTTTTAAACAATTTAAGTATGACCCCAAACCTACAAATTGAACTTAGACGTTTTATTTCTTCTAATGTTGTTTCAAAATTGAACAAGTTTTATTTTGAAAATGATGCACTTTTAATCAAGGGAATTGATGTTTCGATAGGTACAGTTTTAATGGGTTTGTACAATAGGATAGAGGAATCGGGTTTTTGCAAAGAAGTCGTTTCGCAAATACAGGACGATTCAACGTTTTATCAGGAAGTCGATTTTACATCCGGAAGGATTTTATCAGTAGATGATTGTTATCGTATCGAAGGAAACGCTTTACTGAAAGAAATTTTTAGCAATAAAAAAGGAAGGATTTCCGAAATGATCTCTAATGAAGTCGGAATCAAAAGTGAGACAGCAAGAGAGATTCTTAATTTTTCAGCTTTATTAGTTGCTTCTTATCTTAAAAATAATCTTCAATTGTTAGACAGTCTCAAATTACTTCTCGACGATCAAAAAAGAGATATTTTAAATAGTATTCCGCCCGGAATCAAAATTATCCTTGGATTCTCCTGTTACGAATCAGTCGAAGAAAAAAATCAATCCATCGGAAGATCTATTTTTACGCTTTTCGGTCATAACTTTTTTTAACTTCTAAAAAATAAAAAATCCCGTCTTACAAAAGTAAAACAGGATTTATATCTCAAATCAATTTTGAAGTGTTTCTTAAACGTTTTTCAAATTGATAACTTCCTGATCTGTCAAAAAACGCCAGTTACCTCGAGGTAAATTCTTTTTGGTCAAACCAGCAAACGACACACGGTCAATACGTAAAACATCATAATCAAAGTGTTCGAAAATTGCGCGAACCACTTTTACATTGGATGAACGTAATTTAAGGCCTACTTCGCTTTTTGCTTCTTTCTCAATATAACTTACTTCTTCAACAAACACGCGGTGTCCGTCAAGAACTAAACCTTTGCTTATTTTTTCTAAATCCTCAAATTTCAGGTTTTTATCTAAAGAAACCTGATAGATTTTAGATGATTTCTGACTCGGTAAAGTAAATTTACGAATCATATCCGTATCATTAGTAAACAACAACAAACCAGTCGTGTTTTTGTCCATTCTTCCAATCGGAGCAATTTTAGCCGTTGTAGAACCACGAACAAGTTCCAGAACGTTACGGTATTCCTGACCTTCGTCAAGTGCGGTTGTAAAGTTTTTAGGTTTGTTCAATAAGATGTATTCTTTCTTTTCAGGAGTCAAAATAGCACCGTCAAAATTAATAACATCATTCAATTTTACTAAATAACCCATTTCGGTAACCGGTACGCCATTTACTTTAACGTTTCCGGACTGAATGTATATATCAGCATCACGACGCGAACAAACACCAGAATTAGAGATGTATTTGTTCAAACGAATTTCGTCTGCAGCTTTTTGTCTTTTTGGAGCCTGATTCTGTTTTTTTAGTTTTTGTGCCGCTTCTTCTTCCGCAGCCTTAACAGCAGGTTTCACTTTTTTCGGCCCTTGAGCACGCTTTTGCATGGCAGGTTTTGGCTTGTTAGAGTTTGGTCTAGAGCTATTTGATCTAGAACCGCCGCCTTTATTGTTGCCTTCCTTATTGTTCATAAATTCTGTAATTTGTGCAAAGATAGTTTATTCTTGCTAAATAATCATAAGTTCATTGTTCTTAGATTAATAGCTATTGTTTTTTGGAGTTGCAGGAGCGTTTCAATTGGCTTTTTTTAAATACGTTGAGAAGAGGTTGTTTTACAAAGGTTTGCAAAGTTAACACAGAGATTTACAAAAGATTAAAACAAAAAAAATCGAAGACCTGCTTAAACACACGTCATCTGTGAGTCCTTTCTAAATCTTTAGAAGTAAATTTTTTCCGTGCCACAAAATACTCGGATTGATCAGAACAATACAGCAAACACCTGAAACAATCAAAAATTTAAGTACATTATGAAGTAATAAATATTGTTCTTTAGAGTTCGATTTCCATAAATAAAGCAGAAAAAACAATAAAACAGCAAAACAGATATAAAAGTAGATGTCCATATAACCTACGTCATAAATGTTGATTAAGAAATAAACGGGAACCACCGTTAATATCGTTAAAATAGTGATGGTTTGTTTGGAAACCGTTTCGTTATAAATTATCGGAATTGTTCTGTAATTATTTGCTAAATCGCCTTTTAGGTTCTCTAAATCCTTGATCATTTCCCGAATCAGCAATAGTAAAAACAGGAAAACGGCATGTGCTGAAATCACCATAAAATGCCCCATATGATCTTCAATTTCTTCAAATGAAATCTTATTGTAGAAATACAGTAAAATGGCAAAAAATGGTAAAACGGCCAGGAAAGCAGCGGTAAGATTTCCGACAATAGGGTATTTTTTTATTTTGTGTGAATAAAACCAAATCAGGAATATATAGGCCGAAAAGAATAAAAAAGCACGCCAGGAAACAATTAAAGCCATTAAAGCAGCAATGAAATTAAGTGTAAAATAAACTGAAAGTTTCGTTTTTTGACTTACCAGCCTGTCCAGCATTGATTTGTTGGGCCTGTTAATTAAATCCTTCTGACTGTCGTAAAAATTATTGATAATGTATCCTGAGGCAATGGTAATTGCAGAAGCAAAAACGATTAGAAATAAGTTGAAATCAAGTAAAATGTCAAGCGCTCTTTTTTCGGGAGCCAATATAAAAATCGAAGATAGATATTGTGCTAAAACAATAATCGGAATGTTATAGCCCCTCACTACTGAGAACAAACTAACAATTTTCATGACTAAAAGTTTGTGCTGTCTGCTTAACATTTTTTAAAGTTCGTTTGGGATTTTAATTTAAGGGTTTGTTTAAAAACTGAATTGGGCTGCAAATACTAAAGTTTGTCTTTTAATAAGGCAGCAGAACCAAAACCTAATTTTCGAATGCAAGCTAAGGCTTCTTTTTGAGAAATTCCAACTTCTTTGATGTCTTTTTTTTCTACAAAGCAAATTGAGCCGCTCCAGGGATTTGGTGCAGCGGGAACAAACACTGAAAAATTGTTGTCGTTTATTTCTTCTATCAAAAAAGCAAATTGTAATCCTGCATCTGTGGGCACTAAAACACCTTTTAGGTTTTCGTTTGATTCAAAACCCATAATATTTTCGTTTGTTTTTTTTATGAACGAATATCCGGGAATGAAACTCAAAATTCCATTTTCAAGTCTTTGAATCAATCTCTTTGCATAGGTGGTCCTGGCTACTAAGCCTGCACTAATACAAATGATGAATATAATTATGATGGCAATTATTTCCTCAATTGCCAGTCCTAAAATTTTCACTTTCGGGAAATGACTGATAATCGGAAGTGTGATTTTTTGGATGATATGGTATCCTTTTTCAAGAATTACTAACAATAAAACCAAGGGTGCTAAAAACAGAATTCCGCCTAAAAAAGTTGCTTTGATAATCTTTAAAATACTTTTCATATTAAATAACTTTTAGGGTGATGATTTCTAGGAAAGCATATTCAATAGGCTTGGATTTTTAAAGAAGTTTAAATTTAGAATTGGTAAACAACTTCTAATTTGTAATCTTTTAAAGATACTTTAGCACGCTCTAAATCTTCAGTAAAACCAAGAATATAACCACCTCCGCCGGAACCACAAAGTTTTAAATAATAATCATTGGTATCGATTCCGTTTTGCCAGATTCCGTGAAATTGTTCCGGAATCATTGGTTTAAAGTTGTTTAAAACGACTTTTGACAGCTTTTTAGTATTGGTAAACAACGATTTCATGTCGCCATGTAAAAAGTTTTCGACGCAGGCATCAGTATATTTTACGAATTGGTTTTTAAGCATCGTACGGAAACCTTTGTCTTTTAGGTTTTCCATAAAAATGTTTACCATTGGCGCTGTTTCGCCTACGATTCCTGAATCTAATAAAAAGACAGCACCTTTTCCGTCAAAACTTTGAGTAGGAATACCGGTAGCTTCAATATTATCTTTTGAATTAATTAAAATCGGAATGCTTAAATAACTGTTTAAAGGATCTAAACCAGAACTTTTTCCGTGGAAAAAACTCTCCATTTGAGCGAATATATTTTTTAGCTGTAACAGTTTCTCACGGGTTAAATTCTCTAAAACCGTTATTTTGTTTGTAGCATATTTATCGTAAATAGCCGCAACAAGAGCGCCGCTGCTGCCAACTCCGTATCCTTGTGGAATACTTGAGTCAAAATACATTCCGGTTTCGACATCATTTTTTAAAGTTAACAAATCGAAAGTTACCAAATCAGGTTGCTCATTTTGTAAAGCTTCTAAATAGGTAGTGTAACGTTGTAAACTTGCGTTGGATGCGATTGCTTCTGCCGAAGGATCTTCGATTTTCTTCAATGCACCATTGTAAAAATTATAAGGAATAGAAAGCCCTTTAGAGTCGCGGATGATTCCGTATTCTCCAAAGAGTAATATTTTTGAGTAAAATAATGGTCCTTTCATAATTGAAAATGAATAATTAACAATTGATAATTATATGTTTTTAGAAGTTTTTATGATACTCGTTAGTAATCTTAATAACTCAATGATTTTAGGTTTAATATTTTGAAATTCGATATCAGAAAGATATTTTGTTTCATACAGCAAATCTAACCAATATTCTGTTTCGTTTGCTTCTTTTAATGAAATAGATAACTTATGAATAAAATCTGCTTTACTTTGAGCATGTTCAGATTCTCTTACATTTGCTCCGATCGATGTTCCTGAACGCAAAACTTGTCTGGATAAAACAAATTCTTTTTTCTCACTTAGAGCTTTGTAAAGGTTTACAATGTCAATTGCAAAAACAAAGGACTTATCTTTTATAACGTTTTTCTTTTCCATAAAGTTACTAATTATTAATTGACAATTGTTAATTATCAATTAATAAAGCTCCGTCTCCAATTTGGTCGCAAATGTACTGACGATTCTGACAAAATACAACTAATTCGTCCTTAATAAATTGTAATACTTTCCCGCTAACGTTTTCGGGATAAAGGACATGTACATTTGCACCGGCATCAAGCGTAAAACAAACCGGAATCTGGGTTTCATTTCTGAATTTCCAAATCGCATTTATAATCTGTAATGTATTTGGTTTCATTAAAATAAAATACGGCATCGATGTCATCATCATGGCGTGTAAAGTCAAGGCTTCGCTTTCGACTACTTTGATAAATTCATCTAAATTTCCACTTTCAAAAATGGCAATCAATTGATCCAGATTTTCATGTGCCTGTGCAAAACGTCTTTCGGCATAAGGATGATTGTGCATTAAATCATGTCCTACAGTACTCGAAACTTGCTTTTCGCCTTTGTCAACCAATAAAATAGTATCCTGGTAATTCTTGAAATTCTCATGAATGGTATACGGAAATTCAACGCCGTATAAATCTGAACTTCCTTCAATATTCGCCTGATTTCCCCATGCAACAACATTTCCTTTGATGCTTCTGCAAGCACTTCCGGAACCTAAACGAGCTAAAAATGAAGCTTTTTGGTAGAAGTATTCCTCTGTCATTTCAGGATTCAAAGCTTTTTCTAAGCTCATAAAATTCATCGCCAAAGCTGCCATTCCAGATGCCGAAGAAGCTATTCCCGAACTATGAGGGAAAGTATTTTGTGTGTCAATTGTAAAATGATACTCTTTCAAAAAAGGCAAATAGATTTCTATGCGTTCTAAAAATTTCTGAATTTTTGGTTTGAAATCTTCTTTTGGTTTTTCTTCAAAAAGCAAATCAAATGAAAAGTCATCACTTGTCACATTGAGCGAAGTTGAAATACGTTTTTTCTCAAATCCCAATTTAGTAATCGTCTTGCAATTATTAAGCGTAAAACTTACCGATGGATTTGCTGGAATTTGATTCTCTTTTTTACCCCAATATTTTACTAATGCAATATTGCTGGGAGCACTCCATTCAAAATTTCCGTTTTCGATCGTCGAAGTATATTTTTTAGGAATAAAATCAGTTGCTGTAAACATGAATTATAAAATTTTGGCAAAGATAGTTTTTAAATATTTTTACCATATAAGTTATATAAGAAAATGCAAGGAAATCTTAAACTAAAATCAACTTAGATTAGTTCTATGGTTTAAACTTTCTTTTTAACTATTTTTGGATAAAATTTAAATAGAATGAACAAGATCACCAAAATCGTCATAGCGCTCTTTATTTGTTTAATGGTAGGTTATTCTGCAAGTACTGTAACCCGACCAAGCGTTGAAACATGGTATCCCACGATTATAAAACCGGGTTTTAATCCGCCCAACTGGGTTTTTATGCCGGTTTGGTCGATACTTTATATTTTAATGGCAGTTGCAGCGGGCTTGGTTTGGGATAAAATAAAGGAACAAAACGAAGAAGTAAAAAAAGCGTTAGGTTTTTTCTTGATTCAATTGACGTTAAATGCCATCTGGTCGTATATATTCTTTGGGTTAAAAAACCCAATGTTGGCTTTAATCGAGATTGCTCTTTTATGGCTGATGATTTATGAAACGTACTTAAAGTTCCTGAAGATTAATAAAACGGCGGGTTATTTATTAATTCCTTATATGGTTTGGGTTGCCTTTGCAGGGATTCTGAATGCGAGTATCTGGTGGCTGAATAAATAAGATTCAATTTTTAGATTCCGCTTTTACCTTTTTAAACGCTTCATTTTTAGCGTATAAAAAATCCATTGTAGTTAATACATTATTATTTTCAAAAAGGTTTTTAGATCTTGGATCAGCATCGCAGAAATCAAGAAAAAGTTGAACTTCTTCAGGGGGTAATTTCAGGTCCTTTGTAAAAAAAGAGGAAGGGATTGATGCCCCTACAAGTTTTCTGAAAACCGTTTCTGAAGTTTTCTTTTCCAGTTCTTCTTTTTTATTATTTTTAAATAGATTTAAGACTCCTTTTCCCATTCGGCCAAAGTCCATACCATTTGGGATCGTTCCGTCATAAACACCAGTATATTTTTGTAAAGACTGATTGTCTTTTGAGAACTTTGCTGCATCCATATCTTGTTGGGAAATTTTAAAAGGAGTAAGCTTTAAAGAAGTTACGATTACTTCATCTAATTCTTCGGCTTTGATAACCATATTGACAAGAATGTTATTTTTATCAATATTTTCCTGAGTTACTTTTAGTCGGGTAAAAAAATAGTCTTTAGCAAAAAACAACAGACTGTCTTTTGCTTTTACCATAATAGAGAACTCACCGTAATCATTTGTTCTGGTGCTCGTTTTGGCTGTTTTATTAATAACTTCTACTTTTTTAATCAGCCTATTGTTAGAAAGGACTTTTCCGTGAAGTAACTTTTCTGTTTGAGAAAAAGAAAGTTGGTACGTTAAAAAAGAAATTGTGGTAAGCAGTTTTACATTCATGAATGGATTTTAGTTTTTAATTTCTGGATTTAACTTTTTAAACTCTTCATTTTTAGCATATAGAAAATCTATCAATTCCAAATCATTTGATTTTTCTAAAAGTATTTTAGATTTTGGATCGGCATTACAAAAGTTTAAGAAAATTTCTTTTTCTTCGGGGTTTATTTTTAAATTTTTGATAAAAAAATCTGAAGGACAAGAAGCGATGGCAAGTTTCTTAAAATGATCGTCACGTGGCTCAATCTTTTTCTTCGGTTTGTCAAAAATCGGGTAATTAATATTTATAGCATTTTTAATTTTACCATCATAAACAGTAACCTTGGTAGTAACATCGTCAAATTGCTTGCGAATTTTAATTTTATTTATTTCTTCTCTATTATTGGCGATTTTTTTAAGATCAGTTTTATTAAAAACAGATCTGGAAACTACAACATTCTCCAATTCTTCGGCTTTTTGATTCATCTCAATAATGAGATAGCTTTTTTCCAGATCTTTCAAAGTTAGCTTTAATCTTATAAATAAGTAATCGTTTGAAAAAAACAATAAACTGTCCTGCTCTTTTGTTAAAATAGAAAACTCTCCCAATTCATTTGTTCTCGTACTTGTTTTCGCTGTTTTGTTGATAACCTCAACTTTATTAAGCGGATAATTGTTAGAAATTACTTTTCCGTAAAGTAGTTTTTCTGTTTGTGAAATAGAAAGTTGATAGGTAAAAAAAGAAATTGTGGTTAGTAATTTTGCTTTCATCTAATGGTGTTTAGCTGAGCGTAAAATTATTAGAATTGTCTTAATGAAAACTTATCGAATCTGTAAATTCTTGTTAATTCGGGTTTTGTTATTTTGCAGTCGCAGTCTCCGTTTTCAGACTGTGACTGAAAACGGAGACTGGATATTTTTATAAAATTTCAATTAATTCTGAAGCATTGTTGATCACTACTTTTGCACCGCTTGCTATCAACTCGTCTTTTGTTCGATAGCCCCAGGAAACTCCAACAGGAAACATATTGGCATTAATTGCGGTTTGCATATCAATATCAGAATCTCCTATAAAAAGGATTTCTTCCGGTTTAAAATTCCATTTTTTACTGATTTCTAAAGCTTCAAACGGATTCGGTTTTTTAAGTTCTTCAGTACTCAAACCAATTGCAGCGTCAAAATAATCAGGGAATATTTCTGCAGCTATCTTTTTGGTAAGTTCATCTGCTTTGTTGGAGAAAACAGCCAATTTTATGTTTCTCGCAGTTAAATCCTCTAATAATTCAACAATTCCTTCATAAGGTTTTGTCTTCAATGTGCAAACCTCACGATATTCGTTGATCATGCAATCAAAACAGATTTCAATTTGATCGTCTGAATTATTTGTCGCGGGAAGTGCTTTGCTAACCAAATTTCGCAAACCGCTTCCAATAAAGTATTGATAAGTTTCGTAAGTATGAGTGGGATAATTTAGACCTGTAAGCACACTGTTCATGGCATCTGAAATGTCTTCTAATGAGTTTACGAGTGTTCCGTCTAAATCAAAAATAATTCCTTTAAATTTCATTGTATTATATATTGTTTGCTAGAATAAATCCGCTTGTCCAGGCGTTCTGGAAATTGAAACCTCCTGTTATGGCATCGATATTGACAATTTCACCGGCAAAATAAAGGTTTTGATGCAACTTGCTTTCCATGGTTTTAAAATTGATTTCTTTTAAATCGATTCCGCCTGCAGTAACAAATTCTTCTTTGAAAGTGCTTTTTCCGTTGACCTGAAAGGTTGCTTTTGTGAGTTGAGAAGCTAAATTCTGCAATTGAATTTTAGACAAATCGGCCCATTTTGTTTCTGCTTCAATTCCGGATGCTATCACTAAACTTTCCCATAAACGGTTCGGAAAGTCGAAAGGTGATTTTTTTGAAACGGCTTTTTTGGCGTGTTCCTGTTTTAAGTCTTTCAGGATTTTCTCGGCATCTTCGGTATCAACATCATTCAGCCAATTGACATAAATCGTAAACTGATAATTTTTATCGAATAAAGTACGGGCGCCCCAAGCCGAAAGTTTCAAAATAGCAGGGCCGCTCATTCCCCAATGTGTGATCAATAAAGGTCCTGTTGATTCGAGTTTGGTATCTTTTACGTTTACGGTAACCTGTGCCGCAACACCCGGTAATTCTTTTATACGGGAATCTTTGATGTTAAAGGTAAATAGGGAAGGTACAGGGCTCACAATGGCGTGTCCTTGCGTTTGCAGCATTTCCCAAATCTTAGGATTGCTTCCGGTTGCTAAAACCAGTTTTTCCGTGGCATAATTTTCGTCCTGAGTATCAATTTTCCAATGGTTTTCGGCTTTAAAAATTGATTGAACACTTTGCCCGGTTAGTACTTTAATGCCTAATTTTCCGGTTGCTTCTAAGAAACAATCGATTATGGTTTGAGAGGAATTTGAAACGGGAAACATTCTTCCGTCGTCTTCTATTTTAAGTTCTACACCATGTTTTTCGAACCATTCGATAGTATCTCCGGAACAAAATTGATGAAAAGGTCCACGAAGTTCTTTTTCGCCACGCGGATAAAATTTTACTAATTCGTTAGGTTCAAAACAGGCGTGTGTTACGTTGCATCTTCCGCCACCGGAAACACGCACTTTAGAAAGTACTTCTTTTCCTCTTTCTAAAATGGCAATTTTTAGTTTCGGATTTTTCTCTGCAATATTAATCGCTGTAAAAAAACCTGCAGCGCCTCCGCCAACAATGATTATGTCGAAATTTTTGATCATATTTTATTTTTTTGCCACGAATTGCACGAATTGGCACAAATTTTTTATTTGCCACAGATTAAAACGATTTACGCAGATTTTTTGCTCTGAATTCACAAATTTAAAAATAAATTAATTTGTCTAAATTCGTGGCGGAAGAGAAATCCTTTTAATCTGTGAAATCTGTGGCTATTCTTTTAATTATAATCTATCCGGAAAATCACTGATGATTCCGTCTACGTTATAGCTTTTTATTTTTTGAATGTCTTCTTCTTCATCTACTGTCCAGGGTAAAACAAGGAAATTTTTTTCTTGCATTTGTTTTACGTTTTCTGAATTCAATAACTGATAATCGGGATGAATGGCGTGTGCTTTTATTAATTCGGCGAAAGCCAAAGCTTTATCCAGAACTTCTTCTGTTAAAACTCCAATAAGAATATTTGAATTTAGATTTGATGTTTCCTGCAGTAAATTCCAATCAAAACTCGAAACAATGAAATTTTCGTAGTTCCAGTTTTTATTTAAAACATATTCTTCAATTAGGGCAACAACTTTACTTGCAGTTCCTAAACCTTTTAGCTCAATGTTGATCAGGCATTTTTTATCCACTAAATCAAATACTTCTGTTAAAGTTGGTATTTGATATTCCCCATCAATCAAAAATGATTTTAGTTCAGCCAAAGAAAAAGTATTTACAATGCCTTTTCCGTTGGTGGTTCTGTCGATCGTTTCGTCGTGAATGACTATAATATGTCCGTCAGAGCTCAGATGAACATCAAGTTCGATTCCGTCAGCATGTAAGTCTAATGCTTTACGAAAGGATTTTAGCGTATTCTCCGGTTCGTATCCTTTGGCACCGCGATGGGCTATTTTTAGCATGTATTTAGCGTTTAACCGCAAAGGTCGCAAAGTTTTACGCAAAGTGCGCTAAGGATTAGATAAAAAGTTACCCACAGATTTCACAGATTTTAGCAGATCTGATTTTAACTATGATCTGCGTGAATCGGCCTAAATCTTTTTAAAATCTGCGTGAAAAGATTTTCCGACTTCACGTCTCTGTAACGTTAAGCAAGTTCCAATAAAACAAGTCCGAATTCAGAATCGATTATGGCTTTTCCGTCCTGAACTTCTGTTTCTATTCCGGAAAATGCATCTTTTAACTTTGTTCCGTTTTGAAAGATAGAATCAACAGGAAGTTCTTTTAAACCAATTCCCAGATCTAAACCAATTATGACTTCATCAGTATAATTTTGATTTGTATAACTTCTCGAAAAAATATACGGTTTTTCAGAGATCATAACATGTATTCCTGCGCCAACTGCGGGATGATTTCTGCGGAATTGCCCTAGTTTTTGCCAATGCAAAAGTATTCTTTGTGTTTTAGGATTTGATTCGATATCGTCCCAATTCATGAAAGATCGTAAAGTAGCATCGCCTTCTGTGTCTTCGATAACCAGGGAACGGCCGGATTCATCACCATAATAAACCTGAGAGATTCCGGGAGAAAGCAACAATTTGGTTCCGGATTCAAAAGTTCGGTTGCGGTGTGCATCAAAAGGATCGGGATCATCGTGCGATGATACATAATTAAGAACGCTATAACCTTTTAGTTCATTTTGAAGTTTTGTTGAATACTTCGAAAATATAAATTCGTAATCATTTTGAGCATCCAGTTTGAACTCAAAATTGATCATGCAGTTGAAACCATGTTCAAAATAATTCACTTTTCGATCTCCAAAATCATAATTTTGTCCGCTGCTTATTTCATAACCGTAAACTTCGGCAATGGTATAAAAAGGGTTTTGGTCTACTATTTCTGATGGATGATTTTTCTTCCAGGTTTCAAAAGCATATTCACATTCTTTTTTAAAATCGACCCAAACGATTTCTTCCGTATGTTTTACGGTGTCGGCTCTGTAACCATCAATTCCGAATTCTGTGATATAATCCGTCAGCCATTTTATGATGTAATATTTTGGTGTTCGGGGATACTTTGTTCTTTTGAAAAACGTATCTAGCGAAGCGATTTCTTTGTCATAGCGCCCTTCGTTTTTCCATTTTTCGATTAAGAATGAAGGTAATTCAACTTCTTGTGTACTTTCGGTTCTTACATCGGGTAAGTTATCTACCAAAGTACACATTGTTGTATTTTCGAATGATTTATAATCACATACAACTCCGGTTCGTACCCAGTCTTCCGGCCAGATAGGATCTTCGGGAGTTACAGGGCCGGTATGATTGATAACACCGTCAAGCATAATTCTGATGCCTTTTGCGTGTGCTTTTTTGACCAGATTGGCGAGATCTTCTTTTGTCCCAAAATTGGGATCTAATGCTGTCCAGTCTCTGGCCCAATAACCGTGAAATCCATAGCTAAGTCCGGTTCCTTCATCAACGCCGTCGTGAATTTGTTCTACAATAGGCGTGAGCCAGATTACATTTATTCCTAATTGATCAAAATATCCTTCGTCGATTTTCTTTATAACTCCGATTAGATCTCCACCTTCAAAACCTCGCAGTTTTCCCGGAGTTTTGGTTCGGTTGAAATTGACATCGTTAGAAGGATTTCCGTTATAAAAGCGATCGGTAAGTAAAAAGTAAATATTTGCTCCTTCCCAAACGAAAGGTATTTTTGAAGTATTGTCGTTATTCATTGAAACTTATTTTGAGCCAGAACCACTCGTGATTAGTAATCTTAAAGATAAAGAAAGAAAAGCATATAAAAAAAATCCGCCACGAATTCACGAATTATTGTTTTGTGAAATTCGTGAATTCATGGCGGAAAAAAAATAATACCCACAGATTAAAATGATTTTTTAAAATCTGTGTTAATCTTTTAATCTGTGGCTAAAAAAACTTTGCTTGCAATAGCTTATTCCAATTCTAAAACAACAGCGGATTTTGGTTCTAAACTAATTTCAGCAGCTAAATCGAATGTTTTTCCAGTCAAAATATCTTTACCAGATTTAAAGTTTTTGATGTTTTCTTTGAAACGATTTGTTTTGATGGTTTGTGCTGTAGCGTTATTATTGAAAACTACCATTACCGTTTTGGCATCTGTATATCTGAAATAAACATATGTGTTGTTTTCAGGAATATAATGTGTCATTTTTCCGAAATGAACTGCTTCATTCGATTTTCTCCAGTTGAATAATTTTGAGGTAAAGTCAAAGTATTTTGCTTGGTCAGCAGTTCTTCCTGCTGCAGTAAAAGCATTGTTTTTATCGCCAGCCCATCCACCAGGAAAGTCCTGACGAATATCAGCATCACCTTTGCTTTTGTCACCGCCCATTCCAATTTCTGAACCATAATACACTTGTGGGATTCCGCGAACGGTTGCCAGTAAAGTCATGGCCAGTTTGTATTTTTTAAAATCGTATTTAAACTTATCATTCATACGATCGGTATCATGATTTTCGGCAAAAACCAAAAGATTATTGGGGTTTGGATATAAAAAATCCATTGCAAAATTATTGTAGAATTTAATCATTCCGTTATCCCAGGTTGGTTCGTCTTCGCTGAACGCAGAAGTAACCTGACTTTGAAGCGTAAAGTCCATTACACTTGGTAAATTGGAATTGTAATTTTCAATCGCGCCAATTTTACTGTCTTTTTGCCAATAGGCTAAATTTGCCTGATTGTGCATCCAGATTTCCCCCACAATATTAAAGTTCGGGTATTCATTGGTGATCGCTTTTGCCCAATTTGCCATAGCTGTTTGATCAGAATAATTATAAGTATCTACTCTAAAGCCGTCAAGATCGGCATATTCAATCCACCAAATCGCGTTTTGAGTTAAGTATTTTGCAACTAAAGGATTTCTTAGGTTTAAATCCGGCATAGAAGGAACAAACCATCCATCGACACAAACTTCCTGATCTATTTTTGAAGCATGGATGTCGGTAATCACTTCACGACGGTGATGCGTTTGTGTAAAAGTTTCGAATTGATTGAACCAGGTTTTAGTTGGCATATCTTTGATCATCCAATGCGTAATTCCCCAGTGATTGGTCACATAATCCATAACCAGTTTCATGTCTTTTTTATGCATTTCTGCCGCAAGACGCACATAATCTTCATTGGTTCCGTAACGAGGATCTATTTTGTAAACATCAGATTGTCCGTAAGTATGATACGAATGCTGTTTGTCATTGTCTTCTAATAAAGGCGTGTTCCAGATTGTAGTTGCACCTAATGAGGAAATATAATCAAGGTTTTTGATAATTCCTTCTATATCTCCGCCGTGACGACCACTTGGATCCTGACGGTTTCCTTTTTCTGTTAAAGCAGCATTGCTGTCATTTTTAGGATTTCCGTTAGCAAAACGATCCGGCATAATCAAATACATCATATCTGATGCATCGTAACTTTTTCTGTTTGCTGAATTTGCTTTTCTTTCTTTAAGCGAATATTTCTGCGTAAAAGCGACTTTGTTTTTGGTTTTGAAAGAGAAAACCAATTCAGAAGCTTTCAGGTTTTGTGTATCAATAGTAACGAAAAGATAATTTGGATTTTCTGTTTTCTCAACATTTTTAATCACCACATTATTTGAAACCGAAGCTTCATATTGTGCAATGTTTTTTCCGTAGAACATAATCTGTAGTTCCGGATTTTTCATTCCTGCGTACCAAAAAGGCGGTTCTGTTTTCTGGATTTGCGCTTTCGCGGAAGCAGAAAATAAGAGGGCCAACAGAATTATGGTATAGAATGAATGGTTTATCTGAAATGATATTTTAGGTGTATTCATAATTTGTATGGATTAATAAATATAATTTAAAATCGCGAATGAGATTGTTAGAATTGAAAAAAAACAAGCTAATCCAAGAGCAGAATTTCGTAAGATTATAAAGTTCTTTTTATTAAACTTATTAGCTTCATTTAAAACAAAAAGTAATGAAATGATGGTGAATGCCAGACTCATTTTAAAGAATGAATCAATTTCCTCAATAAAACCATATCCGTCTTCTCGAATATGCTTAGGTAAAGTATAATATGCCATTTCTGATAATACAATCAGTACAATTATAAAGGCAATAATTCTTATCGATAAGTATTTAATCATTAGACTTGAATAAGTATTATTAAAGGACATTCGGATAAATTAAAAGCCAGAGTGATAATAGTAGTTATTGCTCTGGCTTTTGAAGTTTTATTTGGTTTCGATAATGCTAATTGCATAACCTCCGCCCGGAGCAGATAACTGCGATAATTTTGATTTGTTTGTTACAGCAATTTTCTTGATGGTATAAGCTTGCGGATTTGTTTTGTAATGCGCATCTTTTGCATCAGCATAAATTGTAGCCGTGTATTTTTTACCTTTTTCAAGGAAACTGAAATCGATGTTTGATGTACGCGGCGTTTCTCCGTTTACGTTTCCAACAAACCAGTTGTTTGTTCCTTTTGCTTTACGTGCAACAGTAACATAATCTCCCGGTTCAGCTTCGATATATTTACTTTCAGACCAGTCTACAGCTACATCTTTAATAAATTGAAATGCATCAGGAAAACGGTTGTAGTTCTCCGGAGTATCTGCTGCCATTTGCAACGGGCTGTACATGGTAACGTATAAAGCCAATTGGTTGGCAATAGTACTGTTTACATGAGATTTGTTATCAGGATTCATTTTGCTGATATCCATTTCGAAGATTCCCGGAGTGTAATCCATTGGTCCTCCAATTAAACGTGTAAATGGTAAAACGGTAACGTGATTTGGTTTAGAACCTCCAAAGGCCTGGTATTCTGTTCCTCTTGCAGATTCGTTTCCAATTAAGTTAGGATATGTTCTCGCAATTCCTGTTGGACGAATTGCTTCGTGAGCATTGACCATAATTTTATAATCAGCCGCTTTTTCGATAGCATATTGATAGTGGTTTACAATCCATTGGTTGTAATGGTTTTCACCGCGAGGCAAAATGTCTCCAACATAACCGCTTTTTACAGCATCGTATCCGTTGTCTTTCATAAATTGATATGCTTTGTCCATGTGACGCTCGTAGTTACGAACAGAACCTGAAGTTTCATGGTGCATCATGATTTTTACACCTTTAGATTTTGCATAGGCATGTAAACCTTTTACATCAAAATCAGGATAAGGTGTTACGAAATCAAAAACGTAATCTTTTGAGTGACCAAACCAGTCTTCCCAACCTTCGTTCCATCCTTCAACTAAAACAGCATCGAAACCATTTGCAGCAGCAAAATCAATGTATTTTTTTACGTTTGCATTATTTGCTCCGTGAGTTCCGTTTGGTTTTGCTTTAGAGAAATCAGAAACACCCAATTGTACGGTTGGGAAATCGTTTGTATAGGACCAAGAGCTTTTTCCTGTAATCATTTCCCACCAGACACCAATATATTTTACCGGTTTAATCCATGAAGTGTCATCGATTTTAGATGGATCGTTTAAGTTATAAGTCATTTTTGAAGCTAAGATTTCTCTCGCGTCATCGCTTACCATAATCGTTCTCCAGGGAGAGTGACTTGGTGCCTGCATGTATCCTTTATCACCTTTTGCGTCCGGAGTTAACCACGATTCGAAAATCATGTTTTTGTCGTCAAGATTCAAATGCATACAAGAATAGTTGATCAAAGCCGCTTCGTGCAGGTTGATGTACAAACCATCATTTGTTTTCAGCATTAAAGCCGTCTGAACTCCAGTTGGTGAAAAGTTTTTTTGCGAAACATTGGCAGTATAAGCTTTTTCAGATAAACCTCTGATTTCAGATAATTTCGATTTTGTATAATCGTATTCCTGAGTATCATAATCTCCCGGGATCCAAAAAGCGGTGTGGTCGCCCGCCATAGCAAATTGAGATCTCTCTTCTTTGATGATGAAATAAGTAAGGTTTTTTTGAGTCGGGAATTCATATCTAAATCCAAGCCCGTCATCGAATAAACGGAAACGAATTACGATTTGTCTGTCAGTTCCTTTTTGATTTAAAGTTACAGCCAATTCATTATAATGATTTCTAATTTTATCTACTTCTCCCCAAACCGGTTTCCAGGTTTCATCAAAAGTGGAAGTTTTAGAATCAACAACTGTAAAATCATTCAATAAAGATTTTTTATCATCTTTAAGTTCAAGACCTAATTTACTGGTTTTGATAACCTCTTTGTTTTTGTATTTCAGATTATAAGTTGGAGTTCCGTCGTTTTGAAGCGAAAATTCCATTACGAACTTGCCTTCGGGTGATTTTAATTGTTGTGCTTCTGCAATTGAGCTGAAAGCAAACAAGATTAAACTTGCGAAAAATAAGTTTTTCATGTTTTTTAGTTTTTAGAGTATTGTAATTTAATTAATTTGTACAAGTTTACCTGCAGTTATAGGATTTCCATTCACTACAATTGTTAAATCCTGATCACCATCTACCGTAAAATTGGTTTCATTGTGATTTACAGAGACTTTCAGAATTTGATTTCTAAAGTTTATTTTAAAGGAATATCCTTTCCATTCTTTTGGAATTTTAGGAGAAAAATGCAATTGATCATTTTTCACTCTCATTCCGCCAAAACCTTCCACGATACTCATCCATGTTCCTGCCATTGAGGTAATGTGACAACCTTCCTCAACTTCTTTGTTGTAATCATCAAGATCCAGACGTGATGTTCTTAAATAAAAAGTATATGCCATATCCATTTTATCTAAATGCGCTGCCTGAATCGAGTGTACACAAGGCGAAAGCGAACTTTCGTGAACTGTAAATGATTCGTAGAATTCGAAATTGCGTTTTAGTTCTTCTTTAGAAAAATGATCTTCGAAGAAATAAAAACACTGTAAAACGTCGGCTTGTTTAATGTATGGCGAACGTAAAACGCGATCCCATGACCATTTCTGGTTGATTGGACGTTGTGATTTGTCTAAATCTTTTACAGGAACTAAATCTTTATCTAAGAAACCATCTTGTTGCAAATAAACGCCTAATTCTTCTGATTTTGGGAAGTACATATTGTCAGCTACTTTTTTCCATGCCTGAATTTCAGCTGCTGCAAGATTTACTTTTTCTATAATTCGCTTGTGATCCGCAGGATATTCTGCAGCTACTTTCCTGATTTGTTCTTCAGTATAATCGATACACCATTTTGCAATATAATTGGTGTAGAAATTATTGTTGATGTTGTTCTCGTATTCGTTTGGACCTGTAACGCCAAGAATCACGTACTGATTTTTAGCTGCAGAGAAAGAAGCTCTTTGATGCCAGAAACGGGCAATACCAATTAAAACTTCTAATCCTTTTTCAGGAATATACGAGTAATCTCCGGTGAAACGATTGTAGTTGAAAATTGCAAAAGCAATCGCACCATTTCTGTGAATTTCCTCGTGCGTGATTTCCCATTCGTTATGGCATTCTTCCCCATTCATGGTTACCATCGGGTACAAAGCTGCTCCATCTTTGAAACCTAAATTGTCTTTGGCATTTTCGATCGCTTTATCCAATTGATTGAAACGGTATGTCAATAAATTACGTGCAACCTGCTGATCTTTGGTTGCCATATAAAACGGAATACAATAAGCTTCAGTATCCCAATAAGTAGATCCGCCGTATTTTTCTCCGGTGAAACCTTTTGGACCAATATTCAAACGAGAATCTTTTCCTAAATAAGTCTGGTTTAACTGAAAGATATTAAAACGGATTCCTTGTTGTGCTTTTACATCACCATCAATGGTAATATCTGACATTTCCCAGATTTTTGCCCAGGCATCAATTTGGTTTTGAAGTAAAGTGTCGTATCCTAAACTGAGGGCAGTTTTAATTACTTTTTCGGCTGCAGCCAAAGTGTTATCGTGGTTCAAAGAAACGGTATAACCTCCAATTTTCTGGATAGATGAGGTTTGTCCTTTTGCAATAATAGTTCCGTAAGTAAACTGAACTTTATCAGCAGTAGAATCGATTGTAGAAGGTGAAATATTTACATTTTCGCCATTTGCCAGAATCGTATTGTGCATAAAAGTCGTAACTTTAAAATGCGTTTTAAATGTCTGCGCGGTTACAAAAGCTTCGTTTGTTCCTTTTTTAACTTCAAGAGGTTCCCAGAATTTTTCTTCCCAGTTGGCATCTTCATTGGTTACGCCAGCATCGATATACGGTTTGTAAACGATTTTTGCATCTTTGTTCAAAGGTGTAATTTCAAATTTGATGATTCCCACTTCATCCAGATCCAAAGAAAGAAAACGACGAATGTTTACGGCAATTTCAGTTCCGTTTTTCATTGTAGCTTCAAAAGAACGATTGTACCATCCTTCTTTCATATTCAATTCTCTGCGGAAGTTTCTGACTTCGCTGCAAGTATTTAAATCAAGATTTTCTTCGTTGATTTCAACGTCAATCCCTATCCAGTTTGGAGCATTTAATACTTTTGCAAAATATTTTGGATAGCCATTTTTCCACCATCCCACTTTGGTTTTATCCGGATAATAAATTCCTGCGATATAACTTCCCTGGAAAGTTTCACCGGAATAGGTTTCTTCAAAATTCGCACGTTGTCCCATAGCCCCGTTTCCGATACTGAAAAGGCTTTCAGACGACTTAACACTGCTGGCATCAAATCCTTCTTCGATGATGGACCAGTTGTCTGGTTTTATATAATCCTGATTCATTTGTTCAAATTAGATAATTGGGCAATTAGATAATGTGTCAATTAGAAAATGTGCCAATTTGATCATTACTTGTCTTTGGCTGCTTCTAATTTTATTCTATTCTTAATTGCTCGTTGTTGTACTATTTTACTTTTTAATTGATGATTTTATTTTTAAAATTGGTTTCTTTACTTAGATAATTCAAGATTGCGTGAATTATCTAATTATTAAATTGACATATTGCCACATTTTTCACTAACCAATTAGTTTCTCGATAAACTGTGAGTCGATTTCTGTAAAATCTTTAAAAATATGATCGGCTTCATGTAAAATTGTTTCCTCTCCAATTCCCACACTTACCATTCCGCCAATGTTTGCTGCCTGGATTCCGGCAACAGAATCTTCGAATACAATGGCATTTTTTGGATCAATATTTAATAATTGCGCCGCTTTCAGGAAAACTTCCGGATCCGGTTTGGCATTGGTAACGTCGTTTCCGTCAACAATAACATCGAAATACGAAATAATTCCTGTTTTCTCAAGGATTGGTCTGGCATTTTTACTCGCAGATCCCAAAGCAATTCCCTGATTTTTTTCTTTTAATAGCTGCAGGGTTTTAAAAACTCCCGGAAGAATCTCACTTTCGTTCATATCAACTAAATAAGATAAGTAATCTTCATTTTTTTGAATGAGCCATTTGTCCTTATCCTCCTGAGAAGCCTGAACATTTCCTAATTCAAGAATGATATCCAGCGAACGAACGCGGCTTACACCTTTTAGTAATTCGTTGTTTTCGTGTGTGAAATTGATATTTAATGATTGGGCGATTTTCTGCCACGCTAAAAAATGATATTTGGCAGTATCAACGATTACGCCATCAAGATCGAATATGAATGCTTTTTTGTTCATTATAAGGGGGATTCTTATTTATGATTTTTGAATAGTGTCGTCTACATCTTTTACTTTGTAGACTAAAAGAGCAGCGATTAAAAAGCTGACTCCGCTTGTAATTAAGGCGTAAATAGCATCGCCATTATAAAGGTATTTTACAATTGGCCCTCCAATAAGAGCGTTTACAATTTGCGGAATCACAACAAAGAAGTTGAAGATCCCCATGTAAACCCCCATTTTTTTAGGAGCAATTGATCCGGCAAGAATGGCATAAGGCATCGCCAGAATACTGGCCCAGGCAACCCCAATTAAAATCATGGGCAATACAACCCAATTTTCATCTGGCATAAAATAAATCGAGATCAACCCGATTCCGCCAATGATTAATGAAACGGCATGAGTTGATTTTCGTCCGATTTTTTTAGCGATGTAAGGCAGAAAAAACAGTGCGATAATAGCAGAAACTAAGTTGTAAACTCCAAACAGAATTCCAACCCAATCTCCGGCATCCTGATATTGCTGGCTTGAAGTATCGCTTAAAGGCAATCCGTAAATGTGATGTGCAATGGCCGGAGTTGTAAAAACCCACATACCAAATAATCCGAACCAGGAGAAAAACTGTACCCAACTTAGCTGACGCATTGTTGTGGGCATTTTTGCAAAGTCTGTAAAAATGTCTGTAAGTTTTGATTTTTCTTCAGTAGGGATATCGACTTCACTTTGAGGATCTTCAAAATTGGACAATTCTTCCGGGGAGTATTCTTTTGTTGTAAAAAGGGTTACCAAAATAGAACCAATTAAAACGGCTGCTCCAATGATAAAAGAAAGTGTCAGATTCAAAGGCACGCTTCCCGGAACAGTACTGTTTGAAACATTAAAATACTTGGTTAAGACATAAGGCAAAGCAGAACCAATTACGGCACCAAAACCAATTAATGAGGTTTGAATACTGAAACCTGCGGTACGCTGATCTGTTCTTAAATTGTCACCAACCAAAGCGCGAAACGGCTCCATGGCAATGTTGAAAGAAGCATCCATGATCATCAGCATTCCGGCTCCAACCCATAAGGCTGGCAATACTGAAATGAAAATATTAGCTTGTGGCATTAAGATTAATCCAACGGAAGCTAAGATTGCACCAACAAGAAAAAACGGTTTTCGTCTGCCAAATCGTCCCCAGGTTTTGTCACTGTAATGACCAATAACGGGTTGGACTATTAATCCCATAAGGGGAGCAATAATCCAGAACCATGAAAGTTCATGAACGTCGGCACCAAAAATTTGAAGAATTCTGCTGGCATTTGCATTCTGAAGTGCAAATCCCATTTGTATTCCCAGGAATCCGAAACTCATGTTCCAAATTTCCCAGAAACTTAATTTACGCTTTTCCATTATCGTAATTAAAAAATTAATTAGACGATAAGCGCTTTGCTTATCAAAACTTACTTATGGTTTCGAAGTAAAAGTAAAAGCTTTGAGCAGGCGTAAAAGTATAAATTATTTTTTTAATTCAAATCATAAAAAAACCATAAATAACATTTATGGTTGTAGAATAGGTTGATTTTAAGAAAATTAGTCAGTAGATTCTCTTTTTATAAGATGTGTTTCGATCACTTCGGTAGTATAATTTTCGTTTTCTTCTTCTTCGTCATCGCGGTGTTCTGCTTCGAGTCTTTCGATCAGCATTTTAGCTGCTTTATTTCCCATTTTTTCACCACTTTGGCTTACGGTTGTAATACTTGGCGTAGAGTATTTAGAGATAATTCCGTCTGTAAAAGCAATTACGGCCAGATCTTCAGGAACTTTAAGTCCCATTTTGTTGGCTGTTTTGATAATGGTTACGGCAAAAAGTTCATTTACAGCAAAAACGGCATCAAAAGCCCTGTCGTGTAAAAGCTGGCTGATGGTTATTTCGCAAGTGTCTACGTCTTCGATTTTAATGATTAAATCTTCATTAAAAGGTAATCCGTTATCGAGAAGGGCTTTTTCGTAACCATCTGTTCTTAGTTTTCCAACACTTACATAATCAACAGTAGTAACAAGAGCAATCTTTTTTCGGCCATTGTCAATCAAACTCTGAACGGCTTCGTAAGCGGCAGCTTTATCATCAATAATTACTTTATCGCATAAAATGTCATTGGTCACGCGGTCGAACATGACAACCGGCATTCCCTGATTGATGACTTCTGTAATGTGGTGAAAATCACCTTTGTATTGTGTTTCTTTAGAAAGCGACATGATAAAACCATCGATGCTTCCGTTGGCCAGCATTTCCATATTTAAGACTTCTTTATCGAATGAATCATCAGATAAACAAATCACAACACTATAGCCATTCTCGTTCGCAACCTGTTCGATTCCGTTGATTACGGTAGAGAAAAAATAATGTACAATTTCCGGAATGATAATCCCAATACTTTTGGTTTTCCGGTTTTTTAGACTAAGAGCAATGTTGTTGGGTTTATAGTTGTAAAACTTTGCGAAAGCCTGCACTTTTAATCGTGTTTCTTCTCCTATTTCTAAACTGTTTCTGAGTGATTTCGAGACAGTTGAAATAGATACATCAAGTTCCTTTGCAATTTGTTTTAGGGTTATTTTGCGTCTCATAGTAATTGTTGAAAAAAATCTAATTATTAATAAAGGTATCTTTTATTTTTTGATTTGATATTTTTTGACTGAAAAGATTACAAAAAATAGAAAGTTTTCAACACTACCACGTTTTCGTAATCCAATATAAATTGTAAGTGGTTGGCCGTGTTAATAAATTTCTAAATTTGAAATTCGAAGTAAAATTAAAAACTTAACTAACAATCACAAACTCAAACTAATTTAAACAAAAAGTATGAAAGCAATTTACAAAAAGTTGTTATTTTTATTCTTACTGTTACCGCTTAGTGTACTCGCTCAAAGTACTGTATCCGGAACAGTTGCCGATCTGGCAACGGGACAACCAATCCCGGGAGTAAATGTAAATGTACAGGGTGCTCCAGGCGGTGCATCAACAGATTTTGACGGTAAATTTCAGTTATCTAATGTAAAAAATGGAGACAAAATTTTGGTTTCATTTATTGGATATAAAACGTCAACGATAGTCTTTAATGGCCAAAAAACTTTAGCTGTTTCTTTAGAGGAAGATACCAATCAGCTTAAAGAAGTTGTGGTACAGGTAGGTTATGGTACTGTTAAGAAAAAGGATGCTACAGGTTCTGTATCCCAAATTTCTGCTAAAGAATTTAACAAAGGAATCAACGTTACTCCGGAAAGTTTAATCAGCGGTCGTATCGCTGGTGTAAATGTTGTTGGAGGAGGTGCTCCGGGAGCAAAAGCGGATATTAGAATTCGTGGCGGATCTTCGTTAACAGCTTCTAATGAACCATTGATTGTATTAGACGGACTTCCGTTAAGTAACGCTGTTCCAAGTGGATCAACTAGTATTTTGTCTACAATTGACCCTAATGATATTGAATCTTTTACCGTTCTTAAAGATGCATCTGCTGCCGCGATCTACGGTTCCAGAGCTGCAAATGGTGTAATTGTAATTACGACTAAAAAAGGAAGTAAAGGCGGCGTAAAAGTTAATTTTAGCTCCCAAATTGGTATTAATACAGTGGCTAATACGGTTGATGTGTTAAGTGCAGATCAATTTCGTAATTTAGTAAATACAAAAGGTACTCCTGCTCAACAGGCATTAATGGGTACTGCAAATACAAACTGGCAGGATGAAATTTTTCATACAGCCTTGACAACGAATAATAATATCTCTGTAAGTGGTTCAGTGTTTAATAAATTACCGGTGCGTTTATCTGTTGGAAATGTTGATAATCCGGGAATTCTAAGAAATACTTCTTTTGAAAGAACTACGACATCGATATCGTTAAATCCGGTTTTATTTGATAATCACCTGAAAATTGATATTAGCGGAAACATATCGTTTAATAAAAACCAATTTCAGGATGAAGCAGCAGTTATTGGTGGTGCTATAGGATTTGATCCTACACAATCTGTTTATCAGTCAGGTTCTCGTTATGGAGGATATTTTGAATGGTTAGAGCCTAACGGAAATTTGCCATTATTGCCTTCAAGAAATCCGGTTGCCAGATTAAATGAGGAAGACAAAAGATCAACTTCTACCAGAAAATGGGGTAATATTAGAGTAGATTATAAACTTCATTTCTTCGAAGATTTAAGAATCATCGCTGAAGCAGGTATTGACAGATTTGATAGTAGCGGATACAACAGACAAAGTACACAAAGTCCTTTAGGATATCAGCCAAATGCTTTTAGTTCTGGGAATTGGGTGAATTTAGGAAACTACAATAGTTACACGAATGATCTTCAAAACAAGAATTTAAATACATATTTCAATTATACGAAAGACTTAGGTAAATTTAAGATTGATGCAACTGCGGGGTATAACTATCAAATGTTTCAAAAACAGAAATATGAATCAGGAGAGACTACGCAGCCAACTCGTAATGAATTAACAACTATTGATCCGGACGTTAATTTACAATCTTTCTTTGGTCGTTTGACATTAAACTATGACAGCCGTTATTTATTGACGTTGAATTATAGAAGAGACGGTACTTCTCGTTTTTCTAAAGAAAACAGATGGGGTAATTTTGGAGGAGCAGCTTTTGCATGGAATATTGCTGAAGAATCTTTCTTAAAAGATAATAATACACTTTCTAGTCTAAAGTTAAGAGTTGGTTATGGTACAACCGGACAACAGGATATTTTAGCTCAATACGATTATTTGAGAAGAGTTACGCTTGGTACGATTAATTCTCAGTATATTTTTGGGAACACGATTTATAAAACGGCAAGACCTGAAGGATATAATGAAAATATCAAGTGGGAAGAATTAGGAGAGATGAACCTTGGGGTTGATTTTGGATTCCTAAATGACAGAATTACTGGTACAGTAAATTATTTTGATAAAAAATCAACTGATTTATTAGCAGATGTTGTGGTTCCGGATGGAGCAAATATTAGAAATACAGGAACCTATAATGTTGGTAGTGTAAGAACTAAAGGTGTTGAGTTTAATATTCAGTCTGATATCATTAAAGGAGATAAATTGAACTGGAATGTTGCTTTTAATGCCACCTATATCGATCGAAAAATTACAGATTTAGGAGTTACGGTTCCAGGTTTTGACGGATACTTGACCGGAGATAATATTGCCGGAGGCGGAGGGAATAAAATTCAGGTAAACTCTGTAGGATACTCACCAGAATCATTTTTAGTATACGAGCAATTATACGATGCTAATAAAAAGCCAATTGCCGGAGCTTATGTAGACAGAAACGGAGATGGTAAAATTGATGATGGAGATCGTTACAGATTTCATAAGCCGGCAGCAGATTATTCATTTGGATTATTCTCTACTTTAAACTACAAAAAGTTTGATTTTACAATGAACTGGAGAGCTAGTTTAGGAAATTATATTTTTGATAACGTGAGTTCTAATCTTGGATATTCAGATGCAGGTTTAAGAAGACAAACAGATTTATCGAATGTGGGTTCAGATTATCTTAATACCGGATTTACCTATGAAGATAATGGTACATCTCGTTACTTATCTGATTATTACATAAAAGATGCTTCTTTTATTAAGTTAGATAACGTTACTCTGGGGTACACTTTTGATAAAACGTTATTAAAATCAGCTAGTTTAAGATTTACTGCTGGTGTTCAAAATGTTTTTGTACTTACAAAATACGGTGGTTTAGATCCTGAAAAATTCAACGGAATCGATAATAATGTTTACCCAAGAGCCAGAACATTCTTGTTTGGGGTAAATGCAAGTTTCTAATCGCGGACTGAAAATAAATTTAAAAAGAAATAAAATGAAAATATCATTTAAACATATATCTTATTTTATCCTATTCATATTAGGGTTCAATATGACGCTTACTTCGTGTACTGGCGACTTAGATGTGACGCCTCGTGATAAAAACGAATTTTTATCTGAGACCTTTTTTGAGGACCCGGCTTCATACAAACAAGTATTGGCAAAATTATACGCAGGTTTATATGTAGGAGGTAATGACGGAGATGGTAAACCGGATATTGCGGGGCTTGGTGGAGACTTTAGTAGTTACTTAAGATTGCTTTTTGTGGTGCAGGAACTGCCTACTGATGAGGCAATTATTGGATGGGCTGATGGTGCTTTGCCTACTTTAAATACACAAAATTGGGCTCCTGCAAATGAATTTTTGGCAGGTGCGTACTCACGAGCATTCTATGAAATTAGTGTTGCGAATGAGTTTTTAAGACAAACTACAGAGGAAAAATTGAATGCAAGAGGAGTTGATGCTAACCTGAAAGCTGAAATTGCAACTTTTAGAGCTGAAGCTCGCTTTTTAAGAGCATTCTCCTACTATAATCTAATGGATTTATTTGGAGGTGTGCCTATTACTACTGAAGCTGACCCGGTTGGGTTATTTTATCCGGTACAAAAAACAAGAGCAGAAGTTTTTGCTTTTGTTGAAGCTGAATTAAAAGACATGGATAAAACTTTAGCCGATTCAAAAACGAATGAATATGGAAGAGTTGATAAAACAGCTGCTAAATTTTTGTTGGCGCAAGTTTATTTAAATGCTAAAGTATACATAGGAGTAGAAAAAAATAATGAAGCAGCAGCATTGTGTAATGAAATCATTACTGCTTCAGGGTATACTTTTGCAAATGTTCCTTACAGATATTTATTCTCTTCAGACAATAATAGAAATGGAGCGCAAAGTGAGTTTATTTTTC
Source organism: Flavobacterium aquidurense (assembly GCF_002217195.1). Classification (NCBI taxonomy): domain Bacteria; kingdom Pseudomonadati; phylum Bacteroidota; class Flavobacteriia; order Flavobacteriales; family Flavobacteriaceae; genus Flavobacterium; species Flavobacterium aquidurense. The sequence continues at coordinate 181,929 of NZ_MUGR01000034.1, read as the reverse complement.
CTATCATTAGTGATGGTAATGCTATCAGAGCTGTAGGTGGAGGAATGAGTTTTATCATTCACGCTTCTATTGGTGGTAGTATGGACTCTGCTGATCAGGGTATGGATGGTGGATGGCAGGGAACCAGAGCTCGTAAAGAGTTTGTGGCTCTTTTTCCTGATGCTACTGCAACCGGAGATAAAAGAGGGACATTTTATACAGATGGTCAGTCTTTAGATATTAATAATGTATCAACTTTTACAGATGGTTATGCTGTAACAAAGTTCATCAATGTAAACTCTGACGGATCAAAAGCGCAAAGACCAGATGTTCCGGATACTGATTTTCCAATGTTCAGGTTATCTGATGCTTATTTGATGTATGCTGAAGCTACGGTAAGAGGTGCTAGTACAGGTAATGTAGGTACTGCTGTAGGGTATATTAACCAAATTAGAAACAGAGCCGGTGCAACAAATATTACTGCAGGAGATTTGACTCTTGATTTTCTACTTGCGGAAAGAGGGCGTGAATTGTTTTGGGAATGTCACAGAAGAACAGATTTAATTCGTTTTGGGAAATTTACCGGAGGATCTAAAATCTGGCAATGGAAAGGTGGCGTTATGGCTGGTACATCGACGGAATCATTCAGAGATTTAATGCCTATTCCTGCCAGAACTATTCAGGCAAATCCAACATTGAAGCAAAATCCAGGATACTAACACCTTTATAAAATAGTAAAATGAAAAATATATATAAAATTTTAATCGCATTTATTGGTGTATTGGCGGTTTCATGTAATGCTGATGCTGTAGACAACAGGCCAATTGTTGAGGCTGTAACAGCTCCTGAAATAACTGCACCTGCAACAGGAAAAGAATTTGTTTTAGATGCAGATCATGCAGGAGATGTCGCGGACAAATTCACATGGTCAAAAGCTGTATATTCTGCTACTGTAGTGCTGAAATATAAGTTGTTAATTGATAAAAAAGGCGGTGACTTTACAAAAGCAATAACCCTTGAAACAACGAGCAATATTACTGAAGTTTCAGTATTGGTTAAAGATTTAAATCAGGCAGCAATTGATTTAGGTGGCCCAACAGATGTAGCATCTCAGTTTGACGTAAAAGTTTCTTCGGATATTTCAGGAGGAGTTCCTCAAATATCTAAAGCTGTTACAATCAGTGTAACGCCTTACTCAGGAAGAGTGGCATACAATTTTACAGATTGGTATTTAGTGGGAGCTGCTGTAGATGGTGGTTGGGACAACAATGCTGATACGAAACACCAACCGATGTATAGAGATGGAAAAAATGCAGATCTGTATAAATTTACAGGTTTTTTTAAAGCGGGTAATTTTAAGTTGATTTCTGAAAAAGGAAGTTGGGCTTCTCAATTAGGGAAAGCCGGAAGTGATGCTATTGAAATAAACAGTAACGCAGGTGAATTTACAATTCCGGCGGATGGATATTATACTTTTCAATTTAATACGAAAGTTTTAACGTATACATTAGTGCCTTATAATGATTCTGCTGCAAAAACGAATACAACTGTTGGAATTATCGGAGATAGTACGCCAAAAGACTGGGATGCTTCGACACCTATGGTAAACTCTACTTTCAACAAGCACGCATGGAGCCTTGGAGTAACTGCTTTGAAAGATGGTGGACTTAAGTTTAGAGCAAATGACAGTTGGGATGTTGCCTGGGGTGGAGATACTGCTTTCTCAGGAGGCGGTAATGGTGAAAACATACCTGTAGAAAAATCTAAATATGTTATTTATTTCAATGATTTAGACGGAAGCTACTTAATGATTCCAAATCAGGAGTAGTTTTATTAAAATTATAAAGGACTATCTGTATAGGTAGTCCTTTTTTACTATAACTGGTTTCGGGAAAGAAGCAAAGTCAATCTGTGAAACTCCGGTAATGAATTTTTGATAAAGATGAATTAAAATATACTTACTAAGTAAAAGATTTTGGTTTGGTTAGTAATGCAAAAGGGCTGTTCTACATCATGTAGACAGCCCTTTTCTCATGTGATTTTTTGCTATTTCTTCTTATCATTATATTCCCCAATTACCGCAAAATAACCAAAAGTTCCCAAGCCTAAAACAATTAACGGAGTAAGGATAAAAAGGATAATGATACCAAATACCAAATCGTCCTGCTGGTCAGAAAGAAGTTTAGGTAAGCCAAATTCAAAGACACAAAAATAAGCGGCTGCAGCTGCAAGGATAATCCATAAAACACCTAAAATTTGTTTGATCGTATTCATAGTTATTGTATTAAAGGTGATTCGTTTTGTTTTTATTATCGATATAAATCATTCCAATTACAAAGCAAACAGATGCTATAATAATAGGATACCAGAGTCCGTCAAGATAAAAATCCGGTTTTCCGGCTTGTTTGGCATGTGTAACAAAATAAGTCGAAATAGCAGGCAGTAAACCTCCAAAAATACCATTTCCAACATGATAGGGCAGGGACATTGATGTGTATCTGATTTTTGTTGGAAACATTTCGACTAAAAATGCTGCAATTGGTCCATAGACCATAGTGACAAACAAAACCTGAATAAATACCAGAAAAATTAAAGTCCATTCATCGCTTGAATTGATGTTGACTGAAATATGGGTCTGAGCCTCCTTTTTATCTGCAAAATCTGTTTTCTTTTCGATATACGTAGTTCCGTCAGTATAGGTTTTTGAAACAGAAGTTATTTTGTCATTATTTTTATTTGTCTCAGTATTTTGGATTGTTTTTTCAGTGATTTCAGTTTTGTAGTTCACATCCGTCGTGTTATACATCATTTTATAAATGGGCCTGTAAAACAAAATTGCGAGTAACATGCCGCTCATCATGATGTATTTTCGTCCTACTTTGTCGCTTAACCATCCAAAAAAGATAAAAAACGGAGTTCCCATTAATAAGGCAATCCCCAGTAAGGTATCAACCTGAGACGAATCTACATTCATTACAGTTTTCATGAAACTCATGGCGTAAAACTGTCCGGTATACCAAACAACACCTTGCCCCATTGTTGCACCAAATAATGCCAGTAAAACAAATTTTAGGTTATATCTGTTTCCAAAGCTTTCCTTTAGCGGATTTGTACTTGTGGTACCTTCTTTTTTAGCTTTTGCAAATACAGGAGACTCGTCCATGTTTTTGCGAATAAGGTACGAAACCCCTACCATTACAATAGAAACCCAAAACGGAACGCGCCATCCCCAGGAGTCAAAGTCTGCCGGAGAAAGGGCATTTTTTGTGGCTAAGATTACCATTAAAGAAATAAATAAACCTACCGTTGCCGTGGTCTGAATCCAGGAAGTCCAGTATCCTTTTTGCCCTACAGGAGCATGTTCAGCAACATAAGTGGCCGCGCCTCCGTATTCTCCGCCAAGAGCAAGTCCTTGTAGTAAACGCAAAATTAAAACTAATAAGGGGGCCATAAAGCCAATCGTTTCATAACTTGGAATACAGCCTATTAAAAAAGTAGATCCGCCCATTAATAATAGTGTCGCCATAAAAGTATATTTCCGGCCAATGATATCGCCAAGTCTTCCAAAGAATAATGCGCCAAAAGGCCGAACCACAAATCCTGCTGCAAAAGTGGCTAAAGTCGATAAAAATGCGGCGGTGGGATTGTCACTTGGAAAGAATTTAGTCGAAATTACCACGGCTAAACTCCCAAAAATATAGAAATCATACCATTCAATCATCGTACCCATTGAGGAGGCTGAAATTACTTTCCAAATGCCTTTTGTAGAAGTTTTGCTCATAAACTAAATTTGTATACTTGATAATAAATAAAACTATAAAATATTTTTTAACGAATATAAAAGATATTTTTTTATTTATTTGATACTTTTTTAACAAAAATAATTTAATTGTTGATTAAACATTTATTGGCTGAATCAAAGCTTCATAATTCAAAACAAATTGTAGCTTAACCATATGCTGAAGCCCTTTAAAATAAAGAACTATTGTTTTATTAAGAAAGAAAACGCTAGTTTTGCAGCTCAAATTTTAAAACAGGAAATGGTTGTCATATTGATTCAATATTGACATTAAAAGGGAATTTGGTGTAAATCCAAAACTGTCCCGCAGCTGTAAGCTCATGAACTGAAACCCATTGATATGTCACTTTTCATTAAGAAAGGGAAGGCTTGGGTGTAGGGAGCAAGTCAGAAGACCTGCCATTTTTATAGTAATAAATAGCTTTCGGGGATTGAAGCTTGAGTCAGGAACAATACTTTTCACATTGTGTGATAATGGTATCGTTTTGCTATTCTATTCTCGTAAGCCAAAATAGAGTTTATGAGATTTTTTTTCTACAAATATGATATTGTAAAAGCAATTTCCTTCTGGAAGTTTTTCTTTTCGATGTTTTCTTTTTCTCCACTAAAAAAATCATTAAAACGTATCGTCGTGCATTATGCTGTGCTTTTGCAAAAGTTTGTTTATACAACTTTGGGCAGAGTAGCTTGCATTTCGATTTAAACATTTAAGTAGTATAATTTTAAATATTTAATAATGAAAAATCAATTTTTTTCCAGGCCATTAATTGCAATTGCCTCTTTGATGATGCTTACAGTTTCATGTAATAATGATGATGATTTTACAGCGCCTCCTGTAATAAAAGGTGAACAGCAATTGAAAGATACTTTAACCATTGGAAAAACACTTCAATTAAGCTCAAAATTAGCAGACAGAAAAAATGTTTCCTTTGAATGGACTGTAAATGGAAATGTTGTAGGGTCTGATTCTACTTATATTTTTAAACCAGTAGCCAGAGGTGATTTTAAAATTACAATGACCGCTAAAAATGATGGCGGAAAAGTGTCTCTTGCCTATGATATTCATACTTACGGAGCGTATGAAAATGGTTTCTTTATGATCAATGAAGGCTGGTTTGGTCACGGAACGGGAACAGTAGGGTTTTATAGATATGATACAAAAGCCATAGAAGACAGTGTTTTTGTAAAAGTAAATCCGGATAAGGATTTAAAACCGGCATCGTCTACATTAGAATTCGGGGCCCTGATAAATAAAAAACTATTTTTAGTTTCTAAAGTTGGCGGACCAGTTGTAGTAGCAGATGCTTATTCATTAAAAGAAGAAAAAAGAATTCCGGCTAAAGGTGGAAATGACTGGCGTGCAGTAGTAGGTATTGACGAAAACCACGCCCTGCTGACTGCCGGTAAAGGGATATTTAAACTTGATCTGAATACGATGGAGGTAAATGGGCAAATCGAAGGTATTACAGGTCAGGTAGGCGATATTGTTAAGGCTAACGGTTATATTTTTGCGTTGTCAGCTTTAAAAGGGGTGATTGTTATTAATGCTTCAACATTGGCAGTCGAAAAAACTATTCCGGGTATCGTTTTAGGATTTGCTGTTACCGATGATAAAAAAGTATGGGCAGCAGGAGGTAAAAATCTTATCAGCATAGATTCGAATACGCTTGAAGTAAAAGAAATTGCATTAGGTTTTCAGGCTTACGGAAGCTGGGGAGCATGGCATCCGGGATCTATAGCAGCTGCTAAAAATGATGTTTTTATTGCTAAAAACGGCAGTTTTAGCGGTGGTAAACAAGTGTATAAATACAATGGAACTCCAGAGTCATTGACCACACCTTTTATCACTTTAACTGATTCGAATATCTTATATGGTGCAGGAATTGGTTATGACCGAAAGAAAAATACTTTGGTGGTAAATACGGTAAATGAAGGTTTTGGTGCGAATTTCGCGATCAATAATCTTTATTTGTTCAACGCCAATTCAGGAGCTAAAACAGGATCTGTAAATTTTTCAGGATATTATTTTCCTGCAGTTTCTGTGTTTCATCAATAATTTTTTTTCGAAACCATATTTAATTGAAAAAAAATAACCGCAAAGATTGCAAAGTAAAAACACAAAGTTCGCAAAGCTTTATCATAAAGCTTTGCGAACTTTGTGTTTTCTCAACATAACCTTAGGTAAAAATCTAAGCGAACCTTGCGGTAAAACTTTGGAATTTGCCCAAAAGGCTATAAAACAAAAAACCCGAATATTGCTATTCGGGTTTTAACGGTGGTGCCTCCAGGGATCGAACCAGGGACACATGGATTTTCAGTCCATTGCTCTACCATCTGAGCTAAGGCACCGTGCTGATTGCGGGTGCAAAGATAGAATCATTTTTCATTTATCCAAAACATTTTTTTAAAAAAATCAATTCGTATCTTCGCACTGATAAAAAAGTAAAGATGATTTTAACGGTTGATGTTGGAAATACCCGGATTAAAGCGGCTGTATTTGAGGGAAGTACTGTTCTTGAAAATTTTGTTTTTGAGAAAAATGAGCTTGAAAAAAAAATTGAAAAAATTTTAAAAAAATTTCCAAACTGTTCTGATTTGGTTGTTGCTTCAGTCGGAAACGTCGAAAAGCAATCCTTTTTGGCTTTCGAAAACGAGTTAAACATTCATTTTTTAACCCACGAAGATGTTTATCCTTTTGTAAATAAATATGCGACCCCAAAAACGTTAGGGATCGACAGGATGGTTTTGGCTTCGGGAGCAACCCTGCAGTTTCCTAAGCAAAACAGATTAGTAATTGATGCCGGAACTTGCATTACCTACGATTTCATCGACGAAAATGATAATTATTTGGGCGGAGCCATCTCTCCGGGTCTGCGATTGCGTTACGAAGCATTACATAATTACACGGCTAAACTGCCTTTGCTGGCTTTTGAGGTGCCTGAGTTGTATATAGGAAACTCAACAGCACAAGCCATTCATTCCGGCGTTGTGAATGGGTTCGTCTATGAGATTGACGGTTTTATCGATGAATATCGGGCAAACTTTTCAAATTTTATAATAATTTTAACGGGAGGTGATGCAGTTTTTTTGGCTAAACGATTAAAAAATACCATATTTGCCAATTCAAATTTCCTTTTAGAAAGTTTGAACCAAACATTTCAATATAAAATCGACAATGATTAAAAAAATTATAGTAAGCGCTTGTTTGCTTATCTCGTTCGTTTCATTTGCTCAACAGGGTACTGCTTCTCCTTATTCTTTCTTCGGAATTGGAGATGTCAGATTTAAAGGAACTCTTGAAAATAGGTCTATGGCAGGAGTTTCGGTAGAGCAGGATAGTATCCATTTGAATATTGAAAACCCATCCAGTTACGCTAGTTTAAGACAAACTGTTTTTACTGTTGGAGGAACTTTTGGCTCAAATACTTTAAAAACTACTGATGAATCTGCAAAAGCACAAAGGTCTACTTTCGATTATTTGGCATTGGGAATCCCAATGGGGAAATTTGGTGCAGCGTTTGGTTTAGTGCCTGTAACTTCAGTTGGGTATAAAATTCTAAATGATCAGACAGCTGTAGTAGACGGAACAAGTTCACAGCTTCAGGGAAAAGGCGGAGTCAATAAAGTGTTTGCCGGTTTAGGATATAAAATCACACCGAAGTGGAATATTGGAGCTGATGCACAATATAATTTTGGTAAAATTACAACTACCAGTGTAGAGCTTGCTACAGGAATTCAAAACGGTACTCAGGAAACGAATACTTCTGAATTGTCAGGTGTTAGTTTTAATATTGGTACAATGTATCAAACAAAAATTGATAAAAAACTAAGCTTGTTCACGAGTTTGAGCTATACTTTTGCAAGTACATTAAATTCAAACAGTACAAGAGTTATTGCGGTAGATGGTGATCCGGACCCTTATTTAGGCCCGGCAATTGAAACCAATCTAAAACTGCCAAATAAAATTACATTGGGTGCAGGTATAGGTGAGGCAAGAAAATGGTTAGTAGGTACTACACTTGCTTTTCAGGGTAACGGACAACTTGCCAATTATTACAATGCAGCAGATAATGTGCGTTATGAAAAGTATCAGAAATATGCAATAGGAGGATATTATATCCCTAATTATGCTTCATTTACCAGTCATTTAAGCAGAATTACCTATAGAGCCGGATTAAAATACGAGAAACTGGGCCTTGTTGTCAATAACGAATCAATCAATGATGTTGGAATGAGCTTAGGTGCCGGGATTCCTCTTGGTAACGGATCTTTCTCAAATGTAAACGTTGGTTTAGAGTTTGGTAAAAGAGGAACAACCTCTGCAGATTTAATTCAGGAGAATTATTTCAACTTTAGTTTGAGTTTTTCTTTCAATGACAGATGGTTTGTGAAAAGTAAATTCAACTAAAGATACACTTTTGCGCTTTTTTAAGCTCATACAATTTACTACATTTGGCAAATGAATTTACCAAAGAGATATATTATAGCGGCTGTCACAGTTTTTACTGTGACACTGTTTTTTGGATGCGAAAGTAATTTTAAGGAAGTTCAGAAAATTAACTTCTCAGAGTTTGTTCCCGGAAGTGATGCAGATACTGTTAATATTAGATATACTGATTCCGGACTGATTACAGGAGTTCTTAAAAGTCCAAAAATGTTAGATTATTCTAATTTGGAATTTCCTTTTACGGAATTTCCAAAAGGAATCGATGTTACGTTATATGATAAAAAACAAAAGCGTACTTTTATAGTGTCAAATTATGCAGTCTCATACAAGCCAACCGGCATAATAGATTTGCAGGGAAAAGTGAAGATTACATCAGAAACAGGGCAGATACTTGAAACGGAGCAATTGTATTTTGATCAGAAAAACGAGTGGTTTTATACCGAAAGAAAGTTTAAGCTGACCGATGCAAAAGGGGTTTCTTATGGTCAGGGAATTGATTTTAGTAAAGATTTTAAAGTGATTAATTCGCAACGTGTAAGTGGCGAAATAGAATCAGACGAAAAAATATAATTATGGGTTATTTAAAATATACACAATACGTTTACTTGGCATTTGCAGTTTACTTTATCTATGACGGAGTTACAAAGATAAACGAAGGCAATGATGGTGCCACGCTGAGTTTTATTATTTCAGGTATGGCGATTTTTATGTTTTTCTTCAGAAGAAGATTTGCCAGGAAATTCGATGATCGTAACAAAAAACAGTAAAAAATGGAAATTAGTATTATAATACTATGTTTAATACTATCGGCATTTTTTTCAGGAATGGAAATAGCTTTTGTTTCCTCGAATAAAATTTATCTTGAAATAGAAAAAAAACAAGATAATTTTTTATCACAAATCTTAACGAAACTTACTGAGAATCCTTCAAAGTTTATTGCTGCAATGCTTATTGGCAACAATGTAGCATTGGTAGTTTATGGCTTTTATATGGGGGATTTAATTCTAAAATGTATTGTCAATTTAGGATTTCATTTTTCTGATCTGACCAGTTTGTTAGTTCAGACCGTAATTTCAACTTTTATAGTTTTAATAACAGCAGAGTTTTTTCCAAAAGTCTTTTTTCAGATTTATGCCAATTCATTAATTAAGTTTTTTGCAATTCCGGCCTATCTGTTTTATAGGCTGTTTTATTATATCTCTACTTTTTTTATCTGGATTTCGGATTTTGTCCTGCAGAAATTTTTCAAGACAGAAGGCGATCAGGTACAGTTGTATTTTAGTAAAATAGAACTCGGAAATTATATTACCGAGCAAATGAATTCTGTCGAAGACGATGAAGAAGTCGATTCGGAAATTCAGATCTTTCAGAATGCGTTAGAATTCTCAGGTGTAAAAGCCCGCGATATCATGACGCCGCGTACGGAAATTGTCGATATTGATTTGTTTGACAGTATCACGGATCTTAAAGAATTATTCATCGAAACAGGTTATTCGAAAATCATAGTAAGTCAGAACTCAGTTGATGATATTGTGGGTTATGTGCATTCGTTTGATTTGTTTAAAAAACCAAAAACGATAAAATCAGTTTTAATGACTGTAGAGTTTGTTCCGCAGACTATTTTGATAAAAGATGCGCTTAATTTATTGATTAAGAAAAGAAAAAACGTGGCGGTTGTTTTAGATGAATACGGAGGGACCTCAGGAATCATTACGATAGAAGATATAGTAGAAGAGCTTTTTGGAGAGATTGAAGACGAGCACGATTCTGATGAAGAAGAGCTGATCGAAAAAGAATTGGGTGAAGGCAGGTATTTGTTTTCTGCCAGATTAGATGTCGAATACCTGAATGAAACTTATAAGCTGGATATTCCTGAAGAAGATTCTTACGGAACCTTAGGCGGTTTTATTGTTAATTCTACCAAAGAAATTCCTCAAAAAGGCGACGAAATAGTGATAGACAGCTATCATTTTGTAATTGAAGAAGCTTCAAATAAGAAAATTGAATTGGTTAAATTGACAATAAAAGAGTGATTTTTTAAATTAATGAAAAAAATTGTGTAAAATAAAACCCTAGTTGTATTGTTATTAACTAGATAATTGTATTTTCGCAAACTGAATATAAAATTAACGATAATAAAAATGGCAGTTTTAGCAAAAATTAGACAGCGTTCCGCTTTATTGATAGGAGTTATTGCACTTGCATTATTTGCATTTATAATACAAGATCTTTTCACTAGAGGAAGTTTCGGTCAAAGTTCAAAAGATGTAGGAAGCATCGACGGAAAAGATATTTCATTTGAAGACTTTAGAGTTAAAGTGAGTAATGTTGAAAAAAGTGGTCAAGGAATTACTTCCACTGAAGCTGCAAACAGAGTTTGGGATCAAGAGGTTTCGATCGCATTATTATCTTCTCAGTTTGATAAATTAGGATTAAGAGTAGGTGAAAAACATTTACTTGAAGTTTTAAAATCAGATCCGAATATTGGTAAAAACCCAATGTTTTTAAATGCAGCCGGTGCTTTTGACGTAGCTAAATTTAAAGAATACTTTAAAGCTAATCCTGAGGCAGCACAATATATTTCTGAAAAAGAAAAAGATGCTGAGTTAAATGCAAAATTCCAAATCTACAGCACATTAGTAAAAGCAGGTCTTTATACTACAGCCAGTGAAGGAAAATTGAAATATGAAATGGAAGCGAACAAAGTAAACTTTGCTTATGCTGCTGCATTATATTCTTCTATAAAAGACAGCGATGTAAAAATTTCTGATTCAGAAATTGTAGATTATATGAAGAAAAACGAGAAAAAATTCAAAGCGGATGCAACTCGTGAAATTCAATATGTTTTAGTAGAAGACAAAGCTTCAAAAGAAGACGAAGCTGAAATCAAAGCTAAAATCACTGCTTTATTAAACGGAAGAGTAGAGTACAATGCAAAAACAGGTAAAAATGATACTTTGCCAGGTTTTAGAAACGCAACAAATATTGCTGAATTCGTAAACTCAAATTCTGATGTTCCTTACGATTCAACTTATGTACCTAAAAATGCTTTACCGGCTATCGATGCTGATAAATTATTCAGTTTACCTGCAGGAGCAATATACGGACCGTACGTTTTTGGAAGATACTATGCAATTTCTAAGTCTTTAGGATTTAAAGCCGGTGTTAATGCAAAAGCAAGTCATATCTTAATTGGTTACGAAGGATCTCAGACTCCAAACCAAAAAGAAAAAAGAACGAAAGAAGAAGCTAAAGCCAAAGCAGAAGAAATTTTAGCTCAGGTTCAGGCAAATCCGGATAGTTTCATGATGTTAGCTTTTACAAGCTCTGATGATTCATCTGCACAACAAGGTGGTGATTTAGGTTATTTTGGTCCAAACCAAATGGTAAAACCATTCAATGATTTTGTATTCAATAACGGAATTGGAAAAGTTGGTTTAGTAGAAACTCCTTTTGGATTTCACATTATCAAAATTACAGATAAACAAGACGGAATTCGTTTAGCTACAATTGCTCAGAAAATCGAGCCATCTGAAGCTACTTCTGATAAAGTATTTACATTGGCAACTAAATTTGAAATGGATGCTGAGAAAAAAGATTTCAATGCTACAGCAAAAGAATTAGGTTTAAAAATTGCACCTCCTGTAACTGCAAAAGCTATGGATGAAGCATTTGGTCCTTTAGGAAACCAACGTAACATCATTAGATGGGCTTACGATAAAGAAACTAGCGTTGGAGACGTAAAACGTTTTGAAATCGCTAACATCGGACACGTAATTGCTCAATACAAAAGCGAAAACAAATCAGGTTTAGTTTCTGTTACGGTAGCAAGACCTTATGTTGAGTCAATTTTGAAAAATAAGAAAAAAGCTGAAATGCTAAAAGCTAAAATGACAGGTTCTACAATAGAAGCTGTTGCTAAGAGCGCTGGTGTTGCAGTTCAGCAAGCTGCTGACGTTACTATGGATAACCCGGTTTTACCTGGTGGAGTTGGACAAGAGCCTAAAGTTGTTGGTAATGCATTCGCATTGACTGCAAATAAAATCTCTGCTCCAATTGAAGGAAATACCGGAGTTTATGTAGTAAAAAATATTAGTACAGTAAAAGCGCCTGCTCTTGCAAATCATGCTGAGTATGTTGCTAAAGTAAAAGCTCAAAGCGCAAATGACGCAAGCAGAATTTTACCAGCTTTAAAAAGCAATGCTAAAATCGAAGATAACAGATTACAATTTAATTACTAGTTTTTAGTAAATAAAGGTTTAAATATAAAACCCGAAACGTTCAGATGAATGTTTCGGGTTTTTTTATGGATTACATTTTTTTGACTTAAAGCTTTTCTCGGTTTTGAAAATTTGAAAAGACAGATAATAGTATTGAGTTGTTGAGTGTGTTGTTTTTAAAACAATCTTTCTAAATCAATATCATTTCATTGTAAGTAAGAATCGTTTCGTATCCTTTTGAGGCAAAATAGGCTGTTGGGTTCCCTTTTGAAATTACCATTACAAAATCGCCTCCCCATGCTCCCAGACTTTTTACAACACCATTAAAATCAGGAAAAGCAGCCTCTTTAATAGTTCGTATTTCCAGAATATTGCTCAGATGGATCTCATGTTTTTCTACTGCAAAAGCAAATTCTTTCAGTGTTTTTGCGTTGAGGATGGCAGCTGTGATTTTATTGTTGTCAATAATATTGTGCGCTAAGTTTTGATTTTTGTTGTTGTAATAAGCGCTAATGGCTGTTTTGCTATTCTGTTTTTTATTAAGGTAAACGAAAAAGATACTGGATGTAAAATCCGGATTGAAATTAACCGTTTCTACTACAGGCAAATTTTGTTCCAGTCGATACACAATTGGCGTGTCGTTTTGAGCGCAGGCAATATCATAACCACTGCCTCCGAAACTATTTTTTAAGAGGGTAAACGCATCTATATTCGTCCACTGAGCAATATTGTTCAATAAAGTTGATGATGTGCCTAATCCCCAATTTTTAGGAAATGTAAGTTGTGTGCTGATATTATATCCTTCTGAGTTGTTTATAAAACCAGGATTTAGAAGATATGCTTCGTGCAAAATATTGATTAAAGTCGTTTTTACAGTTTCGATTTTGCTTTCGGTATTATTAATTATTTCAGCAAAAGAAATAGTGTCTTCGTACCAAAGCTGTTCGTCGTAATTATAGCTCTTCCATTGAATTTCCTGGTTTGAGCTGTTTTCGATAACTAAGTCTTGTCCAAATTTTGTGGGTAATGCAAAAGCTCTTGCGCCGTCTAAGACTAAATATTCGCCCGTAATTAAAAGTTTTCCGTTGCTGTAAAAAGTTGTTTTCATGCTGTGTTTTTTAGCCCCGATAGTAGTGAAAATCCTTTTGTTTTTTTCTTTAGAAAAACAAAAGATTGTAACGGATAGCGGGAATAGCTCCTTATCCTTCAACTAGTTTCAGAGCGAATAATTATTTGCGTATAGTTTCGATAAACTCAACAACCGCGCTATGTGAAACGGCATTTTTCTTAAAGTGAGATTTAATCAAATGACGTTCTTCATCTGTTGCTTCAAATTGGTTGATGATGTTGTTCAGGTGCATTTTCATGTGGCCTTCCTGAATTCCGGTTGTGGTTAATGAGCGCAATGCGGCAAAGTTTTGTGCCAAACCGGCAACAGCAACAATTTCCATTAACTCTTTGGCTGAAGGCTTTTCGAGTATTTCAAAACACAATTTTACTAAAGGATGCAAAGATGTTAATCCGCCAACAGTTCCTAATGCTAAAGGAATTTCAAGCCAGAAAGTAAAAATTCCGTTCTCGATTTTTGCATGAGATAAACTGGCATATTGACCATTTTTTGAAGCATAAGCATGAACTCCCGCTTCAACTGCCCTAAAATCATTTCCGGTTGCCAGAATGACAGCGTCAACTCCGTTCATGATGCCTTTATTGTGGGTTACGGCTCTAAAAGGTTCGACTTCGGCAATCTGAACAGCCTGTAGAAAACGTTCTGCAAATTCTTGTGGATTGGGAATGTGTTTCTCTGATAAGTCTTCAATAGGGCACGAAACCTCGGCTCTAACGATGCAATTAGGAACATAATTAGACAAAATACTCATCACTACTTTTAGTGTTTCATCTTCTGAAAATAAATCAGAATGTTGAAATTCATCTTTCAAAGTCGTTGCAAATTGCTCTAAGCAAGAATTGATAAAATTCGCTCCCATACTATCCTTAGTCTTGAAAGTAGCGTGAAGCTGAAAGTAATTTTCCAGTAGGCTTCTTTTGTCTTTTAGCTTAATGTCTACAATTCCGCCACCGCGTTGCTGCATGTTTTTGGTAATGCTTTGTGTGTCAGAGAAAAATTTTGGTTTTATTTGATCAAAGAAAGCCTGTAGTTTTTCTGCATCACCATTAAAAGTAAAATGCACCTGACCAATTTTTTCAGTGTCGATTACCGTTGCTTTAAAACCGCCGCGTGTAGACCAGTATTTTGCTGCTTTTGATGCTGCGGCAACCACTGAGCTCTCCTCAATGGCCATTGGAATGGTTTTGTATTTTCCGTTGATTAAAAAATTAGGCGCAACTCCAAGCGGAATATATAAATTTGAAATCGTGTTTTCTATAAATTCATCATGCAATTGTTGTAGCTTTTCGTCTGAATTCCAGTAATTTCTTATAATATTTAGTGCTTCTTCAGGCTTTGAAAAGTAAGTATTGGCGATCCAGTTTGTTTTTTCTTTTTTGGATAATTTAGAAAATCCGGCAACAGCGTTGTTCATTCTCAGTATTTTAAATAATAAAGTTGCGGCAAAGATACCATTTTAAGAGTTTTGTTTGCAATGTATTTGAAATTTGGAAAATACGCAAACGTTATTTTTTTTAACATTTAACACTTAAAATGTGTATTATGTTCATTTTTTTTACTAAAATTGGGCTCTTTTTTATATTTAAAATAATTCTAATGAAATCAGGTAAAATTACTGTAATACTTTTATTTTTAGTTGCTACCGTTTTTGGTCAACAGAAAATTACTGTCGAGAATATTTATAGTGGTGCATTTAGGGCAAAAGGAATGGATGAGCTGCAATCCCTAAAAAATACAGATCAATATACTGTTCTAAATGTAGATCAGGCCAGTAGAAGTATGCAGATTGATTTATACGACTTTGCAACCCTGAAAAAAGTGTCGAATTTAATTGATACTAAAAACCATAAAGCGCTTGCAGACGGAATCGACAGCTATACTTTTGATGCTTCTGAAAAAAAGATCCTGATTGCCTGCAATTCAAATAAGATTTTTCGTCACTCCTTTACAGCAGATTATTTTTTATACGATATAACTTCTAAATCCCTGACAAAGCTTTTTGATTTTCAGGTTCAGGAGCCAACGTTCTCCCCTGACGGAACTAAGATCGCATATGCAAGAGAAAATAATCTTTATGTATATGATGTAGCTTCTAAAAAATCGGCTGCCGTTACAACTGACGGAAAGAAAAATGCCATTATTAATGGTATTACGGATTGGGTTTATGAAGAAGAATTTGCTTTTGTCCGGGCTTTTGACTGGAGTAAAGACAGTAAAAAACTGGCTTATATTCGTTTTGATGAAAGTCAGGTTCCTGAATTTTCGATGTCAATGTTTCATAAAGATCTATATCCAACAGTTGAGACATTTAAATATCCAAAAGCGGGAGAAAAAAACTCAGCAGTTTCATTACATATATATGATGTAGCGAGCAATGCGGCTAAAAAAGTTAATTTAGGAAACTACAATGATTTTTATATAGCAAGATTACAATGGACAAATGATAATAATGTATTGTCGGCTCAGGTTTTAAACCGCCACCAGGACAATCTGGATTTGTTATTTGTAGACGGAACTACAGCAAATGCTAAAGTAGTTTTGAATGAAAAAGATAAAGCCTATGTCGATGTTACAGACAATTTGACTTTCTTAAAAGATAATAGCTTTATCTGGACAAGCGAAAAAGACGGTTTTAATCATATTTATGTATATGACAAAAACGGAAAGCTTAAAAATCAGGTGACAAAAGGAAACTGGGAAGTAGTGTCTTACTACGGTTTCGATGAAAAAAACAAAACGATTTTCTACCAATCTACAGAAAATGGTTCTATCAACAGAGATATCTACAGAATTGCTTTAGACGGAAAAAATAAAGTACGTTTAACTTCAAAAACCGGAACAAGTGCGGCAACTTTTAGCCCTAACTTCCAATTCTTTATTACTACTTTCTCAAGTGCGTCTCAGCCTACTACTTATACTTTAAATGAGTCTAAAGCAGGTAAAGAGATTCAGGTAATCGAAAACAATCAGGCTCTTGCGGCTAAATTGAAAGATTATAATTTGCCAACAAAAGAATTCTTTGTGTTGAAAACGGCTAAAGGAAACGAATTGAATGCATGGATTTTGAAACCAAAAGATTTCGATCCTTCTAAAAAATATCCTGTTTTTATGTACCAATATTCTGGTCCGGGATCTCAACAGGTAAACAATGACTGGAACAATACTGATGATTACTGGTTTGCTTCGCTAACACAGCAAGGTTATATTGTAGCTTGTGTAGATGGTAGAGGAACAGGTTTTAAAGGAGCTGATTTCAAAAAAGTGACCCAAAAAGAATTAGGAAAATACGAAGTAGAAGATCAAATTGATGCTGCAAAAGTAATTGGGGCTTATCCTTATGTGGATGCATCAAGAATTGGAATCTTTGGATGGAGTTATGGCGGTTTTATGGCTTCGAACTGTATTTTTCAGGGCAACGATGTGTTCAAAATGGCAATTGCAGTTGCTCCGGTAACCAACTGGCGTTTTTATGACAGCGTTTATACAGAAAGATACATGCAGACTCCGCAGGAAAATGCAAGCGGGTATGATCAGAATTCTCCAATAAACCATGTAAGTAAACTAAAAGGTAAATTTTTACTGATTCACGGATCAGGTGATGATAACGTGCATGTGCAGAACTCAATGCAAATGATGGAAGCGTTGATTCAGGCAAACAAACAATTTGATTCTCAGATATATCCGGATAAAAACCACGGTATTTATGGTGGTGCAACCAGAATTCAGCTTTATAATAAAATGACTAACTTTATCAAAGAAAATTTATAATCTAAAACTTTAAACCTTAAACAAATAATGAATAAAATGGGAGAAACTCAAGTAAAAACTGCGCATCCAAAAGGGCTTTGGGTATTGTTTGGAACAGAGATGTGGGAGCGATTCAATTTCTATGGAATGCGAGCTTTATTAACTTTATTTCTTGTGAATTCATTAATGATGAAAGAAGAAGAAGCGTCTTTAATTTATGGAGGTTTCCTTGGACTTTGTTACCTGACACCAATGTTGGGAGGTTTTGTAGCCGATCGTTTTCTTGGTAACAGAAACTGTATTTTATTAGGCGGATTGTTGATGGCAATAGGACAATTGTTATTGTTTACCAGTGGAAGTGTTTTTGAAGCAAATCTGCCTTTGGCAAAAATCATTATGTACTCTGCATTAGGGGTTATTGTTTTTGGTAACGGATTCTTCAAACCAAACATTTCAAGTATGGTGGGGAGTTTGTATCCTAAACAGGAAAAAACAAAATTAGATAGTGCCTTCACTATTTTCTATATGGGAATTAACATCGGAGCTTTTTTAGGTCAGTCAATCTGTCCTTTATTAGGAGATGTAAAAGATGGTGGCGGAATTAGAGATATCCACGCTTTTAGATGGGGATTCATGGCGGCTTCTGCTGCAATGTTTTTAGGAACTATTCTTTTTTACTTCCTGAAAAATAAATATGTGGTTTCTCCTGAAGGAAAACCATTAGGAGGCTTGCCTTCTAAAAACGATGCTTCGGATTTCGAAGAAGGGGAAGCACAAAAAGCAAATTTTTCTAATAAAGCCTTGACGATTGCAGGAATTGCATTTATCGCTTTAGGATTCTTTTTTCATTATGTTGTAGGTCAGAACCTAATTTATACATTGATTTACTCCAGTGGTTTGTCATTAGCAGGATTAATTATTTCTGATACTTCTTTGACTAAAATTGAAAGAGACAGAATTATTGTAATTTACATAGTTTCGTTCTTTATTATTTTCTTCTGGGCAGCCTTTGAACAAGCAGGTTCGTCGTTAACTTTTATAGCAGACAATCAAACTGACAGGAATTTCTTTGGCTGGTTAATGCCGCCGTCAATGGTTCAGATTTTTAATGGATTATTTGTAGTTATTCTTGCTGTGCCTTTCAGTATGCTTTGGGATACTTTGAGAGCGAAAGATAAAGAGCCTATTTCTCCGGTAAAATTAGCCGTGGGTTTAGTAGTGATTTCTATTAGTTTCTTTATGATTGCTACTCAGGTTTCGTATATCGGAACTTCAGGATTGTTATTGGTAAAATGGCTTATTTTATTGTATTTCCTAAATACATGTGCAGAGCTGTGTTTGTCGCCAATTGGTTTGTCATTAGTAGGTAAGCTTTCTCCAAAACGTTTTTCTTCGTTATTATATGGTGTATTCTTCTTGTCGAATGCATCAGGTTATGCTTTAGGAGGAACTTTAGGTTCTATCTTGCCGGCAACTGGTGAAAAATTTGCAAAAGCAAAAGAATTAGGAATAGATCTTCAGGCAGTTTTAGATAATAAAGTGGTGCCAACTGCAGAGCAATTAGCTTTGTTAGACCAACATCAGATTAGTGCTCACAATCACTTTTTTGCCGGATTCGAAATTCACAATTTATATGAGTTTTTTATGGTATTTGTTGTCCTTACAGGTATTGCAGCAATTGTATTATTTGCTTTGACTCCATTCCTGAAAAAAATGATGCACGGTGTTCGATAAATAGTAATAATGATATATCAAAAATTACCTATAGGTTTAGACTTATAGGTAATTTTAATTTTAAAAGAGTTTATAATTATGTGGAAAAAACACCCAAAAGCACTGCCTTATTTGTTTTTATCTGAAATGTGGGAGCGTTTTGGTTACTATTTAATGATCGGAATTTTTACTTTATATCTTAAAGATGTAAAGGATGGTTTTGCAATGACAGAGAAAGAAGCTTCTGATTTATACGGAACTTTTATAGCGCTGGTTTTTCTGACCCCTTTTATTGGCGGACTCGTTGCTGACAGGTATTTGGGCTACAGAAAATCTATTGTTTTTGGCGGAATTTTAATGGGTATTGGTTACTTCTTAATGGGAGTGCACGATATAACGGTACTTTATATCGCCATGACATTGGTGATTATAGGAAATGGTTTTTTTAAACCCAATATTTCTACCTTATTAGGAAGTTTTTATTCTGAAGAAAAGTATAAAGATAAAAAGGACGAAGGCTACAATATTTTCTATATGGGAATTAATGTTGGGGCTTTTATCTGCAATTTCTTTGGTGCCGCACTACAGATTCTTTTAGGATGGCATTGGGCTTTTATGGCCGCGGGTGTCGGTATGTTCATAGGGGTTATTGTGTTTTTGTTAGGTACAAAACACTATGTCGGATTCGATCAGAAAAAAGGAGTGCAGGAAGGCGATATGCCATTTTATAAAATTATCCTGTTTATTTTGCTTCCGTCTTTTATTTTTGGGGCAATTGGCTGGTTGATAAAAGGAGTTGCTTCGGAAACTAATTTAGACAGTTATATCTTTGGTTCTGATAGTACCGATGCCTTTATTTTTGCCTGTATTCCGATAGTGTTCTTTTATGGATCACTTTATTTTAAAGCTAAAACAGAAGATAAGCGGCCAATAGGTGCTTTACTGGCTATTTTTGGAGTAGTAATTTTATTTTGGGCAGTATTTAAACTTAACGGTTCTGCGCTTACGACCTGGGCTGATCGCTATACTGACAGAGAAGTGACCGGAACAGCCGGTCAGATCGTGGGTAAATTGAAATTAGCAAAAGAAGTCGAGTATAAAAAGGTATCTACTGAGGTTTATGATCATCAGTTTCGTTTGCAAAAATCAAACGGAGTTGTAGAGACAGAAGTCAATTATCCTTTGTATTTTAGAAATGTTGCTCCGGAAAAATTACCGGAAGAAGGAGCCAAGGTGCATCTTTGGGCCACCAATTTGAGTCAGTCTATTAACCCGGCCTGGGTAATTATATTAACACCGTTGATTGTTGCTTTTTTCTCATTTTTGCGATCCAGAAAAAAAGAACCGTCAACACCTACGAAAATTGCTTTTGGTTTGTTAATTTCGGCGTTGTCTGTTTTGGTTATGGTAGCCGCTGTACAAATTGGTAACGATGGGGCAGAAAAGGTGAGTGCTTGGTGGCTGGTAGCAAATTATGGTATCATAACAATAGGAGAGTTATTTTTGAGCCCAATGGGATTATCAGTCGTCTCCAAGTTAAGTCCGGTCAATATCACTTCCTTAATGATGGGAGGCTGGTTTTTATCGACTTCGATAGGGAATAAGCTGAGCGGGGTTTTGGCTAGTATGTGGGATACATACGATAATAAGGCTAACTTTTTTTGGGTGAATTTTGCATTGTTGATGTTTGCAACCGTACTGATGTTTGGTTTGGTGAAACAGCTTAACAAAGTGATGAAAGAAAAAGGAATTAATTAATTATTTATACATAAATGGAGCAGAAGATCACTTTAGAGGAGATTCAAAATTTTAAAGGCAATTACCCAAAACAATTGTGGTATTTGTTTTTTGTTGAAATGTGGGAGCGTTTTTGTTTTTATGGAATGCGTGGTGTTCTGGTTATTTTTATGGTAGATCAGCTTTTTCTAAAAGAAGATCATGCCAGCGAGCAATACGGAGCTATTCAGGCTTTTGTATATGCCTTTACTTTTATCGGGGGTATTTTCGCTGATAAGGTTTTGGGATTCAAAAAATCATTGTTTTTTGGTGGGATCGTTATGATTCTGGGGAATCTTTTGATTGCTGTCGCGCCTCATGATTTCTTTTATTACGGAATCGCTTTTTCGATTATCGGAACCGGTTTTTTCAAACCAAATGTTTCTTCTATGGTAGGAGAATTGTATCACGAAAACGACGGGCGCAGAGATGCCGGTTACGGAATGTTCTATGCCGGAATAAACGTGGGGGGACTTTTTGGTGGTGCTTTGTGTGTTTATTTAGGGAAATTCTATTCGTGGCAATTGTGCTTTTTATCAGCAGCAATTGTAATGTTTTTAGGTTTAATTACTTTTTTGTTTACTAAAAAACATTTAGGTCCAATTGGAGATTCTCCATTATTACACTTAGA
Source organism: Flavobacterium aquidurense (assembly GCF_002217195.1). Classification (NCBI taxonomy): domain Bacteria; kingdom Pseudomonadati; phylum Bacteroidota; class Flavobacteriia; order Flavobacteriales; family Flavobacteriaceae; genus Flavobacterium; species Flavobacterium aquidurense. Next base: position 160,488 of record NZ_MUGR01000034.1, on the reverse strand, counting down.
TGCCAACAAAAGAAGAATTCGTGAAATTGCAGTATATGCACTTTCGATTTTGAGTTTGCCTTTTATTTTTATAATGGTTAAGAATACTAAATATACAGATTATTTCATGTATACTATTGGTACAGTTGCCGTTGCGTATTTTGTATATGAATTGTTTAAATTAGGGGATGTCAAAATGCAAAAGAAGCTTTTCGCTGCTTTTCTGTTTGTCTTTTTCTATTTCTTGTTCAATTCTATTTACGAGCAAAGCGGCGGATCATTGTCACTTTTTGCAAAAGACAATCTAAATGACCAGTTGTTGTTTTTTACAATAGATCCAAATGTTGTCAACAACAGTTCGAATACTTTTTTTGTAGTGGTTTTAAGTCCGCTTATTGGTTTATTATGGATATGGTTAGGGAAACGAAAAATTGAGCCTAATACTTTGATAAAATTCGGGATTGGATTTTTATTCCTTGCAGCTTCTTTTTATATCTTCTATCTGACCAAATTCTTTGCAGATTCTAAAGGAATTACCTCATTGAATGTGTTTACTTTTGCTTATTTAATAACCACTATTGGTGAGCTTTGTTTGGGGCCAATCGGAATGTCTATTATTACAAAACTGTCTCCAAAAAGACTCTTTGGTATGATGATGGGATTATGGTTCCTGGCTAGTGCTTTTGGGCAATTGGCTGCGGGTAAACTGGGAGCAGAGATTTCCAGGTCAAATACCGGGGATACTTTAGTTTCTAAATTACAATCGTATACAGAAGGATATTATCAACTGGCAATTTATTCACTTGTTGCGGGAGTAATTTTATTGGCAATTTCTCCCATTATTAGAAAATTAATGCAAGAAGTAAAATAGACGACATTTTGCAATTCTTTTTTTGTTTAAATTTGTCAAAAATTAAAGAGATCATGAAAAAGATATACTTAATACTATTGTTTTTAGTTGGTGCATTTGCAACACAAGCGCAAGAATTAAAATGGTACACAGATGTAAGAGAGGCAATTACTGTAAGCAATAAAGAACAAAAACCAATGTTGATGTTTTTTACCGGAAGTGATTGGTGTGGATGGTGTATTCGTTTGCAAAATGAAGTTTTAAAAACACCGGAATTTACTAAGTGGGCTAAAGACAATGTTATTTTAGTAGAGCTGGATTATCCTCGAAGAACACCGCAAACACCTGAAATTAAAAATCAGAATAACGAATTGCAGCAAGCTTTCGGGATTCAGGGATTTCCTACTGTTTATTTTACCAGTGCTGAGGCAAAAGATGGTAAAGTTAACTTTAAAGGATTAGGGCAGACCGGTTATGTTGCCGGAGGTCCATCTGCCTGGTTAACAGTTGCTGAAGGAATTGTTCATCCAAAAAAATCTTAAAAGAGATAGTATATACAATATTTTGCAAAAGCTCCCTGTGTTCTCACAGGGAGCTTTTTTTGTTTAGTAAGAAAAGTTATTCAATGTTTTTAACAATTTTAGGATTTTAATATTTTATTATATTAAAAAAAACATATAATATATTTTTTGTATTAATAAAAATTGGAAAATTAAAATAATATGTTAATTTCGTCATGCTGTACTAACCAAAAACCAATTATACTATGACTAAAAAATTACTTATCCTACTATTTTTTTTAGGTTCATTTTTGCTGCATTCGCAAAACTTAGTCTGGAGAACAAACATGACTGATGCCATTGCAATAAGTAATGAATTAAGAAGACCAATGTTAATTTTATTCACTGCCTCAGGTGTACCGGAAAACCTTCAAAACGAAATTTTTAAAACCCCCGATTTTGCCGTTTGGTCCCGTGACAATGTAGTGCTTGTTAAGCTGGATCTGTCAGACCCTAATGCAGATCAAAGTGATAAAGACCAGAATGTCAAATTAAAAAATGCATTTGGTGTTCAGGACCTGCCGGAAGTTTGTTTTGCAAGTGCTTCAGTCAGAAAAAATAAAACCACATTTAGTGCCTTAGGAAAAATTGCTTACAAGCCGGGTGGTGCTAAAGCCTGGATAGCAGAATCAAATGCGATTTTACACCCAAGTGAACAGTAAATTTAAATTAAGTTTCTTAGTTTAATTTGTAGATTCCCTTTTTGCTTACGGGCGAAAAGGGATATTTTTTTGTACTTACTTTGTTCTTGTCAATCAGTACTTTGTGATTTTTAATAGTTGTTTTTTCTCGTTTTATTAAATAATGAGCTTTTAATTGTGTAATCTGTATTTGTGTGTTTTATTTGTTGTTTTTGGTTTTAAATAATTATTTTTTAATATCATTTGTGTTAAATTAGTCGAATAAATACAATTCATCCAGGCTTCAATATGATAAGAAAACTACTTGCCCCGCTGTTTTTTTTAGCTTCATTTTTACTTCATTCACAAAATGTGGTTTGGAAAACAAATATGAATGATGCGATTAGAATGAGTGACGAACAAAGAAAGCCCTTGTTGATTTTTTTTACTGCAAATGGTATTTCCAAAAGTATACAGAACGAAGTTTTTGCAACATCAGATTTTATAGACTGGTCAGGCAAGAATGTTGTTCTCTTAAAACTTGATTTGTCAGATTCCTCCATATCTGATGATGAGAAAGAGCAAAATGTTAAACTCAAAGAAGCTTTGGGTATCGAAGATTTGTCGCAAGTTTGTCTTGCTAAGGCTTTTATTCGAAAAAATATACCAAGAATTGATAAACTGGGCCTGCTCAATTATAAAGTTGGAGGTGCGAAACAATGGATCTCAGATGCTAAAATAATATTGGATGGCGAGTAAAATAACAGCTTTTAATTCTTAGTTTAGTTTATAAAAACCCTTTTCATTCGTTGCGTGAAAAGGGATGTTTTTTTTGAGACAGGTCGTTTTCCATATTTTCTGAATGGCGTATGAATTTGAAGCATCAGCAATGATGATTTTCGGATGCAGATCCTCTAAAATACGTTCTAAGTTTAGTTTAGGAGATTGGGTTAAGATCAAAATATCAGGTTGAATTTTGTTTTCGTAAGTTCCCGAGCTATCGATTATAAATATTTTTTTTCCGTTATAAAATAAAGTATTCTTAATTTTTTCAGTTGACTTTATTTTACTGAAATTTCCAACTAAATAAGAATTCAGCGCATTGTTTTTAGAAAGTGTATCTGGTGTAAAAACAGTAATATATTTTCCTTTTCTTTCTGAAATCAAGGTGTTTTTCTTCGTATTGTAGACAATGAGTTCATTTCCATTTTCGATTTCTTTTTTTGTGCAGATCAGAGAAATTTGTAATGAAATTATTGTGACCAATAAGAATACCAGTTTGTTGTAAGTTGGTTTTTTAGTCCAGATTACCGCTGAAATAATTACCAAATAAAAAGTAAGCAGATAGTACGAATTAAAACTGATATCCCGTATAACAAACCATTCGAACGAAGCTACAATATGGATTGTCTTGTTTAATAGGTAAATACTTTTTTCGAAGATTTCGATTAATAATAGTGGCGGAGAACTATAAATTGCAATAAGCATTACGATAATTCCGGCAATCATTATAAACGATAAGAGCGGAATAATTATAATATTGGTAACAAAAAATAAACCGGGAAATTGATGAAAATAATACAGGCATAATGGCAAAGTACCTATTTGTGCTGCAAAAGAAACAGTGAGTGCGTTCCAGACTGATATTTTAATTTTGTTTTTGGGAGTCCATGTTTTTTTTAATACAGGCTGCAGCCAGACAATAAAAAACAAAGCAAGATAGCTGAGCTGAAAACCAACATCAAATAAAAAATAAGGTTCAAAGAGTAATATTAGCAGTACAGAAACTAATAGCGTATGGTAAATACTTCCGCTTCTGCGCAAATGGTTTCCAATAGCCAGAAATGAAAACATTACCACAGAACGTAAAACAGAGGGAGACAATCCTGAAATTATGGCAAAAGTGGATAAAGCCAGTAAAATAGAAAGTAGTTTTATTAAAGAGCCTTTTCGCGTATTTGGAATTGGTTTTAAAATAAAATTAATAAAAATCATAATAAATCCCACGTGTAACCCTGAAACGGATAGTATGTGAGTGGCACCTGAATATTGATAATCCTGAATAATATCTTGCGAAATATCTTGTTGTTGTCCCAGAATGAGAGCCAGTGCCACATTCATTTCTTCCTTATTGAATTTGGCTTTTTCTAGATTGCGGACAATTCGGGAATGAAGCTGGCCAGAGTAATACCAAATATCTTTTTTTAGTTTTTTATTGATGGTAATTTCTGTTTTGTTCACGTAAACCTGCGCATAAATTTGCTTGTCAGCCAGATATTTACCGTAATCAAATTGGTTTGGATTTTTGTTTGAGGCATTTTGCTGTAAAGTAGTTTTTACTTTTATGACGTTTCCTATAATAGGATTTTTAAGACTGTCTTTTTGGATATTAACAATTATTTTGCCGGAATAAGCCTGGTGGTTAATCGTATTTATTAAGGCAGTAAAACGGTCGCTGTAAGAGTTGCTTTTTAGCTTTTCGCGTAAAGTAAATGTTATAAATTGTGGTGTTTCAAATGCTTTTTTGCAATATATGTAATTGGATTTCTGAAGCGAATTTGTGTGCAGTAGTAAGGTGAGAACACCAACGAAAAAAGAAATATAATAAGTGCTGACCCCAAAGAACAGGATCAGATTTTTATTTCTTGTACTGGTAAAATAAGAAAGAGCAAAAACAATCAAGCCAATACTAAATGTTGGCAGGGCAACATAAATAGAGGGCTCACAGTAGTAACAAAATAAAATACCAATAAGAAACCAAATTGTAATTTTGGTTAGAGGGAAATCGAATACTTTCATTCCCTAAAAGTATTAAATATCTTGTAAGAAAAAAATTATATTTTTATTTAAGACAAGCTATTCAATGACGCGGTTGATCTGCACGTATGAGTTTTGATAATAAGCTTCTTTTGTAGAAGAAATGATGACTCCTTTTGAAGTAGAGGAATGCACAAATTTTATTTCGCCTGAATTGACTTCTACAATCAGTCCAACATGATTTATTTGTCTGCTTCTGTTGGTTTTAAAGAATATTAAATCGCCTTTTTGAGCATCGTTGAATTTGATTATTTTTCCAACCTTTGCTTGTTCATAAGACGGTCGCGGCAATTTGATGTTCTCTGACTCAAATGTAGTATAAACCAGACCGGAGCAATCGTAGCCATTTCTTGTTGTGCCGCCGGCTTTGTAGCGAACACCAATATTATCGGTGGCTTTACTGATCAGATTGTTAACCACATATTTGTTCTCCTTCTTCGTCTCTCTTTTGCTTACAGCAGTTGAAGTCGATTTACAAGAAGCAAAAAGAATGGATAAAAGCAGTAAAATGTATATTTTTTTCAAACCAGAAAATCTTTAAACTTGTTTTAAATCAGCTACAATAAGTTTAGCTGTTTTTTTACTTGCACCAACACCGCCTAATTTTTGTTCCAGAATATCATAATTCTTAAGCAGTTTTTCGCGATAGTCCGGCTCTAATAATTTTTGTAATTCCTCTTTAATGCGTTTTGTATTGCAGTCACTCTGAATCAATTCAGTCACAACTTCCTGATCCATGATCAGGTTAACCAGAGAAATGTATTTCAGTGTAATAATACGTTTTGCGATCTGATAAGAGATTGAGCTTCCTTTATAACAAACTACTTCCGGAACTTTAAAAAGAGCAGTTTCTAAAGTTGCCGTTCCTGAAGTTACCAAAGCCGCAGTCGAAGAACGCAATAAATCGTACGTTTTATTCGAAACAAATGCGATATTTTTATTGCTGATAAATTGCTGGTAAAACTCAAAGTCCTGACTAGGGGCTCCTGCAATTACAAATTCATAATCCTGAAAATCATCCACAACACTTAGCATCACACTCAGCATCTTTGTAATTTCCTGTTTTCGGCTTCCCGGTAAAACAGCAATAATGGGTTTTTCGCCTAATTGGTTTTCTTTTCTAAAAGTAGTTTCATCAAAAGGCGGCTGATTCTGAATGGCGTCAATTAACGGATGCCCAACAAAATCTACAGGAAAATGATGTTTGTCTTCGTAAAAGCTTTTTTCAAAAGGCAAAATCACAAACATCTTATCGACATCATGTTTAATTGCTTTAATTCGGTTTTCCTTCCACGCCCAGATTTGAGGAGAAATATAATAATGTGTTTTATAATGTAAAGCCTTTGCCCATTTTGCAATACGCATATTAAAACCCGGATAATCAATAAAAATCAAAACATCAGGTTGGAATTCTAAGATGTCTTTTTTGCAAATCTTAATATTGTTCAAAATGGTTTTCAGATTAAAGATAACCTCAATAAAACCCATAAAGGCCAATTCACGATAGTGTTTTACTAAAGTTCCCCCGGCTTTTTGCATTAAATCACCTCCCCAAAATCTAATGTCTGCCTGAGGATCCTCCTCATACAAAGCTTTCATTAAATTTGAACCATGCAGATCTCCCGAAGCTTCACCAGCTATTATGTAATATTTCATATAAATTTTCTTGAAAGTGTGCCTCAATAATCAAACACAACATTTTTTTTGCAAAGCAAAGATAAGATTTAAATAAATAAAGTAGAAATTGCCAGAACGATCACTGCAAGAACGACACCTCTGGCCATAAGTTCCTCGTTTCTTTTGAGTAAAATTCCAAATACAGCAAGGTCCAATACCGTTCCTATAGTGATTACTTTTCCCAAATATCCTTGTTGTTTTATGGTGTGAATTCCTGAAGAAATATCAAATTTGGTAAAAAAAGCAACGAATAAATAACTGCCAAGCAATGCTGTAAAAATCCCGATGATAAAACCAATAAGTATCTCCTTCTTATTCATTCAGGTTCCAGGTATTAAGTTGTTGCATCGAATGATGGGCTGTCAAGTCAAATTGCACCGGAACTACAGAAATATAGCCGTTTTCTAAAGCCCATTCGTCGGTATCTTCGCCTTGATCTTCGTTGGTAAATTTACCTGTCAGCCAGTAATAATCTTTGCCGTGCGGGGTCTGGCGTTTGTCAAATTTCTGCGCATAATATGCTTTCGCCTGACGACAAATTTTGATTCCCTTAATCTCTTCTTCTTTTAATTTTGGAAAGTTAACGTTCAGAACAACACCCGGTGGAAGTTTATTTTTCAACGTTTCTAAAGTGATTTTTTTTACGAAAGATTTTATTGGTTCAAAATCCGCATTCCAGTCAAAGTCCAAAAGAGAAAATCCAATGGCCTGAATTCCTTCTATTCCTGCCTCGACAGCAGCACTCATTGTTCCGGAATAAATGACATTTATAGATGAATTTGTACCATGATTAATTCCTGAAACACATAAGTCAGGTTTTCTTTTTAAAATTTCATTTACTGCCAGTTTCACACAATCAACAGGAGTTCCTGAGCAGCTGTATTCAGTGATGAGATCTTCTTCTTTCGAAATTTTGTCAAGGAATAAAGTATTGTTTATGGTAATGGCATGTCCCATTGCGCTTTGAGGTTTGTCCGGGGCTACTACGACTACTTCTCCAATAGTTTCCATGACACTGATTAAGGCTCTTATTCCGGGGGCTAAAATACCGTCATCATTGGTTACTAATATTAGGGGTTTTTCATTTTTCATGCTGTGATATTTATTCTGATTTGTCAAAATTAAGACTTATAAAAACAAATGTAACAACAGATTTTAGTAGAATACTAACAAATAAGTAAAAATTGTAAACTAAATTCAAGAAGACTTTTGAGCATCAAACATTTTTATATCTTTAACAAAAAATTATAGCGAACTTGGCAAGTTGGCACAATTTTTACCGTTAACTTAGATTAAAAAATTTGATGAATGCTATTATTAAGTTTATGAAAAGAAATTATAAAATACTTATAGCCGTATTATGCTTGTCTTTAACCTTATTTGCTTTTAAAATTAATGCAGATAAGTCAGTTGATCCGGACCCGAACAGAGATAAAACACTTTTAGAATTACTGGCATTTGTTATTGAAAAAGGGCATTACAGCCCGGCAGAAATAAATGACGAATTTTCTAAAGGAATTTTTAAAGATTATGTGAACGCATTAGATCCTTCAAAAAGATTCTTTTTGCAGTCTGATATTGATGAATTCAAACAATATGAGCTGCAGTTAGACGATCAGTTTTTGAATAAGGATTTAACTTTTTTCAATCTTACTTACACAAGATTGATGAAACGTATGGAAGAAAGCAAAAAACGCTATAAGACTATTTTAGCACAGCCTTTCAACTATGATGTTGACGAAACTTTCAATGCGGATTATGATAAATTGCCTTATGCAAAAAATGCAACAGAAATCAACGAAAGATGGAGAAAACAAATCAAATTATCGACACTTTCTTCGCTTGTAACCAAGCAAAAAATAGAAGAAGATAAAAAGAAAACGGATCCTAATTATAAAGTGAAATCTTTTGAAACTTTAGAAAAAGAAACACGCGATAGTTCCCTGAAATCTTTAGATGATAACTTTAGCCTGATTAAAGATCTGAATAAAGAAGATTGGTTTTCTGTATATGTAAACTCAATTATGAGTCGTTTTGATCCTCATACAAGTTATTTTGCACCGGAAGAAAAAGACCGTTTTGATGTAAATATCAGTGGAAAACTAGAAGGTATCGGAGCGAGATTGACTAAGAAAAATGATTTTACGCAAATCGATGAGTTAATTTCCGGCGGACCAGCATGGAAAGGAAAACAGTTGGAATCAGGAGATTTGATTTTGAAAGTAGGGCAGGGAAACGATGAACCTGTAGATGTTGTAGGGATGCGTTTAGACGATGTTGTGAAAAAAATTAAAGGTCACAAAGGAACTGAAGTAAAACTTACAGTTAAAAAAGTAGACGGAACGATCAAAGTAATTTCGATTATCAGAGATGTAGTTGAAATTGAAGAGACTTATGCTAAATCTAGTATTGTAGAAAGAAACGGATTGAAATACGGGGTGATTTATTTGCCTAAATTTTATATCGATTTTGAAAATAAAGACGGTCGTGATGCCGGAAAAGATATCGCTCTTGAAGTTGAAAGACTGAAAAAAGAAGATATTAGCGGTATTGTACTTGATGTTCGTGATGATGGTGGTGGATCTTTGTCTACAGTCGTTGATATTGCCGGTTTGTTTATTGAAGACGGACCAATTGTTCAGGTGAAATCTGCAGGTAAAAAGAAAGAAGTTTTATACGATAAAGATAAAAAAATCGAGTGGGACGGACCATTAGTAATTATGGTAAACAGTTTCTCAGCTTCGGCATCAGAGATTTTGGCTGCTGCAATTCAGGATTACAAACGTGGGGTTATCATTGGCAGTAAACAAACCTACGGAAAAGGAACAGTGCAAAACGTTCTTGATTTGAATCAATTTGTTCGTAACGCAAACTACGGTGATCTTGGTGCTTTGAAAATTACAGGACAGAAGTTTTACAGAATCAACGGAGGTTCTACTCAGCTAGAAGGTGTTCATAGTGATGTTGTGATGCCAGATCGTTATGCTTACCTGAAAATGGGAGAGCGTGACAATGATAATGCTATGCCGTGGGATAAAATTGATCCGGCAGATTACAGCACCTGGAAATCAAACGAGAATTTTGCTAAAGCAATCAGTAACAGTAAAAATAGAATCGCTCAAAATGCTCAATTTAAATTAATTGAAGACAATGCAAAATGGATCGATGTTAAAAACAAAGAAAACACCTACAGCTTAAATATTAATAGTTTTAAAGCAACACAGGAACAAGTAGAAAACGAGGGTAAAAAATACAAACCAATTTCAGATTATAAAAATGATTTGGTTTTTAAATCTTTACCATACGAAGAACTTGAAATGAAAGGTGACGCGAGCCTAAAAGAAAAAAGAGATGCCTGGCATCAGGCACTGTCTAAAGATGTTTATGTGGAAGAAGCATTGAATGTTTTAGATGATTTGCAATCTAAAGGCGGTGTAGTAAAAGGATCAGTTTCTCCTAAAATGAAAAAGGATAAATTAGTAAAATCCTAATTCTTTAAAGAATTAATTTGTTAGAAAACGCTTCAAAAAGTACTGCTTTTTGGAGCGTTTTTTTTGTAAGTTTAACTCAAAATTAAATACGGATAAATGAAGTTTTATATTGTTTTAGGTATAATGGTTTTTGCATTATTGTCATGCAAAAAAGAAACAGTTGATGAAGCTGTGGTTCAGGATCAGGAATCTGGTTTTGTTTCCGGCCAGAATAGTACAGATTCATTATATACCTACGCTTATCTGCCAACTTCGACAACCAGGCAAATTGTAAAACATCAATATTATACGCTTTCGTATCATGAAAAATTTGAGCAGGCAGAATGGGTTGCTTATGAATTAAAAAAAGAATATCTAAAAGGCGCGAACTATAAACGTCCGTATTTTATTGAAGATCCAAAGGTAACAACACGTTCTGCAGACTGGAGAAATTATAAAAAATCAGGCTACGATAAAGGCCATCTTTGTCCTGCCGGTGATATGGAATTTGATCAAAATGCCTATAATGATACATTTTATACCTCAAATATTTCGCCGCAAGACCATAATTTTAATAGCGGAATCTGGAACAGACTAGAGCAAAAAACACGCTATTGGGCAGAAAAATACAATGATATTTATGTCGTAACAGGCGGGATTCTGAAAGATTCAGATAAAACAATAGGAACAGAAAAAGTAACTGTTCCTAAATATTTTTATAAAATCATCCTGACTAAAACCGGAAAAGAGCATAAAGCAATCGCTTTTTTGATTCCAAACGAAGACAGTAAGAAGTCGCTCTATGATTTTGTAGTTCCTATTGAAACCTTAGAAAAAATGACCGGAATTGATTTCTTTCCCAATTTAAAAAACTTAAAAAGCAATAAGGATTTTTAGAATAGCGCTGCTTTTATTTGAGTGAACTTTTTTGTGCTGTTGCAGGGTTAAATAATATAAAACTCAGCAAGGCTAAAATCCAGACGCCAATACCGCCATACAATAATACCATTTCAAAACCATTGGCGAGAGCGGCATGTAAAATCGATCCGGACGAGTCTATGGCATTGAGTTCAGGAAAATCCTGATTCATGGACGTAAAATTTCCTGCTGCCACTTTTTCTGCAATACTTTGTAAAACAGTTGTATTAATAGCCCCTGCAAAAGCAGCATTCAGATAAGAATAAATTCCTTCGACCAGAATAAAGCCCATTAACGCAATATTAATAGAGAGCGTAATCATTCTTGCACTCATATCGATACCGGACGCCATACCTGCGCGATTACTCGAAACAGAACCTGTGGTAGTGTTGGTAACCGGAGTATTTGTAAAACCAAGTCCGATACCTGCCAAAAGAGAACCGGGAAGTATTGTGATCCAGCTGGGATTTTCTGCAACCATACCGTATCTCATCACAATAAATCCTAATCCTAATATAAAAAGACCAAAAGGAATTACAATTCCGGAACGATATCTGACTGAGAAATATTCAGCAAATGGAGGAATAATCAAAGTAGGTAAAGTATACGCAAGCAAAGAAAGTCCTACTGAAACTACATCATATCCTAAATAAGACTGAAAATAAATCGGTAAATAAATGATAAAAGGCCAAAAGCTGAAATTCATTCCAATAGAACCGAGAACAGCACCTGAAAAATTGCGTATTTTAAATACTGAAAAATCAAACATCGGATATTGATTTGTTTTTTCGACCCATACAAATAAAATAAAACTTATTATTGAAATAATGATGCTGCCCAAAGCTATCGGATTTGTAAAGCCCAGATCCGGTCCCTGTGTTATAAAATAAATCAGGCCAAAAATTGCTGCCGATAATGTGATCATGCCCCAAATATCAATTTTTTTAACATTGGGATCTTTAGATTCGTCTACATAACCGTACACAAGAGCTGCAGCAAGAATAGCGATTGGAAAATGGATTAGAAATACCCATTCCCAGGATAATAAGGCGACTATCGAACCGCCAATAATAGGTCCGAAACCCAATCCGACTCCAAGAATAATTCCCCAGATGCTAAACGCTCTACTGCGTTCCTTGCCTTCCTGAAACTGATGTGATAAAGTAGCGACCTGACAAATTAACATCGCTCCGCCACTTACTCCCTGAAAAAATCGGCTGATAACCAATAGCGTTACATTTTGAGCCAAACCGCAGATTAAAGATGATACACCAAATAAAATTAAAGTGATCATGAGAATGCGTTTTCTTCCGTATCGATCGGCAAGAGTTCCGGCGGCCATTAAAATTGTGGTACAGCCAATAGTATAAATATTCATAATCCATTGCATGTCTCGTAGATTTGCGTTTAAAACCTTTTCCAGTGTGGGAAGTATTACGGGAACACTGGAGATTTCGAGAGAAAACATTAATGTGGCCAGACAAATGGCAATTAAGGCAATCGTGTTTTTGGCCGGGGAAATTTTTTGATTCATTGGTATGTTATTTTATGTTTGGCAAAATTAAACTGACATAAAGGTATTGTTTCAGTATAATTTTGTTATAAAAAGGTATCTTTGCTGGATGAGAAAAGAAAATATGCACCAATCTGTAGAAGTACTTTATAAAAAAGTAGACGAATGTCCAATTGTAAATTCGCAGTTTAGCTTTTTTCAGTTGGTGTATGTTATTTCAGGAAATGGATTTCTTCATATTAATGGTAACTGTATTTCTTATCAAACGGGAAACCTGATGCTGCTGACGCCAAATGATTATCACACCTTTGATATTTCAAATACAACAGAGTTTTTACTGGTCAAGCTTAATAGTGAATATGTAAAAGAATACCGGTCTAAAAGTATTGATCATATTGAATGTTTATTGCATTATGCAACACATTTGTCGGGTTGTATTCTCAAGCGCAAAGAAGATGAATTTCTTGTCAGCTCGATATCAGAATCATTAATTCGTATTATAGACAGCAAGGATATTTATGATGAGGATTTAATAATTCATTATGTAAATGCGTTAATTGTAATTGCTGCAAGAAACATAGCAAAAATAAAACCACCGGGAATAAAAGAAAGTGCGGATAAAAGAGTTCTCGAAATCATTAATTATATTCAGGCTAATATTTTCTGTCCTCAAAGATTAAAAGTGTCTGTTATAGCAGAACAATTTGATATTTCAGATTCTTATTTGGGAAGCTATTTTAAAAATCATTGTGGCGAAACGATTCAGTCTTTTGTCTCTAATTATAAAATACGATTAATAGAGCATCGCTTAAATTTCAGTGATATGAGAATCAATGAAATTGTAGATGAATTTGGTTTTTCTGACGAAAGCCATCTCAATAAATTTTTTAAAAAGCACAGAAATATTAGCTTGACCGGATATAGAAAAGCTAAGGTTTTTCAGAATTGATTAAAGGATTGTAAAGGTCTTTTTTCGAGCAGATCTTGCAGATTAGAGCAAATTTAATTTTGGATTTTTATTAAATTAATTCTGCCCTTATCTGTATTAATCTTTTTAAATCTGCGTGAAAAAATAATTCATGAATTGCTTCGCTTTTTTGCTATCGCCCGGTCCGTGGCAAAAAAAAAAATCTACTTAAAAGATTTAGATAGAGTTAACCATGATTTTGCTGATTTTCTTACGAAGATAGGATAGGTTTAATTTAATAAAAAAGCCGAAGATTTCTCTCCGGCTTAGTTTTTATGTCTTTTGAAACTTAGAAAGTTGTCAATGCTTTTAATTCTGCAATCGTCTGAGTTGGATTCTCTGCCTTGAAAACAAAGCTTCCTGCAACTAAAACATCAGCTCCGGCTTCTACTAATTGTTTTGCATTTTTACTGGTAACGCCACCGTCAATTTCGATAATCGTTGAAGCGTTTTTGCGAGTGATTAAAGCTTTTAGTTTTTTTACTTTATCATAGGTGTTTTCTATAAAGGATTGTCCTCCAAAACCAGGATTCACACTCATGATACAAACTAAGTCAATATCGTTTATAACATCTTCTAGTAAGTCGATGTTAGTATGGGGATTGATCGCAACTCCGGCTTTCATTCCTTCAGCTTTAATGGCCTGAAGAGTTCTGTGAAGGTGTGTGCAAGCTTCGTAATGAACACTCAGAATATTGGCGCCCAAATCTGCAAAAGTTTTGATGTATCTGTCCGGATCAACGATCATTAAATGTACATCGATTGTTTTTTTAGCATGTCTTGAAATTGCTTCTAAAACCGGCATTCCAAAAGAAATATTCGGAACGAAAACACCATCCATAATATCTATATGAAACCAATCAGCCTGACTGTTATTGATCATTTCGATATCACGTTGTAAATTGGCAAAATCAGCTGCAAGAACAGAAGGAGCAATAAGTGTATTCTTCATTGTGTAGTTGTGTGTTGTGTTATTTTTTGCAAAGATAGATTTTTTATGACTTACATTGAAATTTAACCGCAAAGTCCGCAAAGATTTACGCAAAGTTCACAAAGTTTTATGCTGAAGGTTTTGGTGAATTTACAAAGTTCGCAAAGTTGGATCAACGCAAAGCTTTGCGAGCTTTATGTTTTTACAAGACCCAAAAGATAAAAAACCTTTGCTGACTTTGCGGTTAAATGAATTTTCAATTAAGGCCAATAAAAAACTCCGGTAATCAGCCGGAGTTTCAATCATCAATCAAAAAACGAACAGTCAATCAAACTGTTGTTTGCTTTAAAGTCCAATATAAGCACTTTCGTAATAAATTCCAAATCCCAATACAATAATTGGAATTTGGAATTTAAAAATATTGGATTTATTTTTTTAATTATCCTAAGTAAGTTTTAAGGATTTTACTTCTTGAAGTATGTTTTAATCTGCGGATTGCTTTTTCTTTAATCTGACGAACACGCTCACGAGTTAAGTCGAAAGTTTCTCCAATTTCTTCTAAAGTCATTGGGTGCTGATCGCCAAGACCAAAATACAAACGAACAACATCTGCCTCTCTAGGAGTTAATGTTTCTAATGAACGTTCGATTTCAGTACGTAATGATTCGTGAATCAACTCTCTGTCCGGGTTTGGAGATTCTCCAGAACGTAAAACGTCATAAAGGTTAGAATCTTCTCCCTCAACAAGTGGAGCATCCATAGATAAGTGACGGCCAGAGTTTTTCATAGACTCTTTTACATCATTTACTGTCATGTCAAGTTCTTTTGCAATTTCTTCAGCTGAAGGCGGACGTTCGTTAGATTGCTCTAATAAAGCGTACATCTTGTTGATTTTATTGATAGAACCAATTTTGTTTAATGGTAAACGAACAATACGGGATTGTTCAGCCAAAGCCTGAAGGATCGATTGACGAATCCACCATACAGCGTAAGAGATGAATTTGAAACCACGAGTTTCATCAAAACGTTGAGCCGCTTTAATTAAACCTAAGTTTCCTTCATTAATTAAATCCGGAAGAGTTAATCCTTGATTTTGATATTGTTTAGCAACCGATACAACGAAACGTAGGTTGGCTTTTGTTAATTTTTCTAAAGCTCTTTGATCACCCGCTTTAATTCTTTGTGCTAATTCTACCTCTTCATCAGCGGTAATTAGGTCAACTTTTCCAATTTCTTGTAGGTATTTGTCTAACGATGCAGTTTCACGATTGGTTACCTGCTTGGTGATTTTAAGTTGTCTCATGTTTTTTGTCTCCTCAATTTTTAAGTGTACAAATGATTATACGTATGAAGTATCAAAAAAGTTACAACTAAATGAAAAATATTTTTTAAAATTTATATGTTACGCCAGATTGTATCGATACACTGTAAGGTTTTGCCGTATTATCTTCATTGTATGTGGTAAGATAATATTTGAAAATTGGATTAAAATCAAGCTGAAATTTTTCTGTTAGCCTATAATTAAAGCCTAATCCCAGATTAAAAGACAAATTGGTTTCTGAAAGATTTTTTAGTTCTCCAATTTTTTGATTTTTAAAGTTTTCCGAAGAAAAGGATAGTTCATTCTTATCCAAAATTAAAATGCTAAAACCTGTAAAAGCTGCTGCACCAAAACGGCTTTCGTCTTTTTTTAAGGCATAATTAAATTCTAAAGGCATTTCATAATAAGAAATTTTTTGTTCAAATTTTCCTTCGCCATCATTTTTAATAAAATTATCAATATCTACGCTGTTATAATTATTCATTGTTATGTTTTCATATCTTAGAGCAGATGGATCATTGACGGTGGTAGCAGTTTTTAAATTTATTTTGGAAACACCCACTTTAAAGCCAATTTTACCATACATCGATTTAAAGTAAAATCCGTAATGAGATGTTATTGGGTGGCTTTTGGAGAAATCATTAAAACCTTTGTTAATCATAGATTCCTTTGCTAATGATCCGGAAATCGCCGGCCCATAATAAACAGAAACAGAATATTCAGGATCTGTTTCACTCTTTTGCTTTGGATAATCCCTTTTTACGTATTCACGTTTTGGAGTTGATTTTCTTTCTGGTTTCTTTAGTAAAGTGTCTTTTTTGACAGTATCTGTTTTTGCAATACTTAATAAAGGTTCATTTATAGTTTCTTCCTTCAATTGAATTGTATTGTTAATTGAGTCTATTGGTTTGGATATAATTGTTTTAGATTTTTTAGGCACCTTATTAATTGTTTTCTTTTTTGAATTTGAAGCTTTCTTTTTATTACTGCTAATCAACTTCTTCGTAGGTAATTTTTTAGTAATTTTTGTGTTTGACGCTTTTTGAGTAGTAGTAATTGTTTTGTTCTTTTTTACAATTACTTTATATTTTTTCACTACTTCATATTCTTCATAATCTTCTGTAGATGTTATTAGTTTTGAAGATTGTTTTATTAATTTCTCAGATCTACTTTTTTTAATGGTAGTTTTTGTTTCAGTAGATGGACCTATTGTTGTTTTTGTTGTTGGTTTAGATTGAGATACGATTAAATTTGTTTTAGTATCCCGAACTTTTATTGTTTTTGAATTGACAGATTTCCCAGGTTGAGATACTGTAGTTTGTTTTGTTTTAGAGGCTTTATCTTTATCCTGAGAAAAATTGGGCTTAGAAACAATTCTGTCTTTTTTCTGAACATTTTCAGTATTAGTTTTACTTTGCTGAGTTTGTTCAAAAAATAAGATTGAAGTTGTAATAGCGGTACATAATAAGATTGGTAAAAGCCAGAATAAAATTTTTCTTTTTCTTTTTTTATTTAAATCAGTTTCAATTGATGCCCATAGATTATCACTTGGTTTCTTGTCCAGAAGTGCCAATTTATCTTTGAATATTTTTCCTATTTCGTTTCTATTTTCCATGATTTGATTTGTAGTTATGGAATGGCTTTTTTGAAGTGATTTTTTCTTTTAAAATTATTTTGGCTCTGTGTAAATTAGATTTCGAAGTGCTTTCGCTTATCGAGAGCATTACTGCAATTTCTTTATGAGAGTATTCGTCTAATTCATATAAATTAAAAACTAATCTATATTGATGGGGGAGTTCTTGTATAAGTGATAACATATAATCCAATGAAAGATCTATTTCGTTTTCTTCTATAAAAACATCTTGAGAAATGTCGTCTTTAATAGGTGTTAAAAAGGAGGAATCACGATATCGGCTAATGGCTTTATTGATCGTAATTCTTTTCATCCAGCCTTCAAAACTTCCCGAACCCTTATAATTTTTGATATTGGTGAATATCTCAATAAAAGCGTCATGAAGATTATCTTCAGCTTCAGAATCATTTGTACAGTACTTTAAACTCGTTACAAAGAGAATTTTGTAATATAAGTTATAGAGTTCTTCCTGTGATTTCCGGTTTTGCTTAATGCACCCTTTTATGAGTTGATCTAAATTCAAAAATGAAAATGTTTAATGGTTTTTAAATATAGGAATTAGAATTACCTTTCGGCAATTAAATTAAAAGTATCTTATTGCTCTGGCTTTGACCGTACCTTTTTCCGGAATTTTTGATGTAACGGTTTTTTCTCCGGTTTTAAAATCAACTGTAGACACCGTATTTGCATCAATTTCTGTAGAGCTCCAGTAAACTGAATCCTGGAAATTTCCTAAATTGTTTAAATATAGGTTTTTGTATACCAAATCAAGTTCATCTGCAGAAGGCAGAAACCAATCGATAAAAACATCCTGAATTTGTTTTATGGCATCTTTTGCTAGTAAAGTTCCGTTATTAGCATTATTGCAAATAGATGGATTTGCGTAGTAATTTGCAAGGTTATCATGATAGTTAATAATCTGGGCGGTATTATAGAATCCGGTTCCTAATTCAGTATTTCTTGCGTTCGGTATCGCCGAAGCAGCGCATCCCCATTCATTATCCTTTAGATCTTTTGTTGCGACTTCCATGTACCTCCATCCAAATGTATATTCGCCTTTGTCGTAAAAAACGATTCCTTTTGCGGGTCCAGTATCTCCAACTTTATACTCTTTTCTCGATTCGTATATGAGTTCCAGTTTAATGTCTTTAGGATCTGTTTTTATAGTGATATTAATCCCGTCTACTTCTACTTCGCGATCAATGTTCCAGTATTTTGCTACTTCGGAATCTCCTTCTAAATTGATGTTAATATGTAGTTTGTCATCAACAAATAAAAAGAAAAACGTTCCGTAATATTTTTGGGTGTTATAATAAAAAAGCAAATAGCCTCCCGAATTTACTAAAAAGCTTCCGCTAAAGTAAGTATTGTCTCCTGTTTCAGAATATTTAATTCTCCAGAAATATTGTAAAGGATTTTGAGTTGGAGGAACCAACAAGTCATTATAATATCTTATAATGTCTTCTCTACTGCAGTTTTTTAGAGCGATAGCCAATTCGGTATTATTATTAACGGTATACTTTGTACCATCTTCTAAAGTTGTTGCTATAGGATAGCTTATGCTTAAAGATTGCCCGTTTGGAAGGTTTTCCAGAATTTTACTAAATTCGACATCGCTGTGTATATTGGTGGAGCCTATACCGTTTAAATTATTGTCATATATTCTTAAACTCAAAGGATAAACAAATTCTACACAAGGAGGAACTTCTCCGCCTTCAAGAGCTTTGCTGGTTGTTGCTTTTTGCAAAGTAATATACAGCTCAGAACTTTTTTCGATTATTTTGCCAGGTGTTCCTGTATCGATACTTGCTGTTTCGCGCCAGTTGTCTTCGAAATTAGAGCATCCGAATATTAAAGCGATTACTAATAAAGAAATTACTACTGTGGTTGTTTTTATAAAGTTTATCATTTTGATTATTTTTAGCCTGGTTCTAATTAATAGTAGCTTAAAATCAAAAAGGTTGCGTGGTAAATAATAAAAAATAAAAAGTTCCAATTCAAGAATGAAGAATTGGAACTCTGGATATAAAGAAGAACGGGGCAAACGGGATTCTAAATTATTTTGTATATGTTTTATTCGGATAAGTCATCATAGGCATCCAGCATATCGTCGAATATCTTTTTCAGGGATTTGATATAAATGGGAAATGCGATGAATAATAATATATATTCCTTTCTGAAAACCGTAATGTCATCCAGGATTTCGTATAAACTGGGGATAATTAAGGTTAATGAAACAGCAACACCAACCCACGGATTGTTTTTTATTTTTCTTAAAATGTCTAAAATTTTCATGTCCGGTTGTTTGGTTAGTGCAATTTTCATTTTAGGCTTTTTTGATTTTGGGGTTTCGTAGGGTAAAAGTAATTTTGATTTCTTCCGTTGGGGTGAAAAATGTCACGAAAGCCTTTTTTCATGTCATGAAATCTTTAGAAATGCTTGTGTATTGGGATATTTCTTTCAAAACAAAAAATCCTCCCGGAATGGAGAGGATTTGTAAAAATGTCTTTGGAATTTTTCTAGGATAAGATATTCATTTTTTTTAAAAAATCTTTATACGTATCGCTTAGGTTTATTTTATGTTCTCCTTTCAGGATGATCAGATTGTCTGCCAGAATAATTTCTTCGATTTTGTCTGTGTTTACAATAGTGTTGCGGTGTGTTTTTACGAATTTATTTTTATCCAGTAAAGTGCTTATTTTGGTTAGGGAGATCTGAATGACAAATTTTTCTTTTTCGGTAATAATATTGCAATAGCGTTCTTCGACTTCGATATATAAAATGTCGTTTATGGCGACTTTTTTTAGTGAGTTTTTCTTCTTGATAAACAAGTAATCATTGCTAATTACGGTGTCTTGTTCTTCGCTCATAAAAACATTCGTTTGAGCATAGAATTTTTCGACGGCCATTTCTATGGCATATAGAATTTCAAGTTCATTAAAAGGTTTCATCAAAAAACTAAAAGGCTTGGTAAGTTTTGCTCTTTCAAAAATTTGACGATCCTGCGAACTGGTCAAAAACACAAATGGTTTCGAAGCGTTAGGAATAATGTTAATAGATTCTGCAAAAGTGATTCCATCTGGTTTTCCGTCCAGAAAAACATCTATAATAATGATATCTACCGTATTCTCGTAAAAAAGTTTTAATGCATCGGTAAAGTTGGCAGCAACGCCTGTAATGTTGTAATTGTTCTCTACCAGGACTTTAACAAGTGCATCGCTTTGTTCTGGAGTATCTTCTATAATTAAAACATTAATATTATCCATTTGTTTTTGTTTTTGGAAAACTTAATATCATTTTAGTTCCCTTGTTAATTTCACTTTCTATAACTAAAGTACCACTATTTTTTTTGATCATTTGTTTGCACAATTGCAATCCTAAACCGGTTCCTATAATTTCGGAGTTGCTTTTTTTGGCTAAAAGTTCTCCTTCCTGCAGTAATTCTTTAATCGTGTTTTCGCTCATACCAATTCCGTTGTCTTCGATTATAAGATCGCAAAAATCAGGATTATTTTCTTGTGTATAAAAACTTATTTTGCCATCTTTATTAGAAAATTTAATGGCATTGTCGAGTAAATTTCGAAGCACAATCTTTGAAGAATCAAGATCGACAAAAATAAAGATATTTTTCGAAACCAAATTTTCAAAAGTAATGGCTTTGTCCAGAAGCAAAGGTTTATAGTTGTATTCGATTTGCTGTACAATAGAATATAAGTGAA
The DNA here is from genome assembly GCF_002217195.1 of Flavobacterium aquidurense. Classification (NCBI taxonomy): domain Bacteria; kingdom Pseudomonadati; phylum Bacteroidota; class Flavobacteriia; order Flavobacteriales; family Flavobacteriaceae; genus Flavobacterium; species Flavobacterium aquidurense. Next base: position 139,513 of record NZ_MUGR01000034.1, on the reverse strand, counting down.
TTGATTCTTTATGAAAATACAATTGTTTCGTTTGCAGCATCGCCCAATGCAGTAAATTGTCTAATAAACTGTAAGCGCCATTGGCAATCGTGCTATTCTGGATAATAAGCTGGTGGAGCTCATCATAATTTTTAGTTTCGAGTGTGGCAGATAATTTAGCATTACTCGTTTTTAATGCGTTTACAGATGATCGCAAATCATGGCTTACAATAGAAAACAACTGATCTTTAGTGGCATTAAGTTCGTCGAGTTTGTTTTTTTGCAGTAATATAGTTTTCGCATTTTTCACTTTTTGACCGTACAAATAAACTCCTCCGGTTAAAATTAGTAGTAAGCCTATTGAGGCAAAAAACAAACTGTTACGTTGGGTGTCTTTTAGCTTGTTCTCGACTTCTAGTACTTTAATCTGTTTTTGTTTTTGCGCTACAGCAAACTTTTTTTCGTAATCAGCGACTGCCCATATTTTGTTTTGATTGTATATGGAATCTTTCCAATCCTCTGATTCTTTTCGATAGACCAAAGCTTTTTTGTAATTACTTCTATTTTCTTCTACAACGGCCATGTTGAATGCTGTATTTTCTTTTAATTTGAAATCTTTTATATCTTTTGATAATATATAAGCTTTTTGAAAATAGTATATCGCTTGTTGGTCCTTGTATTGTTTGTAATAAAAATTTGCTATATTAATGTTAGCACGAATTACACTTTTTGTAACCTGTTTAGGATTTAATAGAGCATCTTTTCTTAGGTAAGATTCTGCTTTAGTAAATTGATTTAAGTGTAGGTAGCATATTCCAATACATGTGTATATGTCGGCTATCTCGCTTTCATCTCTATGATTTAATATTTCGGTTTCAGCCCTTAAAAAATAAATAATTGCTTTTTTGAAATTTTCTTCAAAATAAAACAATTTTCCAATATTATAATCTACTAAATAATAATATTGGAATGATTTGTTTACTGAGTTAAATTCAACGCTTGCTTGTTCATAAAGGTCCTTCTTTTTTAGAGAATAGCCTCTAAAATAGTGGCAGTAATCTTTTGTTTCTAAATTAGGACTAGAATTCAATTGCTTCATCGAGTAGACTAGGGTTGAATCCCATTCTTCTTTTATGAAAAAAGATTGTGCTTTGTCAAAGTTAATTTCATTTTTTAATGAACTTGCTTTTTTTTGAATAGCAACTTCAAAATAATTCAAATCATTTTCTTTTTGTGAAAAAACTATTAAAGGAAAAAAGAGAAATAGTAAAAGAAAATTATGTGTTTTTTGAATCATTATCAAGTATTTATTACAATTCGGTAATCATCAATAAAGTTATGTAAATCTATCAATGCCTAAAGAAGCAGTTATTCTTAAATTAATCAGGTATACTTGTTTTTGTACCTCTTGATATTTTTGGATCATCTCCTAATCCACCTCCTACATGAGTTTGTGAATTTAAATTTTTCAAATAAGAAATAACTTCAGTGATGTTCTTAACGGTTTTAGAAGTATAATCGATTTCTACATACCAAACATCATAAGTTTCAGGTGATTCATCATCCCAGTCGTAGTCAAAGAAAATTTCGAAAGTATTGCCTTCTTCTGAGAGGCTTCCAACAACCGGAGTCTTAGATTCTCTGGAATTAAGGTAGATAGTAGCACAGATTTTTAATGTGTCAACATTGCCATTTAAGAAATGGGTTGCTGAAGCTAAAGGAGGGACCGGTAAAGTAAGGTTTTCGGTGTCTGTAAACTTGAAATCGTCTCTGTTGATTTTTGTAATCTGGATAACGTTAAATTCCATAATAGGGTTTTTAGGGTTAATATGTTTGTTTTTGGTAGGTTAAAGATATTTTTTTTCTTTGAATAAAGGGCAATTTTTGGCATGTTATTTTAGTTTTATTCGAGTTAGAAATAAAAGGTAATATATTTTTACTGTTATTGTTTTAGAGTAAAAACGAAAAACCCCAATTCAACTAAATGAACTGGGGTTTTCTATGAATAAACCTTTAGTAAACTAAGATCTGATTACTCTTTTTTCTCCTCACGTGGAGGTCTTGGAAGAAGTGCTTTTCTTGACACTTTTTCTTTTCTTGTTTTAGGATCAAGTCCTAAGTATTTCACCTGGAATACATCTCCCATGTTTACTACATCAGTAACATTTTCAGTACGTTCCCAAGCTAGTTCAGATACGTGAAGCAATACTTCGTTTCCTGGTGCAGCAGTATATTCTACTACAGCTCCAAAATCAAGCATTTTGATTACTTTAACTTCGTAAGCTTCTCCCATTTGAGGTTTGAAAGTGATAGATTGAATTTTTGCCAATACCGCTTCAATTCCTGCAGGATCTGTACCTAAGATTTCGATAACACCTTCTTCGTTTACTTCGTTGATCACGATAGTTGTTCCTGTAGCTTTTTGTAATTCCTGAATTACTTTTCCGCCAGGTCCAATTAATGCTCCAATAAAGTTTCCAGGAATAGTTCTGGTGATGATTTTAGGAGAGTGCGCTTTAACATCTGCATTTGGTTTAGCAAGAGTTTCAAGTAACTTTCCTAAGATATGTAAACGTCCGTCACGAGCCTGAGCCAAAGCCTGCTCCATGATTTCGTATTTCAATCCGTCAATTTTGATGTCCATTTGACAAGCTGTAATACCTTCTGAAGTTCCAGTTACCTTGAAATCCATATCTCCTAAGTGATCTTCATCACCTAAAATATCAGATAAAACTGCAAAACGATCACCATCAGTAATCAATCCCATTGCAATTCCGGAAACCGGACGAATCATTTGAATACCGGCATCCATTAAAGCTAATGTTCCGGCACAAACTGTAGCCATAGAAGATGAACCATTAGATTCCAATACTTCAGAAACAACTCTAATCGTGTATGGATTTTCAGCAGGAATCATGTTTTTCAATGCTCTTTGTGCTAAGTTTCCGTGACCAACTTCTCTTCTTGAAGTTCCTCTTAACGGACGAGCTTCTCCTGTAGAAAATGGAGGGAAGTTATAGTGCAAATAGAATTTTTCTTCTCCTTGTTCAGATGGTGAGTCAATTTGGTTTGCTTCTCTTGATGTTCCTAAAGTTGCAGTTGCCAAAGCCTGAGTTTCTCCACGTGTAAACAATGCAGAACCGTGTACAGATGGTAAATAATCTACTTCACACCAGATAGGTCTGATTTCTGTAGTTTTTCTTCCGTCAAGACGAGTTCCTAAATCTAAAGTTACATTACGAACAGCTTCTTTATTGGTTTTGTAGAAATACTTAGAAACCAGGTCTCCGTTTTCTGCCAATTCTTCTTCTGTAAACAACGCTTTTACTTCTTCTTTTACAGCATCAAATGCTGCAGAACGTTCGTGTTTAGCCGAACCTTTACTTGCAATAGCGTAAATTTTATCATAAGCCGCTGCTTTTACTTTTGCGTAAATAGCATCGTCAGTTTTTTCAGTTTCATAAGTACGAACTTCTTTTTTACCAAAAGCAATTGCTAATCTTTCCTGAGCAGCAATTTGTACTTTAATATGTTCGTGAGCAAATTTAATTGCTTCTAACATTTCAGCTTCTGAGATTTCTTTCATTTCTCCTTCTACCATTGCGATAGAATCAGTCGAAGCTCCAATCATCATATCTATATCAGATAATTCTAATTGTGCACGAGATGGATTGATGATAAATTTACCGTCAATTCTTCCAACTCTGGCTTCAGAAATCAAAGTTTCAAAAGGAATGTCAGACAAAGCAAGTGCTGCCGAAGCGGCTAGTCCTGCTAATGCATCCGGCATTACTTCTTCATCATGAGACATTAACTGAATCATAACCTGAACTTCTGCGTGATAATCACTTGGGAAAAGCGGACGTAAAACACGGTCAACTAATCTCATTGTTAATACTTCGCTGTCGCTTGGGCGAGCTTCTCTTTTGAAGAAACCTCCCGGGAAACGGCCAGCTGCTGCAAATTTTTCACGATAATCTACCGTCAACGGTAAAAAGTCGATACCCGGACTTGCTTTTCTTGATGATACAACTGTACCTAAAATAACAGTTTTACCAATTCTTACTACTACAGAACCATCAGCTTGTTTGGCTAAACGTCCTGTCTCGATTGTGATGCTTCTGCCATCACCTAAATCGATACTTTCTACAAATAATTGTGGAATCATAAATTTTTTCCTTATTGGTTATACAATGGGTTTTAGTTGTGTTGTAGTTGTTGTGTGTAGTTGTTGTTTATTCTAAAACCCAATGAAAAACCAAACTTTTTAGCCCCCCAACCCCCAAAGGGGGAGCTTATAAATCATAAAAATATCTTTTGATATTTCCCCCTTTGGGGGGTTGGGGGCTAAAAACAAAAAGAGGCACTTTCGCACCTCTTTTCTATATTGATTATTTTCTGATATTCAATACTTTGATAATCTCACGATATCTGTTGATCTCTTTCTTTTTCAAGTAATCAAGCAACGATCTTCTTTTACCTACTAATAGTACTAATGAACGCTCAGTGTTGTAATCATGACGATTTTTTTTCAAGTGCTCAGTCAGGTGACTAATTCTGTAAGTAAACAATGCGATTTGAGCTTCTGCTTTTCCAGTGTTTGTTGCTTCACCGTGCTGTGCGAAAATCTCTTCTTTTTTCTCTTTAGTTAAATACATTCCAATATTATTTAATGATTTTTATGTATGTCATACATCTATTGTAAGACGGGTGCAAAATTAGTACTTTTTTTTGAAAAAAAGAATTTTATTGCCCATTTTTTGTAATTGTGATAGGTAAGGAGTAAAGAACTCGTACCGGAATGCCTCTTTTTGTACCCGGATTCCAGCTTTTGGCATTTTTTATAGCCTTCATTGCAATTTCGTCTATTCCGTAGCCCACTCCTTTTAGGATCTTTGGTTCAACTAGGCTTCCGTCTTTATCTACAATAAAAGTCATGTATATTTTTCCGTATGCTTTATTTCTTGCCTCTACCGGGATATACATCGATTTACCAATATAACTATAAAATGACTTTATGCCTTTTTTAGGAACGGGCCGCTGTTCAGCAACAGTATAGGGGTGTTCAATATGCAAAGAATCTATGGATATCCCTGAAACCAGTTTGCCATTTTGATGATTTTCTGTAAAACTGCATTTTGATTTTACATACTTACCTTTCCAGATTCCATCTCTTAAACCATTTTTTACTTTTCCGGCTTCTTCTATATACTCGTCTTTATAGTCAAGATCTCCGTTGCCTGAAATGATTTGTTGTTCCTTTTGAGCGTTCCAGTAATTGTTTAATTTATAATCTGTCTCATCATCTTTAGTGGCGAAATATTCAAATTCAGATTTTATGTTGCCGTTTTCATACCAGTTAAATTCCTTTCCGGTTTTTTTGTTGTTCTGATAATTAACGGTTGATTTTTTGTTTCCGTTTTCATAATAGTAAACAAATTGGCCTTCACGTTTGATAACATCTTTGTCTGTGGTAGTGCCAATCATCTTTAAAGCCTTGGATTTGTAGTATTCTTTTAAAACGTAAGCCTTTTTGTCTGAAAAATATTCTTCAACAATTCTGATGTATTTATAGTTGTCTTCTGTGCTTTCGACCCAGGAAGAGTCCAGATAAGTGATCTTATCTGCAGGAGTTGCAGTTTGGGAAAATAGCTTTGTTGAAATTGCGAAGAAAATAAAAAAGCGTAAAATTAGTTTCATAAAGAGTTAAAATTAAAGTTACACGAATGTATTATTTTTAGTACAATGTAGCAACTTCCTGATTTACAAATTCTAAAAATCTTTCGTCAGCTTCTGTAAAAGGATCGATTACATGGCTGTCAATATCGATTTGACCAATATTTTGTCCGTTAACAAATAAAGGGACTACAATTTCAGATTTAACTGTAAAGCTGCAGGCGATATAGTTGTCTTGTGCGGCAACATCCGGCACTACAAAATTAGCGTTGCTTTCGGCTACTTGTCCGCAAATTCCTTTTCCAAATGGAATCACCGTATGGTCTGTTTCAGCGCCAACATACGGGCCTAAGTGTAATGTTTTGGTCTCGTGATTGGCAAAATAAAAGCCTACCCAGTTATAGTATTCTATATTCGCGTTTAGAAGTTGGCAGACCGATAATAATTTTTCGTCTCTGGTAGCTTTATCGTCAGCAACAATAGCGCTTATTTTTGGTTGTAATTCTTGAAATGTCATGATGTAAAAATTTTATACAAAAGTATTTAAAGCTAATCTCAAAAAATGCATAAAGATGAAAAAAATTTCTGTTAAGAAAGACAGGATACCATTTAGGTTTTTTCGATCCTATATATTAAGGAGTAATAAAAATATATTATCCGGATTAATGAGTGTTGTAATGCGGTAAGTATTGTTGGTTTATTGTCGGTAATACAGATTTAAAAAAATAACATTTTATTTAATCTTTTTTTAAGTCTTTTTAGGTAATTTTGCGGCATGAATTTAAAAAAGTGCACAGGACTATTTTTAGCGGTACTCTTGTTGGTTTCCAACATTGGGTTTGCTTTTGATGTGCATTATTGCGGAGGTAAAATTGCTTCTGTTTCATTAAATACTTCCGTTGCTGCTTCTTCTGAAAAGAAATGTTGTGGTGTCTCTGAGAAAGAATCTTCTTGTTGTAAAGACAAAGTAGTTCACTTTGAGAAAAAATCAGATAACGCCACCCTTAAATTTTTCTTTTTTCAATTTGCTTTTGCGCCTGTAGTACAGGAGTTTAAATCGGTTGTTTTTATAGCAATGCCAAGCTTTAAAAGCAGTCAGGTCATTTCGTATTATTCTCATGCGAATGCGCCTCCTTTATTTAAGTTGTATAGTCAATATATTTTTTATTCCTGATTTTAATGTTTTAGAATCAAGCCTTCTTTTGGCTTGTACTATGCTGTTTGTTTCTCAGATTGAGATCCGCTCTAACAGCCTTTCTAATTACTATTAAAATCTTTTTTTATGAAAAAAAATATTATGCTTTTGAGTGTAATTTTACTTTCTGCTGCTGCTTTTTCGCAAGAGAATTTAGAGGAAGTCAAAATTTCAAAAAAGCAAAAAGGAATAAAAAAATCCTATACGCTTACCGCAAATACAACTGTTATTACGAGCAAAGAATTGCTTAAGGCGGCTTGCTGTAATCTGGCCGAAAGCTTCGAAACAAATCCGTCAATAGATGTGAATTTTTCTGATGCCTTAACGGGAACGAAGCAAATAAAAATGCTGGGTCTGACAAGTCCTTATTTAATGATCACCGAGGAGAATATTCCTTCTGTCCGTGGAGCTTCTCAGGCTTATGGTTTGTCATTTACACCCGGAACATGGATTGAAAGTGTTCAGATTACCAAAGGTGCCGGAAGTGTGGTGAATGGTTACGAGAGTATTTCAGGACAAATAAATACCGAGCTTTTAAAGCCTTTAAATGATGTGCCGTTCTTTTTGAATGTTTACGGTTCTACCGATGCCCGTTTTGAAGTCAATACTCATTTTAATAAAAAACTGTCTGATAAATGGGCGACAAGCCTGTTTGTTCACGGAAATGCCCGTGTTGCAAAAAATGACATGAATGATGATGGGTTTCTTGATAATCCCTTGGGTAAACAAATCAATGTCCTGAACCGTTATCAATATTATAATCCTGAAAGTGGTTTGGTGAGTTTTATCAATTTCAGGTATATGAATGATAAAAAACAAACAGGAGAAGTTGATTTTGATAAAGACAGGGATCGCGGAACCACAAATCACTGGGGATCAGAAATCAATACAGAACGTTTTGACGTGTCTACAAAAATAGGCTATGTTTTTAAAGACATGCCGTATCAGAGTATTGGTTTTCAGAATGCTTTTAACAGCCATAATCAAAACTCTTATTTTGGATTGAATTTATACGATATCAGACAGAATAGTTTTTATTCTAATTTAATTTTCAATTCGATTATCAATAATACAAAACACAAGTTCTCGACCGGTTTAAATTTTAGTTACGATCAGTATCAGGAATTTGTTAATGTAACAGATTACAGTAGAATTGATAATTCTGTTGGTGCATTCTTTGAATACACGTATGATAACAATGATAATTTTAGTTTGATTTTAGGAGGAAGAGTAGACAATCATAATCGTCTTGGTTTCTTCGCAACACCTCGTTTGCATATGAGATACAATCCCTGGAAAGATGGAGTGCTTCGTTTTTCTGCGGGAAGAGGAAAACGTTCCGCGAATATTTTTGCTGAGAACCAACAGCTCTTCGCAAGTTCAAGAACGTTCTCGATTTTAGATACCAGTGGAAAAATTTACGGATTGAATCCTGAGATTGCATGGAACTATGGTGTGAGTTTTTCTCAGAGATTTAAGCTTTTCAGTAAAAATGCTGAAGTTGCATTTGATTTCTATCGTACCGATTTTCAAAATCAGGCCGTTGTAGATTTGATGCAGAGTCCGCAGGATGTTTCGTTCTATAATTTAAGAGGAAGCTCTTTTGCAAATAGTTTTCAATTTGAGTTTAATTATGAGTTGGCGAATCATTTGAATTTAAGAACGGCATATAAATATTATGACATTCAAACAGATTATTTGACTGGAACTTTTCAGCGTCCGCTGCAGGCAAAACATCGTTTTTTAGCCAATCTTGAATACGAGACGCATTTGAGGGATGGAAAACAATGGAAGTTTGATTATACTTTTAACTGGTCCGGAAAACAACAGTTGCCTTATACGGCATCAAACCCGATAGAGGATCAGTTTCCTGATTTTTCACCGTCTTATGCTGTTATGAATGTTCAGGTTACGAGAGTAATTTCTCCGGTTTTAGAAGTATATGTTGGGGGAGAGAATATAGGAAACTACAAACAGCAAAAAGCAATTTTAGGCGCCGGAGATCCTTTTGGTCCTAACTTTGATGCTTCTATTGCGTATGCTCCAATTTTTGGACAAATGTATTACGCCGGATTACGATTTAAAATAAAATAAAGAATTCAATTTCAAAAATCAATTTCACTAACAATAAAAAGGATTAACATGAAAAATTTAATTTTAATTGCAATGATAGCTTTTTTAGGATTTTCAGCTCAGGCTCAAACTAAAAAAAATAAGAATTTAAAATACACAACCGAAGTAAATGGCAATTGTGAGCAATGTAAAAAGCGAATCGAAAAAGCGGCTTTTAGTGTTCCGGGAGTAAAGTCTGCTTCATGGGATATTAGTTCACATCAATTGGCGGTAATTTTAAACGAAGAAAAATCATCTCCGGAAGATTTGAATAAGGCTGTTGCCAAAGTAGGGCATGATACTAAGGACGTTAAAGCAACAGAAGCTGATTACGAAAATTTACATTCTTGCTGCAAGTATGTAAGAGAATAATGATCTTGAGGGCCCAAGTGTAAACTTGGGCTTTTAAATAGTTAATTTATCTTTAAAATATCTCAATTTATTGGTGTTGAACCAAATTATTGTTAATTTCACGAACTTATAAATATAACCAAACGCATTTATGAATAATTTTGATTGGAGTCAATTAATTAACCCTGAATTTTATATTACGTTAAGCATCGGAGGTGTTCAAATTGGTTTATTTATTGTCTTGTTTATAGTTTTTGCAGAGACAGGACTTTTTGCAGGTTTCTTCCTTCCGGGAGATAGTTTACTTTTTTTGGCAGGTATTTACAGCCGTGATCTGATGTTGAATGTTGTTGATATTCCGGCAGATTTTATAAACGTTTTTGTGCTTTCGACTCTGGTTGCCATAATGGGAGTTTTAGGTAATATGACGGGATATTGGTTTGGTGCCAAAAGCGGATATTATTTGTTTAAAAAAGAAGATTCTTTCTGGTTCAAGAAAAAGTATTTATTACAATCTAAAGATTTCTTCGAAAAATATGGTGGTAAAGCGATTATCTATGCGCGTTTTCTTCCAATCTTCAGAACATTTGCCCCAATCATAGCGGGTATCGTTTCTATGGATAAAAAGAAATTTATGTTCTATAATATTTTGAGCTCTTTCTTATGGTCATTTGTCTTAATTTTTGCAGGACATTATTTATATGGAGTGTTCTTAAAACAAGGAATTGATCTGAAACACCATATCGAATATATCATTATCATAATTGTTATCATATCTACATTCCCGGTTTTGGTAAAGCTTTTAAAGAAAAGACCAAGCGAAAAGATATAATTAAAATATATAATACAAAAAAGTCCGAAGTTCAGAACTTCGGACTTTTTTTATGCCTGAATATGATTTTTTTGCCTTGCCAACATCGAAATATTGAGCGGCCATATATTGTTTTATTATTATACCTAACCCAGGGTTGAAGCCTTGATCTATGTTTGAAATTGATTCTTGTATTTGAAGTTTTGTGCCTTGTTGAACTAGAAGTATATGAAGTTCGAAAATAGCGCTTAAGACCTACAAATTCAATGGATTTTGTTTCGTACTCTGGCGATTAATTGAGTTTAGAATTGGAATTTGGAATTTTTTTATTGGATTTTTTCGGGAAAGCAGACTACCATTCATTTACTTTATTGGCATCCATTTTTAAGAAGATAAACAATAAAATAGTGAATCCCCAAAGTCCGGAACCTCCATACGAAAAGAACGGCAACGGAACCCCAATTGTTGGAAAAATCCCGATAACCATCGCGATGTTTACAAAAAAGTGAGTGAATAAAATTCCGGCAACACAATAACCATAAACTCTGCTGAATTTTGTTTTTTGTCTTTCGGCCAGATAGATTACTCTGAGCAATAAACCCACAAAAAGCGCGATTACAACTATTGATCCTGCAAAACCCCATTCTTCACCAACGGTTGTAAAAATGTAATCTGTGTGCTGTTCAGGAACGAATCCTCCTTTGGTTTGGGTTCCTTCAAGAAAACCTTTTCCAATCCATCCTCCTGATCCAATAGCGATTTCAGATTGGTTGGTGTTGTATCCGATACCTTTCATATCTACAGTTTTACCCAGTAATATGTTGAAACGGTCACGGTGGTGCTGTTTGAAAATATGGTCAAAAACATAGTCTACGGATAAAACAAAAGCTGAAATAATGGCTAATAAAATACCGCTTAAAATTATATTTCGATCAACAGCCCTGCCTTTAAAGTGTATGATAATTAATACTCCCAAAGCAATTAGAATAACAGCGTAAGGTTCTAAAACAAGCGTTAAAACGAATAGTAATATGGTGATAAAACCAGTCCAGACATACCATGAAGGCAATCCTTCTCTGTATAAAACAACAATAAAAATACTGTAGATTAAAGCACTCCCGGGATCGGGTTGTGGTAAAATCAATAATACAGGCAGAAATACAATAGCCAGAGCCTGAACTTGCCTGTTTACATCTTTCAGATTGATTTGTGTGTCGCTTAGATATTTTGCCAATGCCAATGATGTAGCGGCTTTTGCAAACTCAGAGGGTTGTATGGTAAAACTCCCTATAGCGTACCAGCATCTTTGTCCGGCAATGGTTTTTCCAAAAAGGAATAAACCGGCTAAAGACAATAGTGAAACTCCAAAAATAATGCTGGCATATTTTTCGTAGAATTTACCATCAACAAAAAGTACTATAAAAATCAAAGGGATTGTACAGCCAATAAAGATTAACTGTTTTTGATAAGTTCCGTCCGTAGATAATAATGATGAGGAATAAATGTTTAGCCACCCCAGTATTACCAACGCAGTGTAAATAAAAACACTTATCCAGTCAATGTTATTTTTTATACTTTGGTTTTTCATTTGAAATAATAATATTAATTTTCTTGGGTGGTGTCTAAAGGTACTTTTTTAACTTCTACTTTTGGCTGTTTTAGCATTTTAGCTTTCATGACAGAGTCTTTTGGAGTAGATTCAATCGCGCTCGCCGCAGTCATTCCTCCTAATTTTGCATATTCGCTTACAAGACTTTTGTTTAATACCCTAATTTCTAAATCAGTTCTTGAGATTTTCTTTCTCAGGTATTTTTCGATCATCAAACTTGCGATTGGTCCGGCAACTGTAGCACCGAATCCTCCGTTTTCAATCATAATTGCGATTGCAATTTTAGGATTGTCTTTTGGGGCAAAGGCTACGAATATCGAGTGATCTTTAAGCTGTGTTCTTTTTCCGTTGATTTTAGCAAAATTCTCTGCTGTACCTGTTTTTCCGCAAATATCAATACCTTCAACTCTTAATGCGCGTGCAGTACCAAGGTTGTAAACATCAAATAAACCGCTGATAACCGGAGGAAAATATTTCTGATCTATCGTTGTAACATGTTTTTCAGTGAACTTAGGATCTATTTTTTTACCTTCTATCTTTTTAATGATATGAGGCGTATAATAATAACCTTGATTCGCTACTGTTGCCATCATGTTAGCAAGTTGAATCGGGGTCATTAAAACCTCTCCCTGACCAATAGAATTCGATACAATTGTGGTGCTTCTCCAGCCTCCGTTAGGGTATATTTTTTTGTACGTTTTAGATGTTGGTACATTTCCTCTTTTACCAATTGGTAAATCATAACCCATAAACTGACCCAGTCCAAAACTTTTTATGTGATTGCTCCAAACATCTACGGCTTTTGCGGGATTGGCATATTTGTTAATCGTGAGCATATAAGCCTGAGCAAAATAAGTATTACATGAATTGTAGATACCGTTATGCAATTGGTGTGGGCCAAAACCGTGACATTTCATAAAACGGCCTCTACCGTAACTAAATCCGTGGTGACACATGAATGTAGTTTGTTCGTTGATTACGCCTTCTTGCAAAGCAACTAATCCGGTAAGGATTTTAAATGGCGAACCTGGAGGGTATTCTGCCAGAAGTCCTCTGTCGTATAAAGGTTTTGCTATAGAATCGTGATATAAAAGCGTATAGTTTTTAGATCTTTGTCTTCCTACTAAGATACCCGGATCGTAAGAAGGTGCAGTAACTAATGCTAAGATTTCTCCTGATTTAGGTTCGATAGCAACAATTCCCCCTCTTTTATTAATCATTAATTCTTCTCCGTACTTTTGAAGTTCAGAATCAATCGTCAAGTTGATGTCTTCTCCGGCAACAGCGATAGTGTCGTATTTACCATCCTTATAAGAGCCAATTTCTCTATTGTATTTGTCCTTCTGGATGTATTTTACACCTTTTATTCCGCGTAAAACTTCTTCATAGTTTTGTTCGACACCTTGTTGTCCAATTAAATCTCCACTATTATAATACGGGTTTTTGGCTATTAAACGTTCGTTTACCTGTGTAATGAATCCAAAAATATTAGCGCCATAATCTACTTCGTAATCACGAAGTGATCTTTTTTGGAAATAGAAACCTTCGTATTTTCTGATTTTTTCCTGAAAAGCGGCAAATTCAGATTTGTTTAATTGCGGTAAAAATACAGACGGTAATCTTGGGCTGTATACTTTGGCCTTTGCTATGCGCTTATCATAATCTTCTTTGGTAATATTTAATAACGTGCAGAACTCGCTAACATTTAAGTCCTCCTTGATTTCTCTCGGAATAACCATGATGTCGTAAGAAGCCTGATTGGCCACTAATAATTTTCCGTACCTGTCATAGATGTATCCTCTTTCAGGGTAGTCGTACTGTTTCTTTATTGCGTTATTATCTGATTTTAATTTGAAAGAATCGTCTATAATTTGCAAATAAAATACCCTCATCACAAGCAAGGATGCTGCGATAATAATTAAAGAGGGCAGCAGAACTTTTCTCATCGTTTATTGGGCTTAATAAGGTAAATTATTATAATTGAAGTGATTATTGTAAATATAGAACTAAATAAAGTGCGGAGCAAAATGTCCCAGATAAATCTAAACTGAAATGCTTCTAGTATAAACAGTACAATATGATGTAATACAACAGAAACCAGGATAAATGAAAATCTCTCGGGAGTTAATGAATCATTCAGCTTTATGGTTTGATATTCGTAACTAAGTCCAAATGAGAACTTAAAAATATAAGGTCTGTAATAGGCGAGAATAACACAGGCTGTAGCGTGAATTCCTCCCGAATTGCAAAACATATCCATTGTTAGTCCAAGTAAAAAGCTCGAGAAAATTAGTCCCGCCTTGTTGCCGTTTACCGGATACAAAATAATGTATAGGATGTATGGGAAGGGACTTATATACCCTAAAAAATTCATATTATTGAAAATAACAACTTGAATTGTTAGTAACATAATAAAACGAAGAATATTGACTAACAAAGCGCTATTCATTTTTTTTCTTGTTTTCTAAATTAATAAGTTCCTCTCTGTCCCTGCTTTTAATAATATAAACGTGTCCTAAGTTGGTCATATCGTTAAATAGTTTAACGTTTATGACATAGGAGCTAGTGTTGGCTTTTGTTGAAATCTTATCGACGGTACCAATGTTAATTCCTTCAGGAAAAATCACAGATTGACCACCTGTAACGATTGTATCTCCTTTTCTGATAGAAGCTAATCTTGGAACATCTTCTAACTGAACAAATCCGGTACTTTTTCCGTCCCAGGTTAAAGAGCCAAAATGATTTGATTTCTTTAATTTTGCATTAATATGCGATTTCATATTCAAAATACTGACTACCGTAGCGTATCTTGGCGAAGTATTATCAATTATACCAATAATTCCTAAGCTGTTGATTACTCCCATATCCGGCTTGATTCCGTCATTTGCTCCGGAATTTAGCGTGATAAAGTTCTCGTGCGTATTGTAGGAGTTGTGAATTACTTTTGAAACAATAATATCTGCAGGTTTTACACCTTTGATAGTATCCGGCGGCGGAAGTTTTGTAGTATCTTCTTTATTGAATAACAGGCTTTTTAATCTTGCATTTTCAAGTACAAGTTCTTCGTTTTCAGTTCTTAAATTCAAATATTCGTTTACACGGTTGATTTTTTCATAAACACCACCGCTTAAAAAGTTAGCGGAGCTGATTACTCTGCTTCTGTGGTAAGAATGGGATTGAATTGTGAGCGCCAACGAAATGCCTAAAAGCAGCAAAAACAGCAATCGATTACTGTTTCTTATAATAAAATTAAAAATTTGCTGCATTTCTTGTTCGATTATTTTGTTTCAGGATATGCTTTTGGGTTCAAGTTTTACAAGAGTCAAATAAATAAAATTTGACTCTTGCAAGAATATGTTTATTTGTTTAGTGTCTTATTTGATTAAGATACTTTTGAATTTTGCAATGTTTTTAAGTGCCATTCCGGTTCCACGAACTACAGCTCTTAACGGATCTTCGGCAATATAAACCGGTAGATCTGTTTTTAGCGAAATACGTTTGTCAAGACCTCTTAACATAGATCCGCCACCAGCTAAATAAATACCAGTGTTATAGATATCTGCAGCTAATTCCGGAGGAGTTTGAGATAACGTTTCCATTACAGCATCTTCAATACGCTGAATCGATTTGTCTAATGCTTTAGCAATTTCACGGTATGAAACATCTACTTGTTTAGGCTTACCGGTAAGTAAATCTCTACCCTGAACTGACATATCTTCTGGAGGGCTCTCTAAATCTTCGATAGCAGCTCCAATCTGAATTTTTATTTTTTCAGCAGTACTTTCTCCAACAAAAAGGTTGTGTTGAGTACGCATATAGTAAACGATATCATTTGTAAAAACGTCACCTGCAATTTTTACAGATTTGTCACATACAATTCCACCTAAAGCAATAACTGCAATTTCTGTAGTACCACCTCCAATATCAACGATCATGTTTCCTTTTGGCTGCATAATGTCGATACCAATACCAATTGCTGCTGCCATTGGCTCATGAATCAGGTAAACTTCTTTACCGTTTACTCTTTCACAAGATTCTTTTACAGCTCGCATCTCTACTTCAGTAATACCGGAAGGAATACATACTACCATTCTTAAAGCTGGAGTAAACATTCTTTTTTTCAATGCAGGAATACTTTTAATGAACATATTGATCATTTTTTCCGAAGCATCAAAATCAGCAATTACACCATCTTTCAACGGCCTTATGGTTTTGATATTTTCATGCGTTTTACCTTGCATCATATTGGCTTCCTTACCAACAGCAATGATTTTGCCTGATATTCTATCACGTGCAACGATTGACGGACTATCAATAACAACTTTATCATTATGAATGATTAAAGTGTTTGCGGTACCAAGGTCTATCGCAATATCCTCGGTCATGAAATCAAAAAATCCCATAAGTTTTTTAGGGGTTTAAAATGTTATAAATTATTTTGAACAAAGTTAAACAAATTAATGTTTAAAATGACGCGTTCCTGTAAATACCATTGCAAGATTATTTTCGTTGCAATAATTTATGCTTAATTCGTCTTTTATTGAACCTCCCGGCTGAATTACAGCTGTTATTCCTGCTTTTTTAGCTAATTCTACACAATCCGGAAACGGGAAAAATGCATCACTTGCCATAGAAGCGCCGGTTAAATCAAATCCAAAAGCTTTAGCTTTATCTACAGCTTGTACCAAAGCATCAACTCTTGATGTCTGGCCTGTTCCTGAAGAAATTAATGTTCCGTTTTTTGCAAAAACAATCGTGTTTGATTTTGTGTTTTTACAAATTTTTGAAGCAAATATCAAGTCTTCTATTTCCTGAGCAGTAGGCTCTGTAATGGTAACGGTTTTTAGATGCTCTTTAGTATCTGTAATATTATTTCTGTCCTGAATTAACAAACCATTAAGACATGTTCTTACTTGTCTTGAAGGCAATTCAACTTCATTCTGAACTAATATAATTCTGTTTTTCTTTTCTTGTAAAACTGCAATTGCATCATCATCATAACTTGGTGCGATTACTACTTCACAAAACAATTTGTTGATCTCCTGAGCAGTAGCTAAGTCAATTTTAGTGTTTGCAATCAAAACGCCGCCAAAAGCAGATGTAGGATCACAAGCCAAAGCGGCTAAATAAGCCTCGCTAATCGTTTTTCTTGAAGCTAAACCACAAGCATTGTTATGTTTTAAAATAGCAAAAGTTGGTCCGTCAGTTTTAAACTCGTTGATTAAGTTTACTGCAGCATCAACATCTAATAAATTATTATAAGACAATTCTTTTCCGTGAACTTTTTTGAACATCGCGTCAAAATCGCCAAAGAAGAAACCTTTTTGATGAGGATTTTCTCCGTATCTTAAAACCTGACCGCCTTCGATACTTTCTTTGTAGATCGTTTCGTCAGTGTTGAAATAATTAAAAATAGCACCATCATAATGAGACGAAACATGGAATGCTTTTGTAGCCAGCAATCTTCTGTTCTCAAGAGTTGTTGCTCCGTTTTGTTCTGTAATTAAATCCAGAAGCAAACTGTATTCGTTTACCGAAGCTACAATTACGGTGTCTTTGAAGTTTTTTGCACCGGCACGAATCAATGAAATTCCGCCAATATCAATTTTTTCAATAATATCCTGCTCACTTGCACCTGAAGCAACCGTTTTTTCAAACGGATACAAATCAACAATCACCAAATCAATCTGAGGAATATCAAATTCCTTCATTTGTTGAACGTCACCTTCGTTATCCTGACGGTTTAAGATTCCACCAAAAATTTTTGGGTGTAAAGTTTTTACTCTTCCACCAAGAATTTCAGGAAATGAAGTGATATCTTCAACCGGAACTACAGGAATTCCAAGGTTTTTAATAAAATCTTCTGTTCCCCCAGTCGAATAAAGTGTTACGTTTTGTTCGTGTAATTTTCTAACTATTGGCTCCAGTCCGTCTTTTGAAAAAACAGAAATTAATGCCGATTGTATTGTTTTAGTTGTGCTCATTGTGTAGTTATGATTTTCAGACTGCAAAAGTAGTTTTTTTATATATTATTTTAAAGAAAATTAATGTAACATTATGCTAAAAAAATCTACTGATGAGTAAGTTAACTTTTATTAGGTTTTTGTTTTTAATTTATTGAATTTTACTTTAATGAAAAATACACATACATGCTTGTTTATCTAAGGTTATTAAAAGAAAGTTTCCGCTTTGCCATAAACGCTTTGCGAAATAATAAATTACGTACCTTATTGTCACTGTTGGGAGTTACGATTGGTATTTTTTCGATTATAGCAGTATTGGCTGCGGTAGATTCCTTAGATCGGAAAATTTCAAAAGATCTGAGCAGCTTAGACAAAAACACAATTTATTTAATGAAATATTGTTTCGGACCTTCAGATATTCCACAATGGAAAAGAGAGCAGTTTCCGAATGTAAAATATGATGAGTATATTAATTTAAAAAATTCACTCAACAATACAGAGCAGGTAGCGTACCAGCTTTTTGTAAATCATGAAACTTTAAAATACGATTCGAAAACCGTTAGTGATGTAAATGTCGTTCCTTCGTCTAACGAAATGGTCGATATCGAAGGACTGAGTTTTGATAAAGGAAGATTTTATAATGAATCAGAATCAAACTCAGGAAGTCCGGTAATTGTTTTAGGGTATGATATTGCCGAAGGACTTTTTGGTACAAGTGATCCCATTGGTAAAAATATTCGTTTATACGGGCAGCGCTTTACGGTAATTGGGGTAATTGCCAAGCAAGGCGCCGGTTTTTTCGGGAATAGCAATGATACATCTGTTTATTTGCCAACCAATTTTTTACGCAGAATGTATGGCGACAGCGATTCGATGACTCCTGTGATTGTTCTGAAGCCTGTAAAAGGAGTAGACATGGAAGCGTATAAAGCTGAAGTTGCTCAGAAACTAAGAGCAATTCGTGGAATGAAAGCGGGCGAAGCTGATAATTTTTTTATAAATGTACTTTCTGGTTTTACTGACTTTGTAGACGGAATTTTAGGAAGTTTGAGATTTGGAGGGATTTTTATAAGTTTCTTCTCGTTCCTGGTTGGTGGTTTTGGAGTAGCCAATATTATGTTTGTTTCTGTAAAAGAACGTACGAACTTAATTGGGATTCAGAAATCTTTGGGAGCAAAAAACAGGTTTATATTGTTTCAGTTTTTATTCGAAGCAGTTATACTTTGTTTAATTGGCGGAATAATCGGGTTGCTGATTGTTTGGTTAATGTCTGTTCTTTTGACCAATTTATTAGATTTTGAATTCGTATTAAGTTTCTGGAATGTGATCATCGGAGCTGGATTGTCAATTCTAGTTGGCGTGATTTCAGGAATTTTACCGGCAATTTCAGCTTCAAAATTAGATCCGGTTGAAGCGATCAGAACCGGAATGTAAAATACAATTCTGAAAATTTCATCTTTTTACAACTTCGTATTTTACTTTCTTGTTGAATTTTATTGTAATTTTAATAGCTTAAATTAAAAAACAATAATATGATACCAGTAAAAGCTTACGCAGCCTATGATGCTGAAAATCCGTTAAAACCTTATACGTTTGAAAGAAAAGAAGTTGGCGCTCATCAGGTTCAGATAGAAATTTTATATAGTGGTGTTTGCCATTCAGATATCCATACTGCAAAAGGAGATTGGGGACCTGTAGCTTATCCTTTGGTTCCGGGACATGAAATTGTAGGCCGAATCGTTGCTGTTGGCAGCGAAGTTTCCAAGTTTAAAGTTGGGGAATTAGCCGGAGTAGGATGTTTTGTAGATTCCTGCAGAGTTTGTCCGAGTTGTCAGTCAGGCGAAGAGCAATTTTGTGACGAAGGAATGACCGGAACGTACAACAGTGTCGAAAGAGGAACGAATATCCCGACTCGCGGAGGATATTCAACCAGTATCATTGTCGATGAAAGTTACACACTTCATGTTTCTGAAAAATTAGATATAAAAGGAGTTGCGCCATTATTATGTGCCGGAATTACAACTTATTCGCCATTGCGTTACCTAAAAGTAGGTAAGGGGCATAAAGTTGGAGTTTTGGGTCTTGGTGGTTTAGGGCATATGGCAGTAAAATTTGCTGTTTCGTTTGGTGCCGAAGTTACCATGTTAAGTCATTCTCCGTCTAAAGAAGCAGATGCTAAAAAATTAGGAGCTCATAAATTTGCCCTTACTTCAGATCCTGCAACAATGGAATCTTTAGCTAATAGTTTCGATTTTATATTAAATACGGTTTCGGCAAAACACGATCACAACGCTTACTTAAATTTATTGACAACAAACGGAACCATGATTGTGGTTGGTGCTCCGCCGGCTCCGGCAGAAATTCCTGTTTTTACTTTGATCATGAAACGAAGAAGCATAATAGGAAGTTTGATTGGCGGAATCAAAGAAACTCAGGAAATGCTTGACTATTGTGCAGAACACAACATTACATCAGATGTCGAGATTATCGATATGTCGTATATTAATGAAGCGTACGATCGTATGAACAGAAGTGATGTAAAGTATCGTTTTGTAATTGATATGGCTTCGCTTAAATAGGTTCAAAGGTTCAGAGTTGCAAAGGTTCAAAGGATTTGTATTGTGCTTAAAACTTTGTGTTTTAGGAGTTCTTTGTCCACAGATTAAACTGCTTTAAACTGATTTTCGTAGAGAGTTTGGTCTTTGCGGGGAACGAAGCAATCTCATTTAAATAGCATGAAGGTCTAAAATTTGGCGTCTTTATGAGGTGAAACTTTTAGAGTTATAGATATAAAAAAATCCTGAGAAATATTTTCTCAGGATTTTTTTATTGCAATCAATATGTTCTCGAAAAAACTTATTTTTCTTTTAATAATTTTTCTAAATACTCCACTTTTTCTTTTTCTGCCTGAAGCATACGCTCATAAAGTTCAATTACTTTATCTAGTGGATTGAAATTGCAATGACTCGGATTGAATATTCCGTTTGTGCCATTACTAATACTATTATCGTAAAAATTGTTGAAATAACTAATCATGTTTTCTTCAGTAAAGTTTTTTATAGCCTCAACACTTACACCAAGTGCTTTTGCAACTTGTGCAAGTTTTTCATCTTCTATAGTTTCGCTATTTTCCATGGCAGAAATAGCTTGATGGTTTGTTCCTAAAGCTTGTGCTAATGCTTCTTGCTTCATGTCTTTCAGTTCGCGAATACGGCTAATTTTTCGCCCTATATGGTTTGGTTTTGTTGCTGCGCTCATAATTCAAAGATATTTATATTACTTTAAAAAAAATAGGTTCTGGTAAAAAACAAACCCATTTATGTGTGATACATTTTTTACTATTTTGCTTGGGTACAAAACTATTATTTAGTGATAAATAAGAAACAAAAATACAATTTTTCAGACAAGTATTAATTAGTTGAGATTAAAATCACACATCTAGAAAATTCCGTAGGAATGTAATATTGGTAGCAACGGAATTTATTCCGTTGAGATTGAAACCGCAAGTCTTCAGAAGTTCCGTAGGAACGACATATTTATAGAATAAAAAAATCCCATTTGCCGTAGCGAATGGGATTTTATATGTTTTAGAAGTTCGAAAACTATCTAATTGTATTGTTCTGAATCAAATCGATATATAAGTTGATCTTATCTTTCAATTCTTTTCTTGGCGTGATAAAGTCTAAGAAACCGTGCTCTAAAAGAAATTCAGCAGTCTGGAAACCTTCCGGTAAATCTTTTCCTGTAGTGTCGCGAACAACGCGAGGACCGGCAAAACCAATTAAAGCTCCAGGCTCAGAGATGTTGATGTCTCCTAACATTGCATATGATGCAGTTGTTCCTCCAGTGGTTGGATCTGTACATAACGAGATGTACGGTAATCCTGCTTCTGCAAGCTGGGCTAGTTTTACAGATGTTTTGGCTAATTGCATTAATGAATAAGCTGCTTCCATCATGCGGGCACCACCTGACTTAGAAATCATTAAAAATGGCAGTTTGTTTTTGATCGCGTGATCAATACCTCTTGCAATTTTTTCTCCAACAACCGCTCCCATAGATCCACCAATAAAGGCAAAATCCATACAGCAGATAACAAGTTCTTTTCCTTTAGATTTTCCCACTCCGGTACGCACAGCGTCCTTAAGGTGAGTTTTCTCCATTACATCTTTAAGACGATCGGCATATTTTTTTGTATCAACAAAATGCAATGGATCTTTTGATGTCATGTTTTTATCTAATTCAACAAATTCGTTATTGTCAAATAAGATTTCAAAATAGGTTGCGCTTCCAATTCGAACGTGAAAATCATCTTCAGGGCTCACAAATAAGTTTCTGGCTAATTCGTCAGCATCAATAATTTTTCCCGTAGGAGATTTGTACCACAATCCTTTCGGAACGTCCATCTTATCTTCAGTCGCGGTAGTAATTCCTTTTTCTTGTCTTTTAAACCAAGCCATATTTAATGTTTTTTTTGTTCCAGGTTTAAAGTTTAAAGTTGTTGAAACTTGAAACCTGAAACTTTAAACTTTTAGATTATAGTGTATTCACGTTGTTCAAGTCAGCAAAAGCTTGCTCAAGTCTTGTGTTGAATGTTACTTCGCTTTCACGTACCCATCTTCTTGGGTCATAATATTTTTTGTTAGGAACATCAGCACCTTCAGGGTTACCAATTTGAGTTTTTAAATAGTCAATGTTTTTAACCATATAATCACGAATTCCTTCAGTATATGCAAATTGTAAATCGGTATCAATATTCATTTTGATCACTCCGTATCCAATAGCTTCTCTGATTTCTTCAAGTGTAGAACCTGAACCTCCGTGAAAAACGAAATCTACCGGGTTAGCACCAGTGTTGAATTTGTTTTGAACGAAATCCTGAGAATTTTTTAAGATTTTTGGAGTCAATTTTACGTTTCCTGGTTTGTAAACACCGTGAACGTTTCCAAAAGCAGCTGCAATTGTAAATTTTGGGCTTATTTTAGATAATTCTTCATAAGCATAAGCTACTTCTTCTGGCTGAGTGTATAATTTAGAGCTATCAACGTCAGAGTTGTCAACACCATCTTCTTCACCACCTGTAATACCAAGTTCGATTTCTAATGTCATTCCCATTTTACTCATTCTGGCCAAATACTCTTTACAGATTTCAATGTTCTCTTCGATTGGCTCCTCAGACAAATCGATCATATGAGAGCTGAATAATGGTTTTCCTGTTTCTGCAAAATGTTTTTCAGAAGCATCTAATAGACCATCGATCCAAGGTAATAATTTTTTTGCACAGTGGTCAGTATGTAAGATTACAGTTGCGCCGTAAGCTTCTGCCAAAGTATGAATGTGTTTTGCTCCGGCGATTCCACCAGCGATTGCTGATTTTTCACCTGCATTAGATAATCCTTTTCCAGCGTTAAATTGTGCTCCTCCGTTTGAAAATTGAATGATAACCGGTGCATTAAGTTTTGCTGCAGTCTCAAGAACTCCATTGATTGTGCTTGATCCCGTAACGTTTACTGCAGGTAAAGCAAATCCTTTTTCCTTTGCATAATTAAAAATCTCCTGTACTTGATCTCCTGTAGCTACTCCGGGTTTAATATTGTGTGCCATTGTAATTTTTTTTAGTTGTTTTTAGTTTTTAGGTTGCAAAAATAAGAATTAATTAGCATTAGAACGGATAATTTATTCCAAAATTTAAAACCGAGTGCCCAAAATTGTATTCTTTGAACCAGCGATCTCCTTTCTCATGTGCTGGGTTATAGGTCTTAAAGCCTAAATCTAAACGAATAACAAAAAAGCTTAAATCGTAACGTAAACCGAATCCTGAACCTAAAGCAATTTCAGCTAAATCGTTTAAGTTGTTGAATCTTGCCTTCTCATCTATCACATTATCGAGCACATTCCAGATATTTCCGGCATCTGCAAAGACAGCTCCTTTGACGTCGCCGAAAAGTTTAAACCGGAATTCTGCGCTCATTGCAATTTTCATGTTGGCCTCATTAAAATCGTTCGCCGCATTTGTACTTCCCGGACCCAAAGAATAGGGCTGCCATGCACGGTTATCGTTTGATCCTCCGGCATAATAACTTCGTGAAAACGGAATGTAATTTGAGTTTCCAAACGGAATTGCTATACCAAAAAAGCTTCTTACAGCCAATACCTTTTCTTTTCCAAAATCCCAGTGTTTGATATAATCAAATTCGGTTTTTACATATTCAGAATATTCTAAATTGAATATTTCGTAGTTGCCATTTCCGTTTTTAGGTAAACTTGCAATCCCCGATATAGCTGTCAATAAGGTTCCTGCAGATTCTATTTTGGTTTTGAACTGATAGAAAGTATTATCGGCAAGATCTTTCTTGGTGGTTTTACTAAAAGTATAACTTGTAGCTAATATAAAATCATTTTCAGTCAAACGTCTTCTTCTTTCTTCGATACTTTGCACATCTTTATACTGTGGGTCTCCCGGAAGTAAAGCAGTTTGATTTGTTAATACATTATTAGTGAATCCTGTAGTTCCTGTAGGGATAGCTAGATCTTCTCTCGCTTGTTCTTCAGGTGTTTTTCCCCAATTGAGAGGGTCAAGATTATATTCTTTACCAATGCCATTTAACTCATTGTAAGAAGAAGTATAAACTTTGAAATAGTTGTCCGGATTTAAATTGCGTACAAATTGTACGTTAAGCAATTCAAGTTTTGCAGTGTTATTTCGTTTAGGAGACCAGTTATAAGCAAGTCCGCCGGTGAAGTTTTCCTTGTCTAAACCAATATTCCTTTGTTTAGAAAAACCTGCTGTAATGCTGGTAGAAGGGATCATTCTTTTCGGAATAATTTTTTCAGTTCCAAATGGCATCAGGATTCTCGGGAAATTTAGTTTTAAATCGACACCATATTCTGAAACGTTAAAGAAATTATCATTGGGATTGGCCATATCTTTAGAAGAACCCAGATTCAGACGGGTAGAAATTTCAAGCGTTTCTGCTCTGTTAAATACGTTTCTGATGGTTTCAGAAATACTTGCTCCAATACCAAAATCCTGAATGTTAGAATGGGTTACGTCGAAAGTAGTACCAAAACTATATTTTTTTCTTGGTGTCAGATAAATATTGGCAATTAAGGATTGCGCAGTTGAGTCGCGTTTGTCGACCTGATATTGAATCGAAGGATAATTGAAAATCTTCAGATTATTCAAATACCTTGAAGAAAGAGTTGTTCTCGTGTCAGAGAAAGTACTTCCTTTGTTGATAAAGATAGCATCAGTAATAGCACGGGGTTTGTATTTTAGTTTTTTGTAACTGTACAGATTGAAGTTGTTATAAGTGATACTATCTGTTATTTTACTTTTTGCATTTGCGGCAGAATAATCAGTATAGATGTTAACATCGCTTATTTTGTATAATTTAAAAGGCTCTGTTCTGCTGGAGTCTCTTTCCTGGATGTTGTTATTGTTGATAATTAAAGTAACATCAGCTTTGTGTTTTTTCCCAATTGTATCAATGTCAAAAGTAACATAAGTAGGCTGGAAAAAATAGGCACCGTGGTTTCTGAAATAAGTAGTAAGTCTGTTTTTTTCTTCTTCAAAATCGGCCGTTTTATATTGATTTCCGGATTTTAAAAGCGAAGGGTCATTGTTGGTTCTGTATAATGAATCTAAGGCCGGAGTCATGATGTTAGTTTTGATAGTGTCTAACTTATATGCTGGTCCGGTAGTAATAAGGTAATTTATTTTTGCCTTTTTTCTGGCAACACTATCAATGCTATAATCTGTTGCAACATTAAAATAGCCACTGTTGAAATAATAGAATTTTAAACGCAAAAGAGATTTTTTTGTTTTTGCGGTATCAATAACAACAGGTGGTTCTCCTGTATTTTTCAGGAATTCATTAAGACCTTTGTTCAAAAAAGATTGTCCAAGCCGGTCAACTTGTTTTGCTGATAATAATTTTGCCTGACGTTCATATAAACCCGGGTGTTTTTTGAATTTTGCCTGATAAGTAGAATCCGGATTCAGGTTGGCTAAATTGTATAAATTTAAGCGTAAACGATATCCCAGCAAGGTACCATTTGGTTTTTGATACATTTGGTTAGAGGCTATTTCGTCATTCGTTGCCTTTCCGTTTACGAGAATAGTATTTTTTACAAGAAGGTTTTTTCCATCAGGAACTCTTTTTACAGCATTACAACCGCAAATAAATGTTGCTATTAGAATAAATGCTGTTATTTTTGTGGAATTATTTTTCAAGTGTTTTTAAATATTTAATTCAAAAGTACATTATTTTATGGTTAGTAAAAACCAAATAAAGCTTATCTCAGGCTTACATCAAAAAAAGCAACGTTTTGCAAATCAATTATTTTTCGCCGAAGGAGTAAAAGTAATTCAAGAATTGTTGCTTTCCAATTTTGAATTAGAACATTTATATACGACTTTAAATGATTTTGAGGAAGTTTCTTCTTCAAAACGTACGCTTATTAATGAGCAGGAACTTAAAAAGATTAGTGCTTTATCAACTCCAAATTCATGTCTGGCGGTTTTTAAAATGCCAGCCGAAAATAAAATTATTACTTCAGGTCTGATCCTGGCTTTAGACGATATTCGTGACCCCGGAAATTTAGGGACGATTTTACGTCTTTGTGACTGGTTTGGTATCAAACAAATTATTTGCTCAAAAGAAACCGTTGATATTTATAATCCAAAAGTAGTACAGGCAACGATGGGGTCTATTGCGAGAGTAAATGTGAATTATATTGATTTGAAAACTTTTATTACAGCAACCGATCTCCCTGTTTTTGGAACTTTTATGGATGGCGAAAATATTTATCAATCAAATTTACCTCAAAACGGAATCATTATCATGGGCAATGAAGCCAATGGAATTTCGCCAGAGATTGAAAAAAAAGTTTCCAGCCGACTCACAATTCCCAGATTTGGAGAACTACAAAAAACCGAAAGTTTAAATGTAGCTACTGCAACAGCAATTATTCTTAGTGAATTTAAACGAAATAGTTAAGTTTTTGTTTTAATGAAAAGTAAAATTAATTAAAATAGCTCTTGATTTCATTGAATCGATATTGTCTGTCCACGGGCTAGGTCCGTTTGCAGGATTGTCGCGAATCAATTCATTAGTGATACCAAACATACCTCTGATCGAAGGAGAGAAAATAAAATATTCCGAGAAAATATCTATTCCAAAACCAACCTCGTAGGCAGCAGTCCATTGTTTAACCCTGAATTTCCCTTCGAAGTTATCGTCTTTCGATTTTGCGTTGCTGGATAGGTTTAATGTAGTCGACATTCCACCAACTAAATAAGGGCGGACGTTTCCGGTGCGTAATGCAGAGAATTTTAATAATAAAGGGAAGTGAATATAAGTGCTGTTTACTTCTCTTAAATAGTCTTTTTCTAAAGGTTGATTCGGATAATACAAGTCACGTTTTGTGTAGTACAAACCTGGTTCGAAACGTAAGTTGATATATTCCTGCAATCTTAAATCAGCAACAACACCAACATTAAAACCGGTAGTTTTTTTTACCTGAATATCAGGGCCCGGAGTTTTGTAGTCAAATTTAAAATCAAAACTGTTGAAGCCCAGATAATATCCAAAATAAAGGCGTTGTTTTTGCCAGTTTTCGAGATTGATAATAGGATCTTTACTAAACATGCTTTTGGCAAATTGAGAATATCCGTTTGTCGTTAAGACTAATAAAAGTAAGACTACAATTTTTTTCATACTATTTTTTAGAGGCAGAATAAATGGTGGCAACGCCAAAAGTTTGAGGCATAGCTACAACATCTATAAACCCGATTTTTCTCAAAATATTGTTTAAGGCTTCTCCGTACGGAAAAGCAGCTGCAGATTCAGACAAATAACCATAAGCAGAATTGTCTTTAGAAAACAGCTTTCCGATGATTGGAAGTATGTTTTTGCTATAAAATTTATAGCCTTGTTTGTAAGGCGTTTTGTCAGGAACCGAAGTTTCTAAAATTACAAACACACCATTTGGTTTTAAAACCCTTAAAATTTCAGCAAAACCTTTCTCCAGATTCTCAAAGTTTCGAACACCAAAACCTACAGTTATAGCATCAAAATAATTATCTTCAAACGGTATTTTTTCAGAGTCTCCTAAAACTAAATCAATAATGTTGGATAGTTTTTTTTCTTCAACCTTCTTTTTTCCAACTTCAAGCATTCCGGCAGAGATATCAAGGCCAATTATTTTTTCGGCATTCGTTTGTGCCATTAAAATAGCCAAGTCACCAGTTCCAGTTGCAATATCAAGAATAATTTTTGGTTGTTTGTCCGAAACTATTTTTAAAACCTTTTTGCGCCACTTAATATCGATTCCAAATGAGATGACACGATTCAAATTATCGTAGTTCCCCGAGATGTTATCAAACATTTGGGCAACTTGCTCTTTTTTACCTAAAGAAGAGTCTTTATATGGGGTTATTTTTTCAGACATTTTTTTTATTTACGCAAATATAATACAATCTGACTTAACTGTAATTGAGTTTTTTTATTTGTAAAATAAATGTTTTGGAAGACGGCTTTTTAATTGGTGTTTGCCCTGTAATTTTTGGCTATCACTAAAAGTGGGTATTTTGAAAAAATCACTAAAAGTGGGTATTGTGGAGTAGGTATTTTATGGCCAACTTTGCTACAGTTAAAAGATAAGATTTTAATGATTGATAGTAAAATAATGACTGAAATCAAATGAATGCTTTTTTTGCACTGGTGTTCGTTTGTTCTTGTAAGCAGTTTTGAAAGTATTGTTCTTGGGGACCAATACTCTTTTAAAGTGCGAAGTACGTTCTTAGGATTAAATTTGTTTTTGGAAATTTTAATTTTCTTGCCTTTAATATCTTAGTGGTATTTGTTATTAAAGGCTCTTTGAGATTCGTTCTCATTTAACATTATGTTATTCAGTTATTCAAATGTTTCTTAACATTTGAGATTTTTTTTACCAAAACTATTACCTGAATTAGTCAGATTTAAAAATCAATCGTTTTTTAAAAAACATCCTTCACAAGAGGATGTTTTTTTATTTCCTGATGTATGTTTCGTAAGTGTAGTTGTAAAGATGTTTCTCATCTTTCAGGTTTTCTTCAGATTCTACAAGTTGCCATTCGCTTTTGTTGATTTTCGGAAAAAAAGTATCCGCTTCAAAAGTGTGATGCACTTTTGTAATTTCTATGATATCTGTATAAGGTAAAGCCAGATTGTAAATTTCACCTCCTCCAATAACATAAGAATCTTCATTTTCGGGACATGCAGCAATGGCTTTTTCGATACTGTCCACTACAATACAACCTTCCGGATGATAGTCTTTTTGACGCGTTATTACAACATGAACTCTATTGGGAAGCGGTTTCGGAAAGCTCTCGAAGGTTTTTCGCCCCATAATAATGTGATGATTCGTAGTAAGCGATTTGAATCTTTTAAAATCATTTGGTAAATGCCAAACCAATTCATTGTCTTTACCAAGTGCATTGTTTTCGGCTACTGCCGCTATCATTATAATCATAGCAATTTAATAACTAAATTTTATTTTCAGTATCGTCATTTATTCTGGACTCTAATTGACTAATTCTTTTTTGCTGCAAACCAACAAGTCTGTCAATTTGTTCTCTTTCCCATTTTTTATTCATAAAACGATCTGTTATATACACTTTTATAAAGTGTAGAATAAAGATAAAGAACCATATGGTGATTCCCCAAATGCACCAGTTTTGTTCTGTGTTAGCACCAAGACCAAAAAACCTGTTGGCAATAAATAAAAATAAACTTCCTAGTAGAAAAAGTACAAAATGAAAATATAGAATTTTTTTTTGTCTAAGTCTTCTTCTGGCGTATTCATATTGTTCGTGCACTTCTTTTTCCATAAGATATAAATGAGGTTATAAAGTTAAAATTTATTTTGTAACCACCCTATTTAGATTCTGGAATATTTCTGCCAAAATAAGCTTAGAGTTTGAATTTCAAAATTTAATTAGGATTTAATTATTGATGTAATCAAAAAAATATTCTGTTTTTGATATTATCGTAAATCGACCGTGAAGGTATCGAAAGTTCGTGTGAATTTGTGTAATTTAGTCTATGAATCTAAAAATTAAATAGTTATGTCTTTGAAGAAACAATTTATCAAAACGAAACCGGTAGTTAAAGTTACATTTTCTATAGATGCTAAAGACGCAAATTCGGCAGCGGTTGTTGGTGATTTTAACAACTGGAATATCGAAGAAGGAACTTTAAGTAAGTTGAAAAATGGCACTTTTAAAGCTACTTACGACTTGGTTAAGGATGCGATTTACGAATTTAAGTATGTAATCGACGGAAGTTATGTTAATGATCCTGAGGCAGATTCATACAAATGGAATGATTTTGCAGGAAGTGAAAATAGTGTTTTGGTAGTATGAAAAAAGATATAAAAAAATCCGCTTAAAAAGAATTAAGCGGATTTTTTTATAATTAATATGTTATACAGCAACACTGCCTTTTATGCCGGCATGCGGTTCGTAATCTACAAGTGTAAAGTCGTTATAGTCAAAATCAAAAATGTTTTTAATCTCAGGATTTAAGATCATTTTTGGTAATGGTTTTGGTTCGCGTGTCAATTGCAATTCTAATTGTTCGAAATGATTGTTGTAAATGTGAGCGTCTCCAAAAGTGTGAATAAAGTCACCGGCGTCAAGGTCGCAAACCTGAGCAATCATCATGGTCAATAATGCGTAAGATGCGATATTAAAAGGAACTCCAAGAAATATATCGGCGCTTCGCTGATACAGCTGGCAGGATAATTTTCCTTTAGTTTCTCCTTTTTCAGGATCAGCACTCGAAACGTAAAACTGAAAAAAAGCGTGACATGGAGGCAAAGCAGCTTTGTTGTTGGCGACATTTTCTTCAAAAGATTTCGAAGTGTCGGGCAAAACAGACGGATTCCATGCTGAAACTAGCATTCTTCGGCTGTTTGGGTTTGTTTTAAGTTCTGTAATCAATTCAGAGATCTGATCGATTTCTTCACTATTCCAATTGCGCCATTGGTGTCCGTATATCGGTCCGAGATTGCCATCAGAATCTGCCCAGGCATCCCAGATTTTTACTCCGTTTTCCTGAAGGTATTTGATATTCGTATCGCCTTTTAAAAACCAAAGCAATTCATAAATAATAGATTTTAAATGTAGCTTTTTGGTGGTAACCATTGGGAAACCTTCACTTAAATCAAAACGCATCTGGTAGCCAAAAACACTTTTGGTTCCCGTTCCTGTTCTGTCTCCTTTTTGACAGCCGTTTTCTAAAACGTGCTGTACTAAATCTAAGTATTGTTTCATGATTGCTTTAAGCTTTAGGCTATAAGCTTTAGGCTTTTTCCTAATTGCTTATAGCTTGTTTTTTATGTTTTGCGCTTTAAGCTTACAGCCTAAAGCTTACGGCTTACTGCCTTAAAATTATCTTTTCGAGATTTCGTCTCTGATTTTAGCTGCTTTTTCATAATCTTCCTGAGAAACTGCCTGATCTAAAAGCTCGTTTAGTTCTTGCAGGCTATGTTTGGCATAAAGATCACCGGACTGATTGCTTTCTTCTTCCTGACCAAAAGTTTCCGGATTAGAAAGTACATCATCAATTTCCTGAGAACCCTGATCTGTTTCTGCAGTATTTGATTTTAAATAGATTCCGGCTTTGTCTAAAATGTTTTTATAAGTAAAAATAGGAGCATTAAAACGCAAAGCTAAAGCAATTGCGTCAGAAGTTCTGGCGTCAATAATCTCTTCGATTTTGTCTCTTTCGCAAATTAAACTCGAATAAAAAACACCATCAACAAGTTTGTGAATAATCACTTGTTTTACGACAATATCAAACCTTTCTGCAAAGTTTTTAAATAAATCATGCGTTAATGGGCGCGGAGGTTTAATTTCTTTTTCTAATGCAATAGCGATTGATTGGGCTTCGAAAGCGCCAATAACTATTGGTAATTTTCTTTCGCCATCAACTTCATTCAAAATTAAGGCGTAAGCGCCATTTTGAGTTTGACTGTATGAAATTCCTTTTATGGATAATTTTACTAGACTCATATATGTGGGTAAAAAAGGGCAATTAATGCCTCATTTTAATACTTTTTTTGATTGGAAAATAAAGGTGCAATTTTAATCAAAAAATATGGAACAAAAAAGCCACCTAAAACAAAGATACGATTATCTTGTTTTTAGGCAGCTATATTTTTATAGAGAATTTTTAATTCTAAGAATGTTGCGCTTTGAAAGCTTTTAATTTCTCAGTTAATTTAGGCACAATTTCAAAGGCGTCTCCAACGATACCGTAATCAGCAACTTTAAAGAAAGGAGCTTCTGGGTCGCTATTGATAACTAATTTTACTTTTGATGAGTTGATACCCGCAATATGCTGAATTGCACCGGAGATTCCGATAGCAATATATAAGTTGGTTGCAACTGGTTTTCCTGTTTGTCCAACGTGTTCGCTGTGAGGTCTCCATCCCAAATCAGAAACTGGTTTAGAACATGCTGTTGCAGCACCTAAAACTGCAGCAAGGTCTTCAACTAATCCCCAGTTTTCAGGACCTTTTAGTCCGCGTCCGCCAGAAACTACGATATCAGCATCAGCAATAGATACTTTTCCGCTTACTTTTTCTACAGATTCTACTTTTACTCCAAAATCATTGTCTCCAATTGATGGATTAAAATCTTCTTCGGTTGCAGATCCTGCACTTTCGAAAATTCCGTAAGAGTTTTTAGCTAAGCCAAGAACTTTTACATCGGTATTAATTTCTGTAATGTTGAAAGCTTTGTTTGAGAAAGCATTTCTTTTTACCTGAAAAGGTGAAGTGCTAACTGGTAATCCAACAACATTTGATGCGAAACCGGCATTTAAAGCCACGGCAACTAATGATGAAAGATAAATACTGTCTGTAGTCGAAGAAAGTAAAACTACTTTTGTTCCTTCTTTTTCGGCAGCTTGTTTGATAACATCGGCGTAAGCCTTTGCTGTAAAACCAGCTAATTTATCGTTGTTTACTTTTAATACTTTATCAACTCCGTATTTAGCCAATTCGCTAATGTCACTCGTGTTTACAGTTAAAGCTGTAACGGTTGTTCCTAGTGATTCTGCTACTTTTTTAGCGTAAGAAGCTAATTCAAAAGCAACTTTTTTAAATTTTCCTTCTGCAGATTCTGCATATATTAATATTGACATAATAATTTTAGATTTTAGATTTTAGATTTCAGGTTTTTAAAATTGAAATCTAAAAGGATTATTGATTTAGATTTTGAAGTGAATCAAATTTTGAATTTTAGATTTTATTGCAATCAGCAATCTAAACTCTACAATCTTAAATCACCTTAGCTTCGTTGTGTAATAAATTGATTAGCTCGTCTAAATTATCAGGAGAAATTAATTTTACTGCTGATTTTGGAGCTGGTTTTTCAAATTTCACCGCTTTTGTATTTACAGGAGCATCAACTGGCTCAAGAATAGTAAGAGCTTTTGTTCTTGCTGTCATGATTCCTCTCATGTTCGGGATACGAAGATCTTTTTCTTCAACAAGACCTTTTTGACCACCAATGATTAAAGGTAAAGAAGTGCTTACAGTTTCTTTTCCTCCATCAATTTCACGAACTGCTTTTACGTTATTTCCGTCAACAGTAATTGCTGTACAAGAGTTTAAAAAGTTAGAACCTAAAATTCCGGCAATCATTCCCGGAACCATTCCGCCATTATAATCAAGAGATTCTTTTCCTGCAATTACAAGATCATAACCTCCGTTTTTAATTACTTCGGCTAATTGTTTTGCAACAAAGAAACCATCAGTTGGGTTAGCATTTACACGAATTGCTTCGTTTGCGCCAATTGCCAATGCTTTACGTAAAGTAGGCTCAGTATCCGGTCCTCCAACATTTACTACAGTTACAGTAGCGCCTTGTTGTTCCTGGAACCAAATTGCACGTGTCAGACCAAACTCGTCATTAGGATTAATTACATATTGTACACCATTGGTATCGAATTCTGAGTCACCATTGGAGAAGTTGATTTTTGAAGTAGTATCAGGCACGTGGCTGATGCAAACTAATATTTTCATAAGTATATATTTTATATTTATAATATGCTTCTACAAATTTAGAATTTAATTTGGAATAATTATACTATGCACGCATAATATTTTTGAAAAACTATTACGATTTCGCAGATTATGAAATTTATAAGTGATTTGATCGTGTCAGAAGAGAGATAATGCATTCAATACTGTTGATTGTTAGGGATTTTGCAAAGTGTCGGATTGGGTTAAGTGTTAAAATTTGAGCTGCGCCATACTACTTTTTGATTTATTGCGTTCTAGAGAAAGTATTTTGAAAATACAGAATTAAACAAAAAGAGTTGAATTTGTATGATAAGTGTTTTTATAAGTGAAATAATTGCTATTATATCGATTTCGTAAATGTCACAAATTTTTTTAAAAAGTTAAAAGCGCAGGGCAGGAAGAAGATCATGTGATTTTAAATTCAATTTATGCTTTTAAGTTATTTAAAATAATTATTTTTGCTCTTCAGAAAATTCAACATACAATATAAATATGAGAACAATACAATTTAGAGAGGCCATTTGCGAAGCGATGAGCGAAGAGATGCGTCACGATGAATCCATATATTTAATGGGCGAAGAAGTTGCAGAATACAACGGAGCATACAAGGCTTCAAAAGGAATGCTTGCTGAGTTTGGCGAAAAAAGAGTAATTGATACTCCAATTGCTGAGCTTGGTTTTACAGGAATAGCAGTAGGATCAGCTATGAACGGTTGTCGTCCTATTGTCGAGTACATGACTTTCAACTTCTGTTTAGTAGGTATTGATCAAATTATAAATAATGCTGCTAAAATGCGTCAGATGACAGGTGGACAGTTTAATGTGCCTATCGTTTTTCGCGGACCAACTGCTTCTGCAGGTCAATTAGGAGCTACACACTCACAAGCTTTAGAAAACTGGTTTGCTAATACTCCTGGTCTTAAAGTAGTCGTGCCTTCAACTCCTTACGATGCAAAAGGACTTTTGAAATCTGCAATTCGTGATAACGATCCTGTAATTTTTATGGAGTCTGAGCAAATGTACGGTGACAAAGGTGAAGTGCCGGACGGAGAATACACAATTCCATTAGGAGTCGCTGATATTAAACGTGAAGGAACAGATGTTACTATCGTTTCTTTTGGAAAAATCATCAAAGAAGCTTTTATCGCTGCTGATGAATTAGCGAAAGAAGGTATTTCTTGTGAAATTATTGATTTAAGAACAGTTCGTCCAATGGACAAAGACGCGATCTTAAAATCTGTTAAGAAAACAAATCGTTTAGTAATTTTAGAAGAAGCATGGCCATTTGCAAGTATTTCTTCTGAAATCACTTATATCGTTCAGGAACAAGCATTCGATTTCCTTGATGCGCCAATACAACGTATTACAACTGCAGATACTCCTGCGCCTTACTCTCCGGTGTTGTTAAAAGACTGGTTGCCAAATGCAGGTGATGTAGTAAAAGCAGTTAAAAAAGTGTTATACAAATAATACACATTTAAAATACTCACAAAACTTCATCATTCATAGTTAATTGATGAAGTTTTTTTTTGCTCAGACAATGAAAAAAATAATTTTACTCAGCCTGTTTTTTGTATTTGCCTTCGCGAGTATCGTTACTGCACAAACTAAAGTGAGCGGAATTGTTTTGGATAAATCAAATCAGCCAGTTCCGTTTGCGAATGTTGTTTTTAAAGGATCAAATATAGGGATCGTTTCAAATGAAGATGGTCGTTTTTATCTGGAATCTCCAACTACTTATACCGCTTTATTGGTAAGCTCAGCAGGATTTTCAGATCGGGAAGTTCCTTTGGAAAAAACGGTGAATTATGATTTCAAAATTGTTTTAAGCGAAGCCGAAGCATTGAATGAAGTGGTAATTTTTACCGGAAAAACTTCTAAAAAAAATAATCCGGCATTAGATATATTGAGAAAAATTTGGGAACGAAAGCGTAAAAACGGTTTGTACCAGTTCAATCAATATCAAATGCAAAAGTACGAGAAAGTTGAGTTTGATATGAACACGATCGACAGTGCTTTTATGAAAAACAAACTCTTCAAAGGAATGGAGTTTGTGTTTAAACATGTTGACACCTCTGATGTTACAGGTAAAACCTATCTTCCCATTTTTATCAACGAATCAGTTTATGATGTTTACGGTGATAATAAATTAAAGAAGGTAAAAGAAAATATAACCGGGAATAAAATGTCTGGTTTCAACGGAAATCAACAGATTTTATCCTTTGTAAAAGACCTTTATTCAGATTATAATATTTACGACAATCACCTTAAATTTTTCGATAAAAGTTTTACAAGTCCGCTTTCAAGAACCGGAATTGACGTTTACAATTATGTCTTAAAAGACAGTGCTTTTATTGATAAAAAATGGTGTTATAATATTGTTTTTTATCCAAGACGTAAAAACGAATTAACCTTCAAAGGAGATTTTTGGGTAAACGATACCACTTTTGCCATCAAAAAAATTAATATGGGTGTTACTAAAAGTGCCAATATTAACTGGGTAAAAGATATCTATATCGAACAGGAATTTGAAGTAGAGAATGATTCGACTTTTTTGTTGACGAGGGATTATATGATGTCTGATTTTGCTTTAAATAAAAAAGAAAAATCAAAAGGAGTTTACGGTAAAAGAACTACTTTATATCGAGATCATAAATTTAATATTCCAAAACCTGAGAAGTTTTATAAAGAGGAAGTCAATTTTATTGATAACGCTGTTTATGACCGACCGCCTGAATTTTGGGAGGAAAATCGTTTTGAAAAACTAAATAAAGATGAAGCGGGTATTTATAAAATGCTCGACACGCTGCAAACGGTCAAAAGATTCAAACAGCTTTATAGTCTGGTTTCTATCTTAGGAAGTGGTTATGTAGAATTTAAGAATTTTGATTTCGGGCCAATATTCTCGACATTTGGTTATAATGAAGTCGAAGGTTTGCGACTTCGTGCAGGAGGAAGGACTTATTTTGGCCCTAATGATCCCTGGCGTATACAAGCGTATACCGCTTATGGATTTGATGATAATAAATTCAAATACGGAGTTTCAGGAAAATGGATGGTCGACAAGAAAAAACGAATCATTATCTCCGGAGGAAACAGGCGTGACATCGAGCAAATTGGTGCCAGTTTAACCACAACAAATGATATTTTAGGACGAAGTTTTGCATCCTCAGCATTATTTACAACAGGAAGCAACGGAAAACTGACAAACATTAATTTAAGTAATGTTTCGGTAGAAATGGAGCCAATGAAGAACTTTGTTGTTCAGGCAGGAGTTTCGTATAGAACGTTAGAATCAGCTTCGCCAACGTTTAGTTTAGATTATTATACCACTATGCCAACCGCCGCGAATCCTGCCGGTGTTGTTGCAAGTGCAGTAAAACAATCAGAAGCAAATATTCAGTTCGAATACATGCCCAATCGTAAAACAATTGGTTTTGGTGTAGAGCGCGATCTTGTAGACAGCCCGTTCAGCCATTTCTTTGTGAATTTTAGTTATGGACTAAAAGGAGTTTTAGACAGTGATTTTGCTTACGAAAAAATACAATTATTCTACAAACAGCCTATTATAATTGGACCATTAGGAAGATCGAATATTATTCTTGAAACCGGAAAAACTTTTGGTACAATTCCGTTAGGATTAATGAGTGTAATTCCGGGTAACCAGACTTATTTTACCATCGAAAATACCTTTAGTAATTTGAATTTCTACGAATTTGTAACAGATCAGTATACTACTTTGCAATGGAATCATGATTTTGGAGGAAGATTATTCGCCAGAATTCCATTTATGAGAAAACTAAACTGGAGAGAATTTGTGGGTGTAAAAGGAGTTTACGGAACAATTTCAGATGCAAACAGAGCAATCAATGCATCGGGACAACCTTATAATGCACCAGAAAATGTATATTGGGAATACAACGCCGGAATCGGAAATATCTTCAAAGTATTCCGTATCGACTTCTCCTGGAGGGGAAGTTACCTGAATACACCTGATGCTAATAAATTTGCAGTAAAAGGATCGTTCGGATTCTATTTTTAAGATAAAATAAATTGCCACAAAGACGCCAAGTCGCTAAGTTTAATTTCTAGCAACTTGGCGTTTTTTATTGATTAAAATTATTTAATACAATTGAAAAAATCTACTCAATCTGCGGGTAAAAAAATTATAACTTTGAGATATTTTTTATCTAATTTTAGAAGCTATTTCCCGCACCCAAGCCTGAAAGTGCGAATTGGCGAAGCAATCCGTTACAATCTTTTGTTTTTTAAGAAAAAAACAAAAGGATTTCCACTGCTATCGGGGCTAAAAATTACGTTATGCAAGTAGCCATCGATTTTTATCTTGGTACCTCTATTGCTTAATTGTATCCAGCTTAAAAGAATACCATTACTTTACTTCAAAATCATTAAATTTAAATAGCTTATTGTTTACTGTTTTTACAGTTATATAATATTTTCCCTGAGGTAAATTGAGTTGAATTTTGCCGCCTTTTGGTTTTTCAAGCCATAATAAGACAGGAACTAATAAGTTGGCACTTTTTGTTTTGTTATACTCTTCCCAATCAAAAACGCTGACCAATAGTTCTTCATTTTTATAAGAATTAAAATTGGGGTGTGAAAGCGTAACTGTTTTTATACTTTTGTCCGGATACACATTGGCTAATGTGGCTTCAAGATTATTTATCAGGAAATAATCAGCACTTGATTGCATTAAAGTATCCTTTGCAAAGAACGATCTCGGAATCAAAACAAGTTTCTCTTTTGTTTTCATGATTACTTTTTCCTGATTTATTGTGATAGGGTCAATACCAGAATATTCTTTAAGATAGCTAGCCATAAGGCGTTTCTTGGTATTGCTTTTTTCTAAATGGCCATGTCCTACGTAAATGAAAATTTTTGCATGCGGATCTTTTTCAAGAATCTTTAAAATGTTTTTTGCCTGCCCAATTTCACGATCAATAGTATTGTCATAATTTTCATGCCCTAAAATTGTAAAACCCAAAGCATTTGCTTTTCGTAAAAAATGTCCAAAATAGGGTTCCTTGGTGTACAATCCATTTTTAGAGTTTGGAATTATAATTTTATTGTCTTCAGTATTGGGTGTAAATGCTTCAATAGAAATATATTGAAATCCATTTTGCTTTAGAGTTTCTAAAAGCTGCATCGCAAATAAGCGATGCTTAGGATAATAATGATCTTCGTTGAGCATTATGATTTGATTTTTACTTGCCAGCTCTGAAATTGCTTTAAAAACATCATTGTCCTTTTTTATCTCTGATTGTGAAAAAGCAGGCCATATTGTTTTTTCGAAATTAATTTTTTTCTTTTCAGAATCTTTTATAATGCTGTCATACTCTTTATTATTAGACATAAATGAGTTGAGAGTTGTTATAAAACCATTTTTCCAAAGTTTTTTCCTGGAGTCTTTTATTGGTGCGGTTTTTAGTTTTTCCCTTCCCTGAAGATAGTTGGAGTAGACATTTGTATAATAATTGAAGATTTTTAGATAGGACAATTTCTTCACATTGCTTGAATCTAAATATATCCTTTTCATATTGGATTTGGTAATTTCTAAAACATTTACGCTGTCAGTGAAAGCTTGTGTAACCGTGGTTATTTTTTTTATTCCTTTTTGTTTTTCACCAATTGCGATTCTGTTATTTTCAGTCAAAATGCATTTTTCATGCAATAAAGTATCTACAGGATTATTTATTTTTTCATAGAAATAGTACATGGAGTATTTTTCATTGGGTTGGCAACTTACTATTAGATTGTTGACAGATATTCCTTTGATATTATGTAGTTTCCTCTCTATTTTTTTTCTGTTGATTTCAGACAGATCTTCAAAACCGGCATTTCCTAAAAAGTCTATAGAAACATCTATAGAATCGTTATAGAATATATCGGGCTGATCTTTTTCTCCAGTAATAAAATTGTGTTTAACAATATCATTTTTAATAGGTTTACAGCTAAAAATAGTAAAGACAACAAATGCCATAATATAAAGTGAGTAATAACTATTGTTTCCAAACGCCTTGATACGGATCATAATTGCAATTGGTATTAAATGTGTAATTGAAGTTTTCTTGTGTAATTCATGAAAATAATACGGCTCTAAATAGTTTTACTATTTATTATTTTAAAAAAAATATGATTCATTTTTTTTAGTTTATTCTCTAAATAATCATTTATGAGCTTAGTTTTTGTTATTGTAAATATTAGGAATTTAATTACAATAAAAAAAATAAGTCAGAATTATTTTGTAGTAATATGCCAATAATTTATAAATTGTATAAGAAATATCTTAAATACTATATTGTTGATTATTAACGGTTTGCGGACTGTGTTGTGGATGTTGAATGATGTTGAAACATCAATACTGAAAAATGCATATTTTTGATGTACAGAGTTTAAAGCATAATTATTTTGATGTTTTAAAAAAGGAAAAATTCTCAAGTACCACTATTTCGTTTAAATTTTGAATTTATGCAGGAAGCTATCGATTTTCTATCCGCTAAAAATCCGATATTTCAGGAAATCATTGATAAATACGGATTACCCCCAATCCCGAAACGGCCACAAGGTTTTGAAACTCTGGTATTATTGATACTTGAGCAGCAGGTTTCTATAGATTCGGCGAAAGCCACGTTCTTAAAAATTAAATCCTATACCACTTGCAATCCCGAAACAATGTCTGTCTTGCCAGACGAAGAATTTCGTGCTTTGGGAGTAAGCCGACAGAAAACTAAGTACATCAAAATTCTTGCTGATGCAGTTTTAGATAAAGAATTAAACATTGAAAGTTTAGCCACAAAATCAGCAAAAGAAGTTCGGGAAGAGTTAATTAAATTAAAAGGGATTGGAAACTGGACAATCGATATTTATTTAATGTTCTGCCTTCAGGAACCGGATTTGATTCCGTTAGGTGATATTGCAGTTATAAATACCATTAAGGAATTACTCGATATTCATGATAAATCGGAAATGGAAATCCATGTGCAGCAATGGAGTCCGTACCGATCTTATGCAACATATTTGCTGTGGCATTACTATTTAAACAAGCGAAATCGTAAGGTTACTTATTAACTCTCTGTTTCTTAAACGCAAAGTTCATTAATTAATGCATAAAGTGCATAGATTAATGTCGTTTTTTATTGTGAAAAAGGATTCTTTAGTTACTTTTGCAATCGAAATTATAGAAATAATAAAAAACGAAAATGACCGCAGACAAATTAACAACTTTCGATGTATTAATCGAAATACCACGTGGAAGTAGAAACAAATACGAGTACGATTTTGAAATCAAAAGAATGCGTTTCGACAGAATGTTATTCTCTTCAATGATGTATCCGGCTGATTATGGATTTATTCCTGAAACTTTAGCACTTGACGGAGATCCTCTTGATGTATTGGTTTTGGTAAATGAGCCAACTTTTCCTGGATGTGTTATGGAAGTAAAACCAATTGGTGTTTTCCATATGGCAGATGATAAAGGACCGGACGAAAAAATTATTTGTGTACCTGTTTCTGACCCAATCTGGAATTCTTTGACAGATCTTTCAGATATGAATCCACACTTAGTAAAAGAAATCGAACATTTCTTCCAGGTTTATAAAGATCTTGAAAACAAAAAAGTAGATGTTGAAGGTTGGGGAGACGTAAACGAAGCATTTGCAATTATTGCTGAGTGTACAAAACGTTTTGATGATATCGAAAACAAACCGGAGGGATTATTTAGTATTAAATAATTTTAACCCTGTTCTATTATAAAAAAAGCAATACTGCCGTCAGGAGTATTGCTTTTTTGTTTAAATTCGTTTTAGTTAGCTTATTGAATATTAACCAATAACCATTAAAATATTATGAACGAATTTATGATTTACTTGCCAATTGTTATGGCAATTATAGGATTACTTTTCATGGCAATAAAAAGGACTTGGGTTTTAAAGCAAGATGCCGGAGATGGCAAGATGAAAGAGATTTCAGATTACATTTATGAAGGCGCATTAGCATTCTTAAAAGCGGAATACCGATTACTTACTTTTTTTGTAATTGGAGCAAGTATAGTTCTGGC
This sequence comes from Flavobacterium aquidurense, assembly GCF_002217195.1. NCBI lineage: Bacteria > Pseudomonadati > Bacteroidota > Flavobacteriia > Flavobacteriales > Flavobacteriaceae > Flavobacterium > Flavobacterium aquidurense. Next base: position 97,663 of record NZ_MUGR01000034.1, on the reverse strand, counting down.
CGGAATTTCTTTTATTGTTCCTACTACACATATATTAATAGTGGTGGCATTTATTTTTGGTGCATTTTTCTCTGCTTTAGCCGGAAATATGGGAATGAAAATAGCTACTAAGACAAATGTCAGAACAACTCAGGCTGCGCGTACAAGTTTACCACAGGCTTTAAAAGTTTCTTTTGGCGGGGGAACCGTAATGGGACTTGGAGTTGCAGGTTTGGCAGTTTTAGGACTAACAGGATTTTTTATTGTTTTCTTTCAGATATTCATGCACGGGGTTTGGACTTCCTCTGAGGATATGACTAAAGTTTTAGAGACTTTGGCTGGATTTTCATTGGGGGCAGAGTCAATTGCTTTGTTTGCCAGAGTTGGTGGCGGAATCTACACAAAAGCGGCTGATGTTGGAGCAGATTTAGTAGGGAAAGTCGAAGCCGGAATTCCGGAAGATGATCCTCGTAATCCGGCCACAATTGCAGATAACGTAGGAGATAATGTTGGAGACGTTGCCGGAATGGGAGCTGATTTATTTGGTTCTTATGTAGCGACGGTTTTGGCAGCAATGGTTTTAGGAAACTATGTGATCAAAGATATGGGTGGAAACATTCAGGATATTTTTGGCGGTATTGGACCAATTTTATTACCAATGGCAATTGCCGGTTTTGGAATTTTATTTTCGATTATCGGAACTACATTAGTAAAGATATCTGATGATAATGCCAAAGAAGCACAAGTACAAAAAGCATTAAATATAGGAAACTGGGTTTCGATTGTTTTGACTGCAATTGCGTGTTTCTTTTTAGTACGATATATGTTGCCGGAAACTATGCAAATGAGCTTTTTTGGAGAAGGATCTAAAGATATTTCATCAATGCGTGTTTTTTATGCGACTTTAGTTGGTTTAGTAGTAGGCGGCGCTATTTCATCTGTGACAGAATATTATACGGGATTAGGTACAAAACCCGTTATGGCAATTGTGCAAAAATCTTCGACTGGAGCAGGAACAAACGTTATTGCAGGTTTGGCAACAGGAATGATTTCTACTTTTCCAACCGTATTATTATTCGCAGCAGCCATTTGGATTTCGTATGCCTTAGCAGGTTTTTACGGAGTGGCGCTGGCAGCTTCAGCTATGATGGCAACTACTGCTATGCAATTGGCAATTGATGCCTTTGGACCAATCTCAGACAATGCAGGAGGAATTGCCGAAATGAGCGAATTACCAAAAGAAGTTCGTACCAGAACTGATATTTTAGATTCAGTAGGAAACACAACGGCAGCAACCGGAAAAGGATTTGCAATTGCATCTGCAGCTTTAACCTCTTTGGCCTTATTTGCTGCTTATGTAACGTTTACTGGAATTGATGGAATCAATATCTTTAAAGCGCCTGTTTTAGCCATGTTATTTGTGGGTGGAATGATTCCAGTAGTATTCTCAGCTTTGGCTATGAATTCTGTTGGAAAAGCCGCTATGGATATGGTGTATGAAGTACGCCGTCAGTTTAAGGAAATTCCTGGAATTATGGAAGGAACCGGAAAACCGGAATACGGAAAATGTGTAGAGATTTCTACAAAAGCCGCTTTACGCGAAATGATGTTGCCAGGAATCTTAACGATTGGTTTCCCGATTGCAATTGTGCTTTTAGGAAAATTAGTTTACGCAGACAACAATCAGTTAATTGCTGAAATGTTAGGGGGCTATATGGCAGGAGTTACTGTTTCAGGAGTTCTTTGGGCAGTTTTTCAAAATAATGCCGGAGGTGCCTGGGACAACGCTAAAAAATCTTTTGAAGCAGGAGTTTTAATCAACGGAGAGATGACTTACAAAGGTTCTGATGCTCATAAAGCTGCTGTAACCGGAGATACAGTTGGAGATCCGTTTAAAGATACTTCAGGGCCATCAATGAATATCTTAATTAAGTTAACTTGTTTGATAGGTTTGGTAATTGCCCCTATTTTAGGTGAAGGACATGCTACAGCTGGTTTGGCTGAAAAAGGTTCCTGTTGTGCCAAAACTGAAATGCATGCAGGAGGAGTTTCTAAATGTGGAGATTTATCTGGCATGACCAAAGAAGAATGTATTAAAATGTGTAAAGAAAAAGGCTGCACGGCTGAAGAAACAGCGAAATGTCTGGCACATTATGATGCAAAAGGAAAATATGCATACCAAAAAACAGATTGTTTTGATACTACTAAATACAGTAAAAACAGACTTGAGGTGAATTTGTCTACTGTAAATGGAGTCACAACGGGAACCGTAACGAAAACAGAAAATGGCAAAACAACTACAGAAGTTTATGAAGGTACAGAAGCTGAAGTAAAAGCAAAAATTGAAGCTGCGAAATAAAGATAGCCGGATAGCTTTGTCAAAGTTTTAAACTTTGATAAAGTTTTGGAAAATAAAAAATGCCTCTAAAATATAAATTAGAGGCATTTTTTTATTTTGTGTAAATCCGTGTTTCTAAAACAACCCGTTCAATTCAGCATCAATTCTATTAATGATGTTTCCTAAATCTTCCGGATTATCTACAAAGTTTATATTATCAACGTCAATAATTAATAATTTTCCTTTAGTATACGTTTGTACCCAGGCTTCGTATCTTTCGTTTAGGCGGCTTAAATAATCAATAGAAATAGAGTTTTCGTAATCACGTCCGCGTTTGTGAATTTGTCCCACTAAATTAGGGATAGAACTTCTTAGATAAATTAATAAATCAGGCGCTTTTACTAATCCTTCCATTAATTCAAAAAGTGAAGTATAGTTTTCGAAATCGCGACTCGTCATTAATCCCATCGAATATAAATTGGGAGCAAAAATATAGGCATCTTCATAAATCGTTCTGTCCTGAATGATTTTCTTCCCGCTTTCGCGAATTTGTAATACCTGACGAAAACGACTGTTCAAGAAATAAATTTGCAAATTAAAAGACCAACGTTCCATTTGGTGGTAGAAATCATCTAAATACGGATTATCAACTACATCTTCATAATGAGGTTCCCATTTGAAATGTTTAGCTAATAATTTAGTTAAAGTTGTTTTTCCTGCTCCTATATTTCCTGCTATTGCTATGTGCATTACCGTCTTACGATTTTATAATTTGTTATTTCTTTAGCTGTAAAAATAGATAAAATTTGGTCTTAGTAGCAGAATTTGTCAAACGTTTTTTTTAAAATTTAAATTTCAGAAAATGTATCTGAATTTATACCTGTAATGTCTTTAAGATACAACAAATTAGCTTTGCCCAAAAGATATTGATCGATTGTTGATTATTTCGACTGAATCAAAATCAGAGACTTGTAGTAAGTCAGTTGACTCTCTGTAAATAATAGAGATTGAATCTATAGTCCTTATTTATTGTAATAGTCTAATTAATAGTCGGTTTTGTCTATAGCTTATCGGTATTGATATATTTAATTTTCTGTATTTTAAAATAAACAATACATTTGAGTATAGGTTTTCTATGATTTATCCAAATTAAAAAAAAATGTAATGAAAAAAACAATCTATTATATGTTCATGATGCTTGTATGTACTCAAATACAGGCTCAGAAAGATTTTCAGGGAATGGCCGTTTATGAATCTAAAACTCAAGCGCCAAAGTTTGAAGGAATGCGTGGCAATCGTGATATCACACCGGAAATGAAAAAGAACATGGAAGAGGGAATGAAAAAAATACTGGAAAAAACTTTTATTCTGAATTTTGACAAATCGGCTTCTATTTATAAAGAAGAAGAGAAACTCGAAGCTCCGGGACAGCAAAATGGTTTTCGTATAATGGTGGGGTCGATGATGGGAGGCGGAGGCACTTTTTATAAAGATGTAAAAACGAAATCGTATACGGTTGATAAAGAATTTATGGGCAAGGAATTTTTGGTGATAGATTCACTGCCAAAATTAAACTGGAAATTAGAGCAGGAAACTAAACAAATTGGCGGATATACTTGCTACAAAGCTACTGTGGTCAAAGAACCAAGCAAAACTGATTTTAGAAATTTCAGACCTAAAAAAACCGACGATAAAAAAGAGGAAGCTAAAAAAACGTCCGGAGAAACGAAGACCAATTTTGCAGACAATTTTGAGATGCCAAAAGAAATTCTTGTAACCGCTTGGTATACACCTGAAATTCCTGTAAACCAGGGTCCTGAAAATTATTGGGGACTTCCTGGTTTGATTTTAGAAATAAATGACGGAACCACTACAATTTTATGTTCAAAAATTGTTTTGAATGCAAAAGACAAAGCAGAAATAAAACCCTCTAAAAAAGGAAAAGTAATTTCTCAGAAAGATTACGATGAAACGGTTATTAAAAAAATGGAAGAATTTAGAGAAATGAATCGTGGTCGTTCAAGCGGACCGGCACAAACTATTGGAAGGTAGATCTTCTGCTTCAAAGTTTTATTTATTCTAATTTATTCATTTATCAATGAACAAAACACTTTTTATATTCGCCTTTTTATTTACTTCTATATGCTTTTCTCAAAGTGTTCGTTTTGAAGGATTTATTCAGGATGAGCAAAAAAATTCGTTAGAAATGGCCAATATTATGGCGGTAAATACTGCTACAAAAGCAATGGATTCTTACGGAATTACCAATGACAAAGGAAAGTTTCAGCTCACATTGAAGCCTAATACTTCGTACTCAATCAAAGTAAGTTATCTTGGAATGAAGTCGAAAGAGATTTCCGTTGCAACTCAAAGTACAAACATCGTTCAGAACATTGTTATGGATGGTGCGGGAATCGAACTTCAGGGTGTTGAGATTGTGCGCGAAATGCCAGTTTCTATAAAAGGAGATACGATTGTATATAACGCCGATTCGTTTAAATCGGGAACCGAAAAGAAACTGGAAGATGTATTGAAAAAACTGCCCGGAGTTGAGGTAAATGCTGATGGAGAAATTGAAGTGGAAGGCAAAAAAGTCACCAAATTAATGGTCGAGGGAAAAGATTTTTTTGACGGAGATACAAAGCTTGGCGTTAAAAATATTCCTGCCGATGCCATTGATAAAATTCAGGTTTTAAGAAATTACAATGAAGTAAAAGCACTAAAAGGTTTAGAAAATGATCAGGATAATGTAGCGATGAATATTAAGCTGAAAGAAGGTAAAAAGAACTTTTGGTTTGGTGATGTAACCGCCGGAACAGGAGTTGGAGAACTCGATAGTCGGTATATTATAAATCCGAAACTGTTTTATTACAGTCCAAAGTACAGTATTAACCTAATTACCAATTTTAATAATATTGGGGAATTACCGCTCACAGCTCAGGATTATTTTAAGTTTACAGGCGGATTTAAAAACCTGATGAAAAAAGGCGGAAGCAATTTTAATGTTTCCTCAAACGACTTGGGGATTTCGATTTTAAGAAACAATCGCGCAAAAGAAATTGAAACGAAATTTGGAGCGACAAATTTCGCTTATTCCGTTACTAAAAAATGGAATATTAGCGGTTTCGGAATATTGTCGACCTCAAAAACAGATCTTGAAACGAAATCTCAAACTACCATTTTAGATTCTGGAGATCAGCAAAAAAGAGACGAAGAAACGCATCAGAAAAATAATCTGGGACTTTTTAAACTGAGTTCAACTTATAAGCCAAGTGATAAATTTCAGTTTGATTATGATATTTTAACGAAGTTGTCCAAACAAAATGAAGACACAGACGTATTGCGTGAATCGGTGGTGAATACTGTTTCATCCTTAGAGACTATTTTGACCAATAAAAAGCAAGATCCCACATCAATAAATCAAAATTTGAGTTTGTATTATACGCAAAGCGACAAGAATATTTTTGCTTTTGAAATGCAGCATCTATATCAGGACGAAAACCCGTTTTATAATGCCAACCTAAGAACACAACCTTTTGATTTATCCGGCTATATTTCGGGACAAAACAGAAACGATCTGAATCAGGACCGTTATGTAAAAACAAATAAAGTAGATGCCAAACTGGATTACTATTATATGGTAACACCAAAAAGCAATATCAACATCACGTTGGGAAATACCTATTCGTATCAGGATTTTAATTCCCATATTTTTCAAATGTTGGACAATGGAGATAAAAACGACCTGAACAGTGCCGAAAATAATAATCAGGTAAACTATAATTTTAATGATGTGTTTTTGGCATTTCATTATAAAATTCTGGCCGGCAAATTTACCTTAACACCCGGTGTCAGCGTACATTCGTACAATATGAAAAATGGACAATTAGGAACGGATTATTCACAAAATTTCGTAAAAGTATTGCCTGACTTTTTCGCTTTGTATCAAATCAAAAAATCAGAAACCCTGACTTACAATTTCTCTTTGTCAAATGATTTTACAGATATCAACCAATTGGCCGCGGGTTATGTTTTGTCTGATTACAGCAGTTTGTTCCGCGGAAACCGTTTTTTAGAAAATGCTACGTCGCAAGTACATTCCCTGCGTTATTTTAAATACAATATGTTCAATTTCGAAAACATATTTGCCAATGCAACCTATACTAAAAAAGTAGATGCGATTAAAACCAGCGCAGATTTTACAGGAATCAACCAATCGTCATCGCCATATAATTCAAATTTAGCGGATGAATCTTTTAGCGGAATGGGAAATTATGGACGTTCATTCTTAAAGAATTACAAAGCCTCAGTGAATGCCTCTTTCAATTGGGCTAAATTCAATAATATTCAGAATAACGAATTGACAACTACAGAAAGTTTTAGTCAAAGTTATACCGTAAAAGCTTCAACAAATTATAAAAACTTTCCTAATATCGAATTTGGTTATAATGCCCTGATTAATAAATACAGCGGTTCTACTTATTATACGGACAAACCTTTTGCAAGGTTGGATTATTATTTTTTAGACAGTTTTTCGTTTGTTTCAGAGTATGAGTTTTATCATTATTACAATAGCAATAAAACAGTCAATAACGAATATGATTTTTTGAGTGCTAGTTTGACCTATCAAAAAAAGAACAGTAAATGGGAATATAAAATATCAGCTACCAACTTATTAAATACTAAATACCTTAATGATGACAGCTTCTCGCAGTTTTCTACAAGAGTTTCACAATACACAGTACAACCTCGCTACATCATCTTTTCGATGAAATATAATTTATAGTATTTCGATTACAAAACTTTGTGCTTTTTGGTGTTTTTTTAAATAAGAAAGAAATATCTTTGTCTGAAATTGTAACAACTAAAATTTTAAGCATGCGTAATTTTATATGGAGTTCCTTAGCGTTCTTTTGTTTAATATCCGTCTCTTTTTCTCAAACAAAAAAAATTGAGAAAGGATCTTATTTGTCTACCAATAACGGGCAAAAGATCAAGTTGAATTTATTAGAAAATAATAAATACGAATTGGTTTTCTATTCGGGTGATTATGTAGTCAAAGGCGATTCGTTATTGTTTACTCCAAATATAAAAGAAGAAAATGGATTTGAACTCGAATTTAAAAATGATAAAAAAGCAAAAAAAGTCAAAGTAACCTTTTTAGACCCCTCTTACTATTCTTTTTATATAGGAACACAAAAAGGTTCAGGTGATGTTCAATATCAGAGATTATCGGATATTAGAGATAAAGTGAATCCGGAAGGTGACAGACTTAATATAGATTTCGAAATTGACCCGGCAGATTTCCTGTATCTGGTTTATGAAGAATATGGGGGAGAAAGTAAGGTTTCGAAATTTGCTTTACCAAAAGATGTTTCAGAGATTACGATCAAGTATCAGTTGGATGTTGTAGGAGATTTAAAAATTACCGGATTTTTTGATCAGAAAACAAATGAGCTGATGATTGCAGAGCAGTCAGGAAAGAATCCGTTAGTTTTTCGTAATGTCAAAGATAATCAGCCTGAAAAAACGTCAAAAGTACTTCCGCTGGAAAATAAGACAGTTACAAATTGGACTTATCCGGGAAAAGAACCTTTGGTAAGTGATGATTTTGGTGTAGCAATGGATTCTGCCGTTGCAGGAGTGGAAGTTTATGATTTTAAATTAAAAATAGAAAACAATCTCAAAAGTGCTCTTTTGTCAAATAATAATGACAAGAATAAGTTTTTAGTCGTGGTAGCTGACAGCAAAAATCCTTCGGCAAAAGCTGATTTTGATGCTTCTGTTAAAGATCAGGAAACACAGCTTGGTTACAGCATGTATGATTCATATCATCCTGAATATGATTTATACAATTATTATCTGGCTACAGATGATGATAAGAAATGGCTTAAAGCAAATAAGATAACAGATGCTCCAAGTCTTATTATTTTGAATAATAACGGAGAAATTTTAGCGACGGTAAAATCTAATTTAAAAGAGAAACAATATCAGTTTAATTATTATGACGCTATCTATTCAAAGTTGCAGAGAGTGGACAAATTAGCTGCTTTTAGTAAAACAATAAAGAATAAAAAAGCAAGTGATGCTGATTTGATTGCTGCTTTTAATAAAGTTGCAATTCTTGAAATACCATATGATTATAATACAGACTATGAGGAAACAACTGATGAAAGTCAGGCTGAGTTTAAGTTTGTAAAGAATACCGTAGATAAAAAAGAGGTGGTGCAAATATGGAAAAAGTTAATTGAAGCGCATCAAAAAGATACAAAACCCAATATGTATCTGGTAGAAACGATTATAAAAGAAATTAAAAACCAAGGATTCTCGAAACAGTTTTTTAAAGACGATAAAATACTAACAGATACTGATTTTCTTTCTATAGATTATTTGATAAAACATTATGATGCCATCGATTCAGAACGTTTGGCATTTACTGAAAGAGAAGGAGAAACACATATAATAGGCAGTATTAATACTGAAATTGCGACAGCTTTACAACAAAATAAGTATGTTGCCGATAATAATGTTACTGCTGAAAAAGATGATAGTAAAACGATTGCAGTTTATAAAAAACTAATTGCTGCAGGTAAAGGAAATTTTGAGTGTTATCAAAACTATTTTACTTATTTGGCTGAGGTACAGGATAAAGACGGTTCCAGTACGAATTACTTAAAAGAATTCAGTATTTATTTTAATGCTAATCTGGCTGTAGATAAAGGAAGTATTATTGAAAAATTAGACACCATGTTTACTTCGATAGATTCTAGCTCTGAATATTCGTATAACGGATGGAATGCTTTTAAGGAATACCACTCGAACTTATGCAATGAAGCTGCCTGGACAGTAGTTTCTAAACCTGGTAATACTGCTTTTATAAAGTCAGCAATTACATGGTCAGAATATAGTTTGGTGATCAGCAAAAACAATACTTATTACCTGGATACTCTGGCGCAGCTGTATTATAAAGACGGACAGAAAGAAAAAGCAATCGCAACACAAACTCTCGCGGTTAAGTATTTAACCGATTATGTAGAAGAAGAAACTGCTGCAGACATTCGACAAACATTAAGTAAAATGCAAAACGGAATGTATTAAAATGACAAAGCCTTTGAATTATTTTCAAAGGCTTTTTTTTTAGTTCTTAATTTTTACCAGCACTTTTATAGTATAGCTGTTTAATATTTTTTTATTGTTTTTGATCTTGCCATTTGCACTGAGATAAGTAATCAAAATTTTATACTTTGGAGTTTCTGTTACCTGAGTTATTCTTTTATTTGAATTGTAATCGTAATTTTCAAATTCCGGATTTTTATTTACAAAAGCACTTATTTCCAGCGGAACAATATCCTGGTTAATCTGTAGTTTAAAGCCATAATTTTCAACTTTAGAGCTAACAGAATAGTTTTTGTTATCAATTTTTATGCAATCCTTACATTCGAAATTTTTATCATAAGAAGACATATTGAATGCCATATCATATCCCCTAATATTTTCGATCACATTTTGGTCATTGTCATAATAGTAATAATAAAAATCATCATTTTTACTGTCTTTTTTATCATAAGGAGATTTATATTCGTATCCTAAAGCTTTCATTATTGCGGAATCACTTGGAGTTTTTTCTTTTTTAAGAAGCGCTTCAAGTTTTGTTTTGGCGTACGGAACCATAACTTCTATACCATAATTGCTTTCCAGAAAAGAAACAATGCTGCTCAAATCCTGTTCTTGTTCAAAAGTTAGTTTTTTGTGATCTGGGTTTTGCATGTACGTTTCAAATCGGGATAACTGACTGTATTTTGAAATAGAATTGGCACTTTGCGGACCGGCAATAGAAAACAATCCGGCCAGACACATGCTTATTGGAATAAACTTAATTTTAGGATTTTTTTGAATTAGAAAATACGCCACAACAATAGAAAGCCAGATCGATAATAAGAGAACATAATAGCGTTCATGCGTAAATCCGTAAAGATTGATTCGGTATAAAATCGCCCAAAAAAGTAATGCAAGCAGCGGAATCAGCAGAAAGTAAAACCAACGATTGAATGTTCGCATCCATAGATTGCCAGTTTCGGTTGCAATGGGATGCACCAGTAAAAAAGAGAGAATCCCGAAAATAGCAAATACCAAAACAAGATACGAAACCCAGCCAACCGGCAAGGAAAGCGTAACAAGAATTTTAGCCTCGTAACATATTAAAATTACCAGATAAAGACTTATTAAGGGTAACAAAACATATTGTGTAAAGTTTTTAAGTCCTTTTGGATAATTCAGAACCAATGGAGCCTGGCTGTTATTCGTTTCCGGAACTCCGCTTAAAAAGAATATGGTATTAAAGACCCCCGCAATGACAAAAAAGATGTGAAAGTAAATATGATCATAGAATTCGACCGTAAACAATTTATCAACGGCTAATATGGCCAGTGCCAAACCGGAATAAAGTACAATACTGTACAATCCGGCAGTTAAAATTCTAAGAAAAAGCTGCTTGTTGAACTCCCAGAATTCATCCTGATTATAAGTCCTTGGCAAGAAACCTGCAAAAGAAACTAATAGATGCAAAGCAATATTAAGTACCAAAAATTGCTGTATTTCTATTTCTGTAATGTATTCATGAAAATTAAAAACAAAAAGAACGATAAGACCGCCAAAAACAAAACTGGTTATGAAGCGCAGGATAGTATTCTTTTTTGAAGCCAGGAAAAATAAACTGACAGAAAGAAATAAAACAAGACATAGAGAACAGCTCATTAATGCCTTTCGATAAAGCTCGTTGTCAGGATCATTATATTCTTTCTCATTAAGAATTATTGCCAGAATAGTGCCTAAAATGGCAGTTATGGTTTCTAACGGAAATCTAAGAACTGTTTTTAGTGTTGCGTTTAAAACATTTTGTAACGAAGGAAGTCTGCCCATTTTTTTAATCAGTTATTTTATATAAAGTAAGCTAAATTGTAAGGGATAAGCAAATAAAAATAATAATGACAAAAAAAAGGCAGGATCATTTTGTTGAATTTGCATTTCAGTACTATTTCAAATACAAATAAGCTTTTTTTTCTTTGTAAATTACTAAGTTTGGGTTACTAAATAATAACGTATGAAAAATAAAATGATCCTCGTTTTGATTGCCTGTGGAGGAGTAGCTTTTTCGCAAGCAATAAAAAAACCACTCGTTTCAGCAATTACAGATAAAGACCTTAGAACTGATATGTACCAGATGGCCGGTGATCATTTTAATGGTCGTGAAGCCGGAACTTTAGATGAGTTAAAGGTATCGATGTGGCTGGCCAATAAGGCTAAAGAAGCAGGAATGGCTCCTGCCGGTGATGATGGAACGTATTTTCAGTTTTTTGATATGTACAGGCATCAGGTGACTCCAAATACAAAATTCAAAATTGGACAAAAAGAATATAAATTGTGGAAAGATGTTCTGGTAGCTGAAACCACAAATGTTAAAGTCGATGCGCCTTTAGTATATTTAGGAGCTGCAACAAAAGAAGAAATCGAAAAAGCAGATATCAAAGGAAAAGCAGTTGTTTTATTAGCTTCGAAAGAAGGAATTGCAGATGATATTTCGCTTTTTGAAAGACGTTATCCGGGACTTGTTCGAAGTAAATACTATGAGCTTGTATCAAAAAAAGGAGCGTCAGCACTTATTTTCGTAGCAGATGCCTTGGCAGAAGAAAGCTGGTCTCAGGTCGAACCACAAATGACAAGAGGTATTTACGGAATTGAAGGAGTTCGCGATAAAATTGGATCAACTATGCCGGTTTTCTGGGTACATAATGATCAGTTGGCTTATTTGAAAAGCACCAAAGACCTTTTGTCTACAGAAGTAATTTCTGAAACTTATAAGTATCCTTCAGTAAACGTAGTAGGTAAAATTGAAGGAACTGACGCTAAATTAAAAAACGAATACGTACTTTTTAGCGGACATCAGGATCATGATGGAGTAAGACAAAAATACGGTCAGGATTCTATTTATAACGGAGCAGATGACAATGCAAGTACTTGTGTCGCAATGTTAGCAATTGCAAGAGCGTATAAGAAACAACCCGGAAAAAGAACTTCTCTGTTTGTATTTCACGGTGCAGAAGAAAGAGGCCTGTTAGGATCAAGATGGTACGCATCGCACCCAACAGTTCCGGAAAAGGATATTATTGCAGTATTAAACGGAGATATGATTGGCAGAAACAATGTAAATCAGGCAGCTCTTTTAGGTTCCAGTTCTCCTCACGAAAACTCATCAGATTTAGTGGCGATTGCCAAGAAAGCAAATGATGAAGGTCCTAAATTCGATTTGGATAAACTTTGGGACAGACCGGAACATCCGGAATATTTTTATTTCCGTTCAGATCATTTGCCTTATGCAAAAAGAGGAATTCCATCTGTTTTCTATACCAGTGTTTTACACAGTCAATACCATACTCCAATGGATGAATCTGAAAATATTGACTTCGTGAAATTGCATAAAATGACAGAGTGGATGTACCGTACAGGATGGATTTTATCAAATGATGCCAATCGTCCTAAAACATTACCCAATGTACAATTAGAGCGATAATTTTGTAGGTTTAAAAGACGCAGATAAAAACTGATTTTTTTCTTAAGCTATAGAATCAATCTTCTATTTTAATTTTTAGAACTGAGATAATATTTACATTAAATAAAATCCGTAAAATCAGCGTCGAATTAATACACAGATATAAATTACTGAAAATAAAAGAGGCTTTCTAAAATTTTAGAAAGCCTCTTTTTTATGTTTAAGAATAACTAGTTGTCAAAAAAAATCTAACAATCTAAGTTAGTCTAATAATCTAAATTTACAATCCAAATTCTGCTTTTACTTTGTCTACGAAATCAAGTTTCTCCCAGGTAAACAATTCAACAGTAACAGTTTTTACATTTCCTCCCGGAGCAGAAAAAGTTTTAGTTACCACTTCCGGTTTACGTCCCATGTGTCCGTAAGCAGCAGTTTCGCTATAAATAGGGTTTCTTAATTTCAAACGTTGCTCGATAAAGTAAGGACGCATATCAAAGATAGCTTCTACTTTTTTAGCGATTTCACCGTTAGTTAAATTTACTTTAGAAGTTCCGTAAGTATCGATAAAAATACCCATTGGTTCAGCAACTCCAATTGCATAAGAAACCTGAACTAAGATTTCGTCAGCAACACCTGCAGCCACTAAGTTTTTAGCGATATGACGTGTAGCATAAGCAGCACTTCTGTCTACTTTACTCGGATCTTTTCCAGAGAATGCACCACCACCGTGAGCACCTTTTCCACCGTAAGTATCCACAATGATTTTTCTTCCTGTAAGACCAGTATCTCCGTGAGGTCCTCCAATAACGAATTTTCCTGTTGGGTTAATATGGTAGTTGATTTTATTGTTGAATAAATGTGCGTGAGCAGGATTTTTAGCAATGATTCTAGGGATCAAAATATCGATAATATCTTTTTTGATTTTAGCAAGCATAGTAGCTTCCTCATCAAAATCATCATGTTGAGTCGAGATTACAATCGCATCAATACGAGTTGGTTTGTTATCATCGCTATATTCTAAAGTTACCTGAGATTTTGCATCCGGACGTAAATAAGTAATTTCACTATTCTCACGTCTTAAAATTGCTAATTCCTGTAATAATTTATGAGATAAATCAAGTGCCAATGGCATGAAGTTTTCAGTTTCGTTAGTTGCGTAACCAAACATCATTCCCTGGTCTCCTGCACCTTGCTCTTCTGGCTTAGCTCTGTCAACACCTTGATTAATATCTGCTGATTGCTCATGAATTGCAGAAAGAATCCCGCAAGAATTTGCTTCAAACATATATTCGCTCTTAGTATATCCAATTTTACGGATTACGTCACGAGCAATTTGCTGAACATCAAGATAGGTATTCGATTTTACTTCACCAGCTAAAATTACCTGACCTGTAGTAACAAGAGTTTCACAAGCTACTTTTGAGTCAGCATCAAATGCCAAAAAGTTATCAATTAATGCATCCGAAATTTGATCTGCAACTTTGTCTGGATGCCCTTCACTAACAGATTCTGACGTAAATAAATAAGCCATAATAATTTATTAAATTAAAATTAAGTGAGGAAAAAAATTGCTAAAAAGAGCTAAAGGAGAATGTCTGCTTTAGCATTTTTTACTACTGAAATTAAAATCTTTCAGTATTCATAACGAACCATTTCATTATGAAGAGGTTGCAATCAGTTCAAATTTTTCCTCTGTATTCGCGTGCAAAGGTATAAAACCATTTTGATTTGCAAATCAAAGTTTTGATTTTTTTGATTTTATAAGAAGAAATTTAACATAACATACTATTTTGATAGGGTAATAGAAATTATTTCAGTTTTTATTTGGCTGATTAAAAAATAGTTTGCAAATTTGCCTCATCAAAACAACAGAAAAGATGAAATTAACAGTATGCAATATGTCTTGTAAGATGCCGGAGCCTTCCGCAGAGATACTATTGTAGTTTTTGTTCAAAAACATATATATAGAAACCTCTGCAAAACCGCAGGGGTTTTTTTGTTTCAAAAAGAAATTAAATTGTAAATCACTTTTCAAACCAAAATAATAATAAATCAGAAAAAAGTAATGAAAAAAAATGTAGCACTCGCATTAGGTCTTTTAACATTTTCTGGAATCTATGCTCAGGATAATAAAAAAGAGCAGGATACTCTAAAGAATAATGAACTGTCTGAAATAACGATAGTAGGATCCAGAAGTAAAAACCGCGTAAAAACTGATGTTCCCGTTCCTGTAGATGTTTTTAATATCTCAGAGATCACGAAAGGTTCTCCGCAAACAAGCGTTACTCAGATCTTAAATTATGTCGCGCCCTCTTTTACCAGTAATGCGACTTCTACGGCGGATGCTACAGATCATGTCGATCCGGCACAACTAAGAGGTTTGGGACCGGATCAGGTTTTGATATTGGTAAACGGAAAACGAAGACATTCAAGCGCATTAGTAAATATAAACGGATCTCCGGGAAGAGGATCTGTTGGAACAGATCTAAATGCAATCCCGTCATTTGCTATCGAAAGAATCGAAGTTTTGCGTGACGGTGCAGCAGCTCAATACGGTTCAGATGCCATCGCCGGCGTTATTAATATTGTATTAAAAAAAGATGCTAAGTATATTTCAGGAGGTATTCAGTATGGTACCAACTTATCTTCAGGATCTAATAATTTTAAAGGAGGCGCTGACGGACAGAACTTACAGGTAGATTTAAATTACGGAACATCATTAGGTAAAGCAGGAAGTTTTCTGAATATTACCGGAAGCGCCGTAACCAGACAAGCAACAAGCAGAGCCGGAATTAGAAATAACGGTATTTTTAATGCTTATAATGCTGTCGAAAACAGAGCGGCTCAAAATGGAGTTAATATCAATTCATTGTATAGTAATATTAATAACACGCCAAATTCCGCACAAATTATAAGTTCATTACAGCAATATGCACCGCAGGTAAGTTATTTTACACCGGCACAGCAAACTGCAATTTCATCTGCTACTACATTAGCGCAAATGCAGACTGCTTTGAATTTTGATGTAACCAATAATGAAATTGCCTATAGAGGCCAGGAAAGAAGTGATTATAATATGAGTGTTGGTCAGTCAGAACTGGCTTCAGGACAGCTGTATTACAATGCTAAATATCCTGTGTCAGAGATTACATCTTTATATTCTTTTGGTGGTGTTTCGTATAGAAATGGTAAATCGTATGCATTTAACAGACTTCCTAATGGTTCCGGAACTTTTACGCAAGTATATGAAAACGGGTTCCTGCCGGAAATACAATCTAATATTTTAGATGCGTCTTCTGCTGTTGGAGTAACAACTGAATTATTTGGTTTTGATACCGATCTTAGTACAAACCTCGGAACAAACTCTTTTCAATATGATGTCAACAATACCATCAATGCTACTTTAGGAACTAATTCGGGTACCAGTTTTGATGCCGGTAAAGTTTCATTTTTGCAAAGTACAACCAATTTAGATTTCAGTAAAAAGTTAGATGTTTTAGAAGGATTAAACGTTGCTTTTGGTGGAGAGTTCAGATATGAAAATTACCAGATCAAACAAGGAGAAGAAGCTTCTTATGGATTATATGATACAAACGGAAACATAGTTCCGGGAATTCTGCCAAGTAATTCGCCATTAATTGTTACGGACTTTTTCGGAAACAAACGTGGAGCAGGAGCACAGGGATTCTCAGGATTTCAACCATCTGATGCTAAAGAAAAAGACAGACAAAGTGGTGCAGCTTATCTTGATTTAGAATTGAATGCCACTAAAAACTGGCTTTTGAACGGAGCGGTTCGTTACGAGAATTATTCTGATTTTGGAAGTACGGTGATTTTTAAACTGGCTTCTCTTGTAAAATTAAACGATAACATCAATTGGAGAATTTCCGGCCAAACTGGTTTTAGAGCGCCATCATTACAGCAAAAATATTTTGAGGCAAGTTCAACTCAGTTCATAAATGGTTCGCCTTATCAGGTAGGTTATTTTACAAACGATTCCCAGGCGGCAAAAAGTATTGGAGTTGAAAGCCTGAAACCGGAAAAATCTAAAAGTATCAGTACAGGATTTACATTCAAGATTCCTGAAGCAAATATTACCATTGCAACAGATGCTTATTTTACAAGAATCAATGAAAGAGTAGTGTTAACAGGGCAATATGCCAGACCTACAGATGCGCAAATAAATGCAGCAACAACGCCACAGCAAAAAGATGCATTGACTTTGTTTCAACAGGCATTTGATTTAAAAGGTGTTGAAAGAGCTTCGTTCTGGACGAACGGAATTGATTCTGAAACTAAAGGTATAGATGTTGTAATCTCTCAAAAATATGATGTAATTCAGGATTTTACCATCAGAAATGATTTTGCTTTAAGTTATAATACTACCAAAAGAGTAGGAAAGCTAAATGTTCCTCAATCTATCATTGATGCAGGTGGAGATCCTTATATATATTCTTTTTTCCCGGAATCAAGCAGAATTTATTTAGAAGAAGCAATTCCTAAATTGAAAGCAAATTTAATGACCACTTTCAATATCAAAAAACTGGATATTTATTTAAGAAACAGTTATTTCGGAAAAGTGACCGATCCGGGAGCAACAGATGTAAATTTAGATGGTTCATCATCAGTGTACGAACATCCTGAATACAGCTCAAAAATTGTTACTGATTTATCTTTCGGATATCAGATCAATGAGAAATTCAGATTGACACTTGGGTTTAATAATATAGGAGATGTTTATCCGGACAGAAACAATCCGTCAACTCCTGCATTTACCAATACAACGCCAACATTGTCTCCTGCGCCAAGCACTGATTTAACAAATGCCAATCAGTTTGCATATTCAAGAGCAGTATCCCAATTTGGATTGAACGGAAGATTTGGTTTCGCCAGATTAAGTTTCAAATTCTAAAACAGAAGATTGGCCACGGGTTTTACGGATTAAACGGGTTTACGCGGATTTTTTTTGTAATCATTTAAACTGTGGCTTAACTTTTTTTATTTTGGCTTCAATTAAACATGTCACAGATTAAAAATATTTACTCAGATTTTTTAATCATTTTAAACCTTTATCCCGATAGCTATCGGGAGAGGCTAAATTTTTTGAGACAATAGAAGAGGATAAAAAGAATCTGTGTAAACCCGTTTAATCCGTACAATCCGTGGGCTAATTTATAAAGAGAAACACCAGTATTTACAAGGCTTCTAAAAAAAATGTGTTAATTATCAATTTTTAATTTGGTAGTTCTGAAAATAGTTTCTATATTTACTCTATCAAATTAGTCGAGTTTAAAAAAGAATTAATATTTAAATAAAATAAAATGAAAACAATAGCGGATAATATGATGATATGTTGTGAGATGATGCAAATGTGCATCCCAAATCCCTGTTGCCAAAAGTAAAAGAGTAAATCTTTGTTATAGTTAGAACTATAAGCCCTTTTGGTAGCCATCCGAAAGGGCTTTTTTTAATTCAACACTTTTAAATTTTAAATTATGAAAACATTAAATTCAATCGCAATAGAATATTTATTGAGAAACGATTCTCAAAAAAACAATAATAAATCAGAAGATATAACAAGAGAAGTTATAAGAATAAATGCAGAGCAGAATATAAAAGGTCAGAAATCATTACTGTTTTACATGTATGATCTTGAAGAAGAAGCGGAAAATCTTTTGTTTAAATCAAATTAAAAATTATTTTTAAATAACAATATATATAAGTATTAACAATACCTAAAAAACTAAGAAATTATGAGCACACAAAAATTCGCAACAAACGCATTGCATGCAGGACACGATGTTACTAAAAATGCAGGAACCAGAGCAGTGCCAATTTATCAGACATCCTCCTATGTCTTTAATGATTCAGATCATGCAGCCAATTTATTTGGTCTTGCCGAGACCGGATTTATTTATACGCGATTAAACAACCCAACAAACGATATTTTAGAACAACGTCTTGCGGCACTTGAAGGTGGAATTGGAGCTGTCGTTACAGCATCCGGAGCATCTGCAATTTCAACAGCTTTACTGACACTTCTAAAGGCCGGAGATCATATTGTGGCTTCGAATAGCTTATACGGAGGAACTTATAATCTTCTAAATGTAACTTTACCTCGTTTAGGAATTACGACAACGTTTGTAGATCCGTCTCAACCGGAAAACTTTACTAAAGCCGCTAAAGAAAATACAAGAGCCTTTTTTGTAGAATCTTTAGGAAATCCAAAATTAGATGTATTAGACCTGAAAGGAATTTCGGCAGAAGCCAAAAACTTTAAAGTGCCTTTTATTGTAGACAATACAGTTGCTACACCTTATTTATTGAGACCAATTGAATATGGAGCAGATATCGTAATTCACTCCTTAACCAAATACATTTCAGGAAACGGAACTTCATTAGGAGGCGTTATTATAGATGCCGGAAAATTTGACTGGTCAAACGGAAAATTTCCTGAATTTACAGAACCTTCTGCAGGATATCACGGATTAGTATATCATGAAGCGTTAGGAAATGCAGCTTTCATCGCAAAAGCCAGAATTGAGGGATTACGTGATTTTGGTGCAGCTTTAAGCCCCTTCAATGCTTTTCAGATTATTCAGGGATTAGAAACTTTACCAATCCGAATCCAGAAGCATAGCGAAAATGCTTTGGCTCTGGCCTCCTGGTTAGAAAAACAAGATGAGGTAGTCTGGGTAAATTATCCGGGTCTTAAAAACAATAAATATTATGATTTAGCCCAGCAATATTTACCAAAAGGACAAAGTGGCGTAATCACTTTTGGACTAAAAGGTGGTTTTGATGCCGCTAAAAAAGTGGTTGATCAAACGAAATTGTTCTCGCTTTTGGCCAATATTGGTGATACAAAATCATTAATTATTCATCCGGCAAGTACCACGCACCAACAATTGTCAGATGCGGACCAATTAGAAACAGGAGTTTCAAAAGATTTAGTCCGACTTTCTGTCGGAATTGAAGATATCGAGGATTTAATAGCTGATTTGCAGACTGCTTTCGCAAGCGTTACTCAGTCGCAATACACTATTAATAAAAATTAGGTTTTTTTGTTTTTTGTTTGAAAAATTGCCTTTAGTAGCGTGAGTTCTGCTAGAGGTGATTTTTTATAAAAAACTAATCAATATAAAAGTTTTTTTACCATATAAGTGATATAAGTTCATATTAAGCGGTGTGCAAAGTTTCAGCTCTTTCTTAAGTTTACTTATATCACTTATATGGTTTAATTAACCCCCAATAAATTAAAAATTATGTCAAAGCTTAAAATAAATATCATCCTTTTTGGAATTGGGAATATCGGAAGTACTTTGATCAATCAAATTATAGAAAGTCAGGAGTTTTTTCTCGAAAGTAAAAATGTCGACTTTCACTTTCCAATAATTACAAATTCAACAGTAGCTTTTTTCGAGAAAGAAGGCGTAGGATATGCGTGGGAAACTAATTTTCTTGAATTGGCAGTTCCGTTTAAAGTCCAGGATATTATTGAATTTGCCAAAGAAAACGAATTTGAAAATTTGATCGCAGTTGATGCAACGGCAAGTGACGAGTTAATTCATCATTATAATACGCTCATCGAGAACGGATTTAATATTGTGGCGGTAAATAAAAAAGCCAATACATTGCCTATTGATTTGTATAAAGAAATTAGGGTAAATCTTAAAAAATACGATAAAGAGTTTTTATACGAAACATCAGTAGATACAGGTTTTCCGGTGTTACAGACCTTAAGGGATTTGTACTATTCCGGCGAGAAAATAACAAAAATACGAGGCGTTTTTTCAGATAACCTGAGTTACGTATTTAATAGATTCGCGACTGAAGATGCTACTTTCTCCTCTCTTTTAAAAGATGCAAGTTTACTCGGATTAATGCGCTCTACTTTTAAAGAAGATTTATCCGGAAATGATACAGCAAGAAAACTATTGATTTTGACGAGAGAGATAGGGAAAGATTTCGATTTTTCGGATATAAAAATTAATTCTCTTATTACTGAAGAACATCTGGAGAAAAACGGAATTCTTAATAAAGACGCGATCGATAAATCGTTTAAAATTGCCAAAATAGCCCAGGCAGATAATCATGTACTGAGATATGTAGGTGAATTTGATTTACAGAAAAATACTTTAGAAGTAAAATTAGTTTCAGAACCGGTTTGGTCAGCCATTGGTCAGCTAAAAGGATCAGATACCATTTTTGAAATTTATACACAATCTTACGCAGATGTTCCAATCGCGATTCAAAGTGCTTCAGCATGTAAACAAGCTATTTCAAGAGGGATAATAACTGACATTCTGAAAGTCGCTGAGAAAATTAAAAATAAAGAAGCAGTTTGGCTGTAAGTGGTTTCAAATAGTAGTTAGTTGTTCTTTGATATAATGAAACAGGAAAATTCATTAGTAATATTTTTGTAAGTTTTTACATTGTTTTTTTGAAATCTTAAATTTGTAAGATGTTTTTTAACGATAAAAAGATGTTTTTTAACGTTTTTTAAGATTAATTTGCTGATTTTCACTTGTGTAATTGAAAAAATATTCGCACATTTGTAATACCTCAAAACTACCAAAAGTAGATTTGCAATTCTAAGTAATAGTTATGTCGATTGGAACAAAAGTGGAATGACTTTATTTCTTATTGATTTAAATGAAAAGAAGAATAAAGTAAAAATATTCAATAGTTTCGAGAAGTTTATAAAATAAAAAAAATGCAGGAATTTTTTAAAATAGCAAGTAAATCACAGATGAATAAGTCCCTACAGATGAATAAGATGTTTAATGTCGCACGTATTTGTGTACGCGTCTGTTGATACTAAAAGTATATATAAGTTGTATAAAACTTAAACCCTTTTGGTATTCAAATCCAAAAGGGTTTTTTTATTCCATTTGGTTGCCATAACAAAAAATTAAACAAATAATAAAGATTAAAAAACGCAAACTAACATAAACTTAAATATCATGAGCAAATTAAACTACATAACAAAGACTTTTTCTACATTGAAAAACTTAAGAGCAAGAAGAAACAATCCGCCGCCGCCAATAAATGAATTAGTTCATCCTAGATTTGGAATCACGGAAGCAGATAAGGCAGCAGAGAAAAAAGAGCCAAACTCATTATTGTTTTTGATGTACTCAAAAGAAAATGAAACACTTTTTATCTAAATCAAAAAGTATCATAAAATAGGGGAATACCTGCTTAATTTTACTGGGCAAAATGTTCGGTAATTTTTTGCGTACAATAGTTTTTGTTTGAATTATATTTAAGAAATTGATCAATCAGTTTCGATAAAATTTGTTTGTTTAAGAAATTAGTAGTTAATTTGCACCTTTAAGTTCAAAAACGTATTGAAATGTTATAAAGAAAGGACGAGGGATTAGACCCGATGAATCCTTAGCAACCCTTCGTTAAATCGAAGAAGGTGCTGCATTCTACCACGCCCAAACGTGGAAAGATAACAACAAGAATTTTCTAGTTTCACTCTAGTACTTTCTTTCTAATATTTCCACATACAAATCAAAAATAAAAAGATTTGAAATTGGAAAATATACCAAGTCCCATTATAATTCAGGAATTCATCACAGAAAGTGGTGCATCATATCCTTCATTACCATTAAGTTTTACCCTTTCTGGCTTACCACTGTATAGCGCGCCTATCGTTTTGGTCAATCATGCTTTGACCGGAAATGCTCAGGTTACGGGTGAGAATGGCTGGTGGAATGACCTTATTGGTGACGAAAAAACGATCGATACCCAAAGATATACCGTATTGGCATTTGATGTTCCTGGTAACGGGAATAATTCGTTTTTAATAGAAAATTATCAGGACTTTACCACAAGAGATATTGCCAGAATATTTATAAAAGGTTTAGAAGCTTTCAATATTTCACAAGTACACACCATCATCGGAGGCTCTGTTGGCGGCGGAATTGCCTGGGAAATACTCGCATTAGAGCCCAACATTACCCAAAACTTAATTCCGATAGCAACAGACTGGAAATCGACAGACTGGATGATTGCGAATTGTTATTTACAAGAGCAAATTCTCAACAATTCTTCAAAACCTATAGAAGATGCCAGAATTCATGCGATGTTGTGTTACCGCTCTCCTGAATCATTCAAAGAAAAATTTCAACGCACGATCAATAATGACCTCTCTATTTTTAATATAGAAAGCTGGTTAGCACATCACGGCCAAAAATTGCAAAAGAGATACCAATTGGCATCGTATAAATTGATGAACCAATTGCTTAAAACCATAGATATTACAAGAAATAGTGAGAATTTCGAAACGTTATTGTCCAGAACAAATGCAGCGATTCATATTATCGGAATCAATTCTGATTTGTTTTTTACACCAAAAGAAAATCGCGAAACTTTTCAGGAATTAAAGAAGTTTAAAGACAATGTTTTTTACAGCGAAATAGATTCGGTTCACGGACATGACGCTTTTTTAATCGAGTACAAACAATTAGATCATTTACTTGCCGATATTTTTAAGGCAGAAACAATAGAAAAATAAAATGAAAATATTAAAATTTGGAGGCAAATCGTTATCAAACGGAGAAGGACTTAACAAAGTAGTTTCAATCATTTCGGATAAAGTAAAGCAGGGAGAGCAAATTGCTGTTGTTGTTTCGGCTCGCGGAAACGCAACAGATGAATTGGATTACATTTTGAAACTTGCCGCTAAAAATGGAAATTACAAACCATTATTTGAGAATTTTAAAACCTATCAGGTATCTGATTACCCACAAGTAGATTTATCTGAAGAATTTAATGTTTTAGAGAAACTTTTTGAAGGCGTTAGTTTAATTGGAGATTACAGCAATAAAATCAAAGATCAGATTTTGTCTAAAGGCGAATTGCTTTCAGCTAAATTATTAACCGCCATATTAAAAGAAAAAGGAGTTCCGGCTAATTTCGTTGATTCAAGAGAATTGCTCAAAACCGATTCAAAATTTGGTGATGCACAGCCTTTAGAGCAGCTTTCGAAGAAAAATGTCATCAATTATTTCAAAGAGCATAACGGTTCAACCGTAAATATCGTGACCGGTTTTATTGGTTCAAATAATAATAATGATACAACAACTTTAGGCAGAAACGGAAGTAATTATACAGCATCATTAATTGCTAATTATTTAAATGCCGAAGAACTTCAGAACTTCACCCACGTTGACGGAATTTATACGGCAAATCCTGATTTGGTGGCTGATGCTAAAAAAATCGAATTTTTATCTTTTAATGAAGCGAACGAATTAGCGAATTTTGGCGCAACAATTCTGCATGCCAAAACGATAATTCCTTTACTGGAAAAAAATATCCCGCTTCGTATTTTAAATACATTCAATCACGAAAATCGCGGAACGTTAATCACTTCAGATTCAGCTAAAGAAGGAATCAAAACCCTTTCGGTTTTAGAGAATCTGTCATTAGTAAATCTTGAAGGGCGCGGATTGCTTGGGAAATCGGGTGTTGATGCCAGAATTTTTAAAGTAATGGGCGATCATAATATCAGTGTAAGCATCATTTCGCAAGGTTCTTCAGAAAGAGGAATCGGATTGGTTGTGGCTACAGATAAAGCAACTACGGCCATGATCGAATTAGAAAAAGAGTTCGAAAATGATTTTTATTCTAAAGATGTAAACCAGATTACGGTAACAGATAATGTTTCGGTTATTTCGATTATTGGTCAGGATTTAAGCACTTTTCATAAACCTTATACTGCGTTAATCAAGAATAAAATTGTTCCAATTTTGTTTAACAATACCGTTACGGGTAAAAACGTGAGTTTGGTCGTTAAAAAATCAGAACTTAATAAAGCGTTAAATGTAATTCACGGGGAGATTTTTGGAGTTTCCAAGAAAATCAATATTGCCATTTTCGGTCACGGATTAGTGGGAGGAACTTTAATCAATCAGATTTTAGAATCGGCTGCTGCAATCGAAAAACGTAAAGACATTAAATTGAATGTTTTCGCAATTGCAAATTCTAAAAAAGTGCTTTTAAACAAAAATGGCGTAACTTCAAGCTGGAAAAATGACATTCAGAAAGACGGTCTTGAATATACCATCAATGATGTGATTGCTTATGCGAACCAACATCATTTAGAAAATTTAATTGCGATAGATAATACAGCAAGTGCCACTTTCGTAGAAAATTATATTTCTTTGATTGAGAGCAGTTTCGACTTGATTTCATCTAATAAAGTGGCCAACACATTAAGCTACGGTTTTTATAAAGAACTGAGAAAATCTTTAGCAGAAAATCAGAAAAATTATTTATACGAAACTAATGTTGGTGCAGGTTTACCATTGATTGACACGATAAAATTATTGCACCTTTCGGGCGAAAACATCACAAAAATAAAAGGAGTTTTCTCAGGAACATTAAGTTATTTATTCAATAATTTCTCTGCAAAAGATGCTCCGTTTAGTGAGATCCTGCAAGAAGCAATTGACAACGGATACACAGAACCGGATCCGCGTGAGGATTTATGCGGAAATGATGTGGGAAGAAAATTATTGATTTTAGCCAGAGAATTAGATTTGCAGAATGAGTTTGAGGAAATTTCAATTCAGAATTTAATTCCGGAACATTTACGTGAAGGAAACGTATCTGATTTCTTAACGAAACTAAAAGAATTCGACCCGATTTACGATAAAATAAAAGCAGATCAAAAGCCTAATCATGTATTAAGATACATTGGTGAATTGTCCGGAGATTTACAAAATGACAAAGGAATACTGGAAGTAAAATTAGTTTCGGTTCCTTCAGATACTGCTTTAGGAGGATTAAAAGGATCTGATTCTTTCTTCGAAATTTATACAGAATCTTACGGAGACAGGCCAATCGTAATACAAGGTGCAGGAGCAGGTTCTGCGGTAACGGCAAGAGGAGTTTTTGGAGATATATTGAGATTGTCAGATAAAGGGTAAAAATCAATTAATCAAGATTTAAAGAATGAAAAAATTACTGATTTTATTACTGTTCTCGAATATTATTACTGCTCAGATTTCTAACGTTATTAGAAATAAAGACAGTTATACGCAAGATGTTTTTCCTTATAAAGGAATTAGAGCGATTCAGATAGACGAAGTGAGTGCTGTTGGAAATGAGGATAATGTATTTATTTTTTCGAAGATTGAAAAAAATGCGAATCCTGATAAAATGTATTTTCAGCGGTTTACAAAAGTCAATGATAAATGGATCGTAAAATCTATTCTTGAAGTCAATCATAACGGAATCATTTCGGCCTGGGGAAGCAGAAAAGCTTTTGGTGATTATAATAAAGACAAGAGTGTTGATGCTCTTTTTATTTACGGATTATATGATTCAGATTTCAAACAGCAGTCCGTTCATTTGATTTTTTCGCAAAAAGATCAATTTTACACGATTGAATCAAGTGTTTCTGATGATTTTAAAACAGATAAATTTTCTCCTAATTTTAAATCTTTAGATGCAGCATCTAAAAAGCAGGTTTTAGAATATTGGAATAAATTAGACAAAAAAGACAAATAACTTAGGAAAACAAAAAACATGAAAGTAACCTTAAACAGAGTAAACGACGCGTTTCATTTTAAACTCAAAAATGAACGTGGACATGTAGTTGATGTTGATAGCAGAGCCGAATTTGGCGGAAGCGATTTAGGTGCAAGTCCAATGGAATTGGTGTTAATGGGTGTTGCGGGATGCAGCGCGATTGATATGATTTCGATATTAAAGAAACAACGTCAGGAAATAAAGGCATTTAATGCTGAGGTAGAAGGAGAACGCGTAAAAGTTGGAGAGGCAACACCTTTTAAAGAAATCAATGTGGTTTTTTATTTAGAAGGTGACATCAATCCGGAAAAGGCAAAAAAAGCAGCACAGCTTTCTTTCGAAAAATATTGTTCAGTAGCCAAAACGGTTGAGCCAACGGCTACAATAAAGTATAAAGTTGTTCTGAACAACGAAGAATTATAAATTAGAAAATGAGTCAATTTGAGAATTAGATAATGCTCAGATCGGGTATAAATGACATTGACTCGTTTTAGTTTAGATTTTAAGTTTTGTTTTTGCTAACCGTAAGACGCAAAACTTGAAACCTGAAACAAAAAAACAAAAAAACACACAATGAACGAAGAAGAATTTGGCTTTGAAACTTTAGCCATAAGAACACATTTAGAAAAAACCCAATTTCAGGAACATTCTACTCCATTATATTTATCATCAAGTTTTGTATTTGAGGATGCAGAGGATATGAGAGCTTCTTTTACAGAAGAAAAAGTACGTAATATTTATTCCCGTTTCAGCAACCCGAATACAACCGAGTTTGTAGATAAAGTTTGTGCTATGGAAGGTGCTGAATCTGGTTATGCTTTTGCAACCGGAATGGCTGCGATATATTCGACTTTTGCAGCATTGCTGGAATCAGGAGATCATATTGTTTCTGCAGGAAGCGTTTTTGGATCTACACACGCGTTGTTTATGACTTATTTTCCAAAATGGAATATCGAAACAACGTATTTTGACATTAATAAACCGGAAACGATTGAGAGTTTTATTAAACCCAATACCAAAATTTTATACGCTGAAACACCAACAAATCCTGGTGTAGATGTAATTGATTTAGAGTTGTTAGGTCAAATAGCAAAAAAGCACAATTTAATTTTAATTATCGACAATTGTTTTGCTACACCATATATTCAGCAGCCAATTAAATACGGCGCTGATATAGTAATTCACTCTGCAACAAAATTAATAGACGGACAAGGCCGTGTTTTAGGAGGAGTTGCAGTTGGAAATGCAGAGTTGATTCGTAAAATATATTTATTTTCAAGAAATACGGGACCGGCAATGTCGCCATTTAACGCTTGGGTTTTGTCGAAAAGTTTAGAGACTTTGGCAGTTCGTGTAGACAAACATTGCGAAAATGCTCTAAAAGTGGCTGAGTTTTTAGAAAGTCACCCAAATGTAAACAGTGTGAAATATCCATTCTTAAAATCACATCCAAAGTATGAAATCGCCAAAAAACAAATGCTTTTAGGCGGTAACATTATTGCAATTGAAATTAAAGGCGGAATTGAAGCGGGAAGGAAATTTTTGGATAAGATAAAATTATGTTCACTTTCGGCAAATATTGGAGACGTAAAAACGATTGTAACACACCCGGCATCAACAACACACAGTAAATTATCTGTTGAAGAAAAGTTGGCTGTTGGAATTACGGAAGGTTTAGTGCGTGTTTCTGTAGGTCTGGAAACCGTAAAAGATATTATCGCCGATTTAGATCAGGCACTTTCTTAAATAAATTAGATATTTGATTTTTAGATCAAATGTTGGTAATAGATTAGAAAAAGGCTTTTTGACTGTAGTTTGTCTACAGTTAAAAAGCCTTTTTTATTTGGATTTATTTAAACTATACTAATTTAGTAGAACTTAGTTTTTGATTGTGTTATTTTTCTCATTCAAAAAGCTTATTTTTGTTGCAGAAAAATATGAAGTTTGTAATTTTAGAAATAAATCTAAAATCTGCATGCTACAATCTAAAATATATATAAGTGCTTTCAAAGAAAACAAAATACGGAATTAAAGCTTTAACTTATTTAGCCAGACGTGAAAATAATGAACCTGTACAGATTGCCGAAATTGCTAAAAGCGAACATATTTCGATAAAATTCTTAGAAAGCATATTGTTATTGCTTAGAAATTCCGGTTTCCTGGGAGCCAAAAAAGGAAAAGGCGGAGGTTATTATTTGATAAAAGACCCAAAGGATATTAGTATGGCAAAAGTCTACCGTATTCTTGAAGGTCCAATTGCATTGTTGCCATGTGCCAGTCATAATTTTTATGAAAGATGCGATGATTGCGATGACGAAACTACTTGTGCAGCAAGACGTCTAATGATGGAAGTTCGTGACAATACTTTAAAAATATTAGAAAGTAATTCTTTGGCAGATATTGCGTTTTAAAGAAAATTTAAAAACATATTAGTCATATAAGGCAATATAATTTTTGCTTTATACAGGTAGTTTTATAAGCTTATATTAAATGAACTTATATAACTTATATGGTGGAGAAATTAAAAAATCAATTTATATCCCGCTAAGAAAAGCATTATCGCAATAGCGTTTCTAAGGAAAGCATCAGGTACTTTTCCGCTTAACATGCTCCCAACAAAAATTCCCGGAAGCGATCCTAATAATAGCTGACCTAATAAAATTAAATCTAAATTTCCCATTGAGGCGTGTCCAATTCCTGCAACAAGAGTCAAAGGAACGGCATGTGCGATCTCAGTTCCCACCAAACGAGGTGTTGGTAAAAGCGGATACAGGAAAAATAAAGTAACGGTACCTAATGCTCCGGCACCAATAGAAGTTAATGTTACGGTTGCACCCAACAACACACCAATCCCGATAGTCAGCATGTTTTGAGTATGGCTTTCGCTATGAAATTTATCGCCGGCATGTTTTTGAGAGTATACTAATAATCTCTTTTTGAATAAAATGGCAATTGAGGTAAAAAGCAATGCCCATCCCAGGCTGTATTTTATAACCGCATTGATGGTCGAGATATCCGTTTTGATGCTGTTTAATATCCATAAAGTCAACAAGGCTGCAGGGACACTTCCTAAAGTAAGCCAGCCGGTAATTTTCCAATTGATATTGCCTTTTTTATGATGTACAAATACGCCTCCCATTTTCGTAAAAGCAGCATATAGTAAATCGGTGCCAACCGCGGTTGTTGGAGAAATGCCAAACCATAACAAAATAGGAGTCATTAATGATCCGCCGCCAACACCTGTTAATCCAACCACGAAACCTACTACTAAACCGGCAATTACAAGACCTATGTGAAAATCCATGAATAAAAATTTGCTGTAAAAATAAGAACAATTTTATAATAATCCTATGGATTTGGTAGACTTTAAAATGTTATATTTGCAAATGAATATCATTATAGTTTTTATCTTGTTGGAATACAGTCTGATACGATTTTTAACTTCAGAAGCCAATTTGTTATATTATTTGAAGTTGGTATTTGCTTGATCAAAAGAGGATTAGAGTTGTAAAAAAATGGAATAATGTTTTGATATTTAGAAATAAGTACTAATTTTGCATAGTAATCTATTAAGCCGATAGGGTAATAGTTTTCTAAGCTAAAAACCAAGCCATGAATATGGAAAAAGAATTAAAAATAAATAATATTGGTATTAAGGCTTATACCGCAATAAATGCAAAGTTATGGGTTGTAATTCCTGTTATTTTATTAGCAGGTTTGTTAGTTACACTAATGTATAATCATCATGCAGATTTTTCCTGGAATGGGTTTGTTGAGGGATTTGATCAGAATTTTTTAGTGTTTTTTGCAATTGGAGCTTTTGCTCAACTGGTAGACGGGACTTTAGGAATGGGTTATGGGGCGACTTCAACTTCGTTTTTATTGGCTTACGGAGTTCCGCCAGTAATCAGTAGCACAGGAGTTCACGTTGCAGAAATGTTTACTACAGGAGCTTCAGCGATATCGCATCATAAATTTGGAAATATCAATAAAAAGCTCGTAAAGAATTTATTAATTCCGGGAGTTTTAGGTTCAGTTGCCGGCGCTTATTTATTGTCTGATGTTATTAATGGAGATGTTATAAAGCCATTTATTGCAGTTTATATGATTGTGTTGGCAGTTGTCATTATTAAAAAAGCATTAACAAAAACAATCGTTAAAAAGAAAACTAAGAAATTAGGTATTCTGGCAACTTTCGGAGGTTTTATGGATGCTGTTGGCGGTGGTGGCTGGGGACCAATTGTAACTTCTACATTATTAGGAAGAGGCAGAAACCCAAGATATACAATAGGTTCTGTAAATGCGGCAGAATTTGCGATTTCGTTTGCAAGTGGAATTACTTTTATGCTTTTTGGAGGAATTCACGGTTGGCAGGTTATTATAGGTTTGATTTTAGGAGGAGTAATTGCAGCGCCATTAGGAGCTTATCTGGTAAATAGAATCAAGAGAAAACCAATGATGGTGGCAGTTGGAGTATTAATTATATTATTGAGTTTGAAAACATTGTCTAAAATTATTGTAAATATTTTTTAGAAAAGGAAAGAAAGAGATTATGAGTGCGACGATTATAGAATCATTATTAGATAAAACAAAAGATTTTTCGCTGGAAGAAACGCTGGCTTTTATAGCAAATGAATATCCGGGAAAAGTAATCTTCTCGACTTCTTTTGGTCAGGAAGATCAGGTAATCACTGATTTTATTGCAAAAAGTAATCAGGATATAAGCATTTTTACATTAGACACGGGGAGATTGTTTCAGGAGACTTATGATGTTTTTCACAAGACATTAAAAAAATACAAAAAACAAATAGAAGTTTATTTTCCTGAAGCAGCGTCAGTAGAAAACCTATTGAAACAAAAAGGACCAAACAGCTTTTATGATTCAGTCGAAAATAGAAAAGAATGCTGTTTTATTCGTAAAGTGGTTCCATTAAGAAAAGCTTTGGCAGGAAATTCAGTTTGGATTACAGGTTTACGAGCTGAACAATCTGAGAATCGAAACGACTTGCAGTTGTTTGAATACGACGGAGGTTTCGAAATTATAAAGTTCAACCCGTTATTAAAATGGACTTTAGAAGAAGTTGAAACCTATTTATCAGAAAACAATGTTCCTCAAAATGCATTGCACAAACAAGGCTTCGTCAGTATAGGTTGTGCACCATGTACAAGAGCGATTTTCCCTGGTGAAGATATTAGAGCCGGAAGATGGTGGTGGGAATCAAGTCATAAAGAATGTGGTTTGCACAGCGCGAAGAAAGAATAAAGAGCAAAGAGAATAGAGTAAAGGAAATAGAATCAAGAAAAAAGAATATAGATTTAAAGTTCCGGCGGAACGGTTCATATTGTAGCGTTGGGTTTTAACCCGATGGTGGTGATAAAGAGACGACAAGGTTTCGGGATTAACCCTATCGAGATTGATGATAACAACGGATTGAAATCCGTTGAAAAAGACAGAAACAAAAAACACAGAATAACGATAGTTTAGAGGTTTTAGATCAAACTCACAGCGATTTGAAACTAAAAAACTGTCAAGCATTAAATAAAATATCAAATGAGTTCAAGTTCAGTATTAAAAACAAACGCTTTAGAGAGTGAAGCGATATACATTTTCAGAGAAGTAATCTCGCAATTTGACAAGCCTGTTTTACTTTTTTCCGGAGGAAAAGATTCTATAACATTGGTGCGTTTGGCACAAAAAGCATTTTTTCCTGCAAAAATTCCGTTTCCTCTTTTACACGTTGATACGGGACACAATTTTCCTGAAACAATTGCTTTCAGAGATAAACTGGTTGAGGAATTAGGATTAGAACTAATTGTTCGTAATGTTCAGGACGCTATTGATGAAGGAAAAGTAGTTGAAGAAACCGGAAAATATTCCAGTAGAAACAGCTTGCAGACAATCACACTTTTAGATGCTATCGAAGAATTTAAGTTTGATGCTTGTATTGGTGGTGCGCGTCGTGATGAAGAAAAAGCAAGAGCTAAGGAACGTATTTTTTCAGTTCGTGATGATTTCGGTCAATGGGATGAAAAAAATCAGCGTCCGGAGTTATTTGATATTTTGAACGGAAAAATAGAAAATGGTCAAAATGTTCGTGTTTTCCCAATTTCAAACTGGACAGAATTAGATGTTTGGAGTTATATCGAAAAAGAACACATCGAGATTCCATCGATCTATTTTTCACATAAAAGAAAAGTTTTTTTGAGAGACGGTTTGATCTGGTCGCATTCTCCTTTTGTGTATCAGGAAGAAGACGAACAAATCGAAGAAAGAATTGTTCGTTTCAGAACCGTTGGAGATATGACTTGTACTGCTGCTGTTGATTCTTATGCTGCAACAATTAAAGAAGTTGTTGGAGAAATCAGAGAATCAACTATTTCTGAAAGAGGAGCCAGAATCGACGACAAACGTTCTGAAGCCGCAATGGAGAAAAGAAAACAACAAGGGTACTTTTAAGCCCCCTAACCCCCGAAGGGGGAATAATGGGAAAATTAGGAAAAACGAAAACTAGTAATAATTTAAAATATATCTCAGCTCCCTTCCTTTTGGGGAGGGCTGGGGAGGGGCTTATGGAAGTTTTAAAAATAGCAACAGCAGGAAGTGTAGATGACGGGAAAAGTACTTTGATCGGAAGATTATTGTACGATACAAAATCATTGACAACGGACAAAATAGAAGCAATCGAAAAAAGCAGCAAACAAAAAGGATATGATTACCTTGATTTCTCGCTGGCGACTGACGGATTGGTAGCAGAAAGAGAGCAGGGAATCACGATTGATGTTGCACATATTTATTTTTCGACTGCAAAGAAAAGTTACATTATTGCCGATACACCGGGTCACGTAGAATATACCAGAAACATGGTTACAGGAGCTTCGACTTCTCAGGTTTCTATTATTTTAATTGATGCCAGAAAAGGGGTAATTGAGCAAACATACCGTCACTTTTTTATCAATAATTTATTGAGAGTAAAAGAGGTAATTGTTGCGATCAATAAAATGGATTTAGTTGATTATTCTGAAGAAGTTTACAATAAAATCAAAGCAGATTTTCAGGCTTTAAATGCTAAAAGTACTTTTAAAGAACAAAACGTAAGTTATATTCCGTTAAGTGCAATCAATGGCGGAAACGTAGTAGATCAGTCAAAAGATATGCCTTGGTACACTGGTCAAACCGTTTTAGAACATTTAGAAGGATTAGACGCTGATGATGTTTTCGAAACAGGAAAAGCACGTTTTCCGGTTCAGACTGTTATCCGTCCAAAGACAGAAGAATATCATGACTTTAGAGGTTACGCAGGAAAATTATACGGAAACTCAATTAAAGTGGGAGATGCAGTAACAGTTTTACCTTCTTTAACCGAATCAAAAGTATCAAAAATTCACTTTTT
The DNA here is from genome assembly GCF_002217195.1 of Flavobacterium aquidurense. Classification (NCBI taxonomy): domain Bacteria; kingdom Pseudomonadati; phylum Bacteroidota; class Flavobacteriia; order Flavobacteriales; family Flavobacteriaceae; genus Flavobacterium; species Flavobacterium aquidurense. Next base: position 63,861 of record NZ_MUGR01000034.1, on the reverse strand, counting down.
CGATAAAACATTTGATGAAGCTGTTGCAGGTTCTTCGATCACAATCGAATTAGAAAATGACATCAATGTAACGAGAGGCGATATGATTGTGAAATCATCAGAACTTCCGAAAATTGAAAAAGAAATCAATACAACCGTTTGCTGGATGGACAGTAAAAAACTGGTTGCAGGAACAAAATATATAGTACAGCATAATACCAATTCAGTTTTGGCAAAAGTTGAAAGCATCAAAAATACGATCTCAACTGATTATTCAGGAACGACAGAAGCTTCGCAATTAGCCATAAACGAAATAGGAGAAGTAAGCATCAAATTAAGCAAGCCATTATATTTTGATGCCTATAATGATAATAAATCAAACGGAGCTTTTATCTTAATTGATGCAGCAACCAATACCACCGCTGGAGTTGGATTTATTAGGTAGTTTTACTGCTGTAAGCAATAAGCAATAAGCTGTAAGCTTTTAGCAAAAAACGTATAAAAAGGCATGCAAGAAGCTTAGAGCCTATTGCCTAAAGCCTGAAGCAAGAAAAATACAAAGTTTAAAAAGCTTATAGCCTAAAGCTTAAAGCCTAAAGCATCAAAAAAAAAATGGAAAGTTTTAGAACAGAAATAGAAAATCCGATCGTTCAGAAAGAGATCATCGATTTAGAAAAAAAGATTCATTTATTCCGTGGAGGAAAAATTGATGATGAACGTTTTCGTAGCCTTCGTTTAGCGCGTGGAATTTACGGACAACGTCAGGAAGGCGTTCAGATGATTCGTATCAAGTTACCTTACGGTAAAGTAACGAGCGAGCAATTAGTACGTATTACTAAAGTTTCTGATGAGTATTCTACAGGACGTTTGCACATTACAACACGTCAGGACATTCAGATTCACTATGTAAGTTTAGACAGAACTCCGGAACTTTGGGCAAATTTGGCTAAAGACGATGTTACCTTGCGTGAAGCATGTGGTAATACCGTAAGAAATATTACAGGAAGCGAATTGGCAGGTGTAGATGTAAACGAACCATTTGATGTTTCGCCTTATGCACATGCTTTATTTCAATATTTATTAAGAAACCCAATTTGTCAGGAAATGGGACGTAAATTCAAAATTTCGTTCTCGTCATCTGATGAAGATACTGCTTTGAGTTATTTGCACGATTTAGGATTTATTCCAAAAGTGGTAGATGGCGTTCGTGGTTTCAAAATCATGCTAGGCGGAGGTTTAGGATCTCAGCCGGCACATGCAGAATTGTTAGCAGAATTCGTACCGGTAAACCAAATCATTCCAACTGCAGAAGGTGTGATTCGTATTTTTGACAGATACGGAGAACGTGCAAAAAGAATGAAAGCGCGTATGAAATTTTTAATCAAAGAAATGGGAAGAGATGTTTTCATGGATTTGGTAGAAAAAGAGAAAAAAGCAATCGCTTTTGAAACTTATGAAATTGATACGACTGCTTTTGATGCGCCAATTCCGGAACCATTATTAACAGCTCCTTCAGTAACTATTGAAGATGCTGCAGCTTATGAAGCATGGAAAAAATCAAACGTAATTGCACAAAAACAAACAGGTTATTATGCTATTGGTATTAAAGTTTTATTAGGGGATTTTTATACTGATAAAGCAAGATTATTGGCTGATTTAATTAAAAATTATGCAGCGAATGAACTGCGTTTTTCATTGCGTCAGAATATTGTAATCCGTCACGTAAAAGAAGAAAATCTACCTTTCTTTTATCAGGAATTAGCCAAGTTGAACTTTGTTGATTTAGGATACAATTCAACAGCAGATATTACAGCTTGTCCGGGAACAGATACCTGTAATTTAGGAATTGCGAGCAGTACGGGAATAGCCGAAGAATTAGAAAAAGTACTGAATGCAGAATACCCTCAATATTTGAACAACCGCGAAATCGAAATCAAAATTAGTGGTTGTATGAATGCGTGTGGACAACACAATATGTCTGCAATTGGTTTTCAGGGAATGTCAATTAATTCAGGGAAATTAGTAGCTCCGGCATTACAGGTTTTATTAGGCGGAGGAAGATTAGGAAACGGATCAGGACGTTTTGCAGATAAAGTAATCAAAATCCCAAGTCGTAGAGGGCCGGATGCGTTACGTACTATCTTAAATGATTTTGATGCCAATGCAAACGGCGAAAAATTCCTTAATTATTATGATCTGAAAGGAGAGAAATATTTCTATGAAATTTTAAAACCTTTCGCAGACGTAACTAATCTGACAGAAGCTGATTTTGTAGATTGGGGTAATGCTGATAACTACGTAAAAGCAGTTGGAGTTGGAGAATGTGCAGGTGTTGTGATTGATTTGGTTGCTACTTTACTATTAGAAGCCAAAGACAAATTGACATTCGCACAAGAATCTTTCGACGAAGGAAAATGGTCAGATGCTATTTACCATGCTTATGCAGGATTTGTAAATGGTGCAAAAGCGTTATTGCTTTCTGAAAACGAAAAAACAAATAATCACGCAGGAATTGTTGATTTATTTGATACTGTTTTCATTACAACTGATAAAATTCAATTGCCGGTAACATTCAAAGAATTAGTATATCAAATCAATAAAACTGAGCCTTCAGAAGCATTTGCAAAACAATACATTCAGGAAGGAATTTCATTTTTTGATACCATAGAAAAATACAGAGCTCAAGAATTAGCAAATGCTTAATACAATACAACCCAAAGTAACTTTAGTTGGCGCAGGTCCCGGAGATCCGGATTTGATTACGCTCAAAGCCGTAAAAGCACTAGCTGAAGCGAATGTTGTTTTGTACGATGCATTGGCGAATGACGAAATATTAGCACACGCTCCTAAAAATGCCATCCGGATTTTTGTTGGAAAAAAAATAGGAAACCACGCTTATACACAAGACCAAATCAATCAGTTGATTGTTGATAATGCATTGACTTATGGAAATGTGGTGCGTTTAAAAGGTGGAGACCCATTTATTTTTGGACGTGGAAGTGAAGAAATAGAGTTTATAGAAAGTTTCGGAATCCCAACAGTTGTAGTTCCGGGAATATCTTCGGTAGTGGCAGTTCCGGCAAGTCAGGGAATTTCGATTACCAAAAGAGGAGTTTCAGAAAGTTTTTGGGCTATTACAGGGACAACTTCAGATAGAAAATTATCTTCAGATGTGGCGCTGGCTGCTCAATCTTCTGCAACGATTGTTATTTTGATGGGAATGCACAAATTGCCTCAAATTATCGATTTGTTTCAAAAAGAAAATAAAGGAAATTTACCTGTCGCTATCATTCAAAACGGAACAACAGCCGAAGAAAAAGTAGGCGTAGGAACAGTAGATTCAATTTTAGAGATTGTAAAAGAAAAGCAATTAAGTTCTCCAGCAATTATTGTTCTGGGAGAAGTTGTTCGCGAAAGCAATAAATTAAAAGGTTTTTACGAAGAATTTCTATCAACGGAAATCGCAAGATAAAGATCCGTAAGAACTATATATTGGTAATGAAAAATCATCTAATTTTGATTAGATGAAAATAAATTAAAATGGAACAGAATGAATTATATCCAATATTCTTAAAACTTCACAATCTAAATGTTCTGATTGTGGGTGGGGGAAATGTTGGATTAGAAAAGCTCTCTTTTTTGCTAAAGTCGAGTCCAAATGCAAATGTTGAGGTTGTAGCGCCAAATTTCCATTTAGAAATAAAGGTCCTGGCAGAAAAACATCCTTCTATTCAATTGACAAAATCGAAGTTTAAGAAAAAGATGCTCAAAAAACGGCACATGGTAATCGCTTGTACTGATGATTTAAAAGTCAATAAAAAGGTATACGATTTGTCCCGAAAGCGTTATTTGATTTGCAATATTGCCGATACGCCAGACTTATGTGATTACTATTTAGGTGGAATCGTAACGAAAGGAAATGTAAAAATCGCCATTTCGACTAACGGAAAATCACCCACAACCGCCAAAAGATTACGGGAGTTTTTTGAAGAAGTAATTCCGGAGGATATCAACAAAATGGTCGAAAACCTCAATGAATACAGGAAGACACTCAAAGGTAATTTTGAAGATAAAGTTAAAAAGATGAACGAGATTACGGCTTCATTAAAAAATAAAGAGTAAAAAAATCCACCAAAGAAATCAATGATAAAAATCATTGGCAGAAGAATAAATTATTCGTTTCTTTGCATTATTAAGAATGATTATAAACAACAACATAATGATTAAAACAGATATACTTATAATTGGAGCAGGACCAACAGGTTTATTTGCCGTTTTCGAGGCAGGATTATTAAAATTAAAATGTCATATTTTAGATGCTTTACCACAAGCAGGAGGACAACTTTCAGAATTGTATCCCAAAAAACCTATTTATGATATTCCTGGATTCCCGGAAGTTTTAGCAGGAGATTTGATTGATAACCTACAAGAGCAAATTAAACAATTTGAGCCAGGTTATACATTAGGAGAACGCGCTGAAACGATCGAAAAACAAGAAGACGGAAGTTTCATTGTAACATCAAATAAAGGAACTAAATTTCACGCACCGGTTATCGCTATTGCGGGAGGTTTAGGAAGTTTTGAGCCACGCAAGCCACTTATTGAGGATATCGAGTTTTATGAAAATAAAGGAGTAAAATACTTCATCAAAAATCCGGAAAAATTCAGAGACAAAAGAGTTGTAATTGCCGGAGGAGGAGATTCAGCATTAGACTGGAGTATTTTCCTTGCAAATGTAGCTTCAGAAGTAACTTTGATTCACCGTAGAAATGAATTTAGAGGAGCTTTAGATTCTGTAGAAAAAGTACAGGAACTAAAAACATCCGGTAAAATTAAATTAATTACACCGGCAGAAGTAATCGGAATCAATGGTGCTGAACACATTGAGTCATTAGATATCGAAGAAAACGGTGCACACCGTAAAATCGAAACAGATTATTTTATTCCACTTTTCGGATTAACGCCAAAGTTAGGTCCAATTGGAGACTGGGGATTAGAGATTGAGAAAAATGCGATTAAAGTAAACAACGCATTAGATTACCAGACTAATATTCCGGGAATCTTTGCTATTGGGGATGTTAATACTTATCCAGGAAAATTAAAGTTGATCCTTTGTGGTTTCCACGAAGCAACTTTGATGTGTCAGGCAGCCTACCAAATCATCAATCCGGGTAAAAAATATGTATTAAAATATACAACAGTTTCTGGAGTAGATGGTTTCGACGGAACTCGTAAAGAAGCTCCAAAAGCGGTAGTTAAGGCTATTATTTAAGGTTCTGAGTTTCTAAGGAACTAAGATTCTAAGATTTTTATATAGAAAGCCCAAACTTTTATAGTTTGGGTTTTTTTTAGTGCTATATTTAAATCCCAGAGGGATGTTACATTTATAGAAGTTAAAATAATGATGCGGAAAAATCCCATCGGGGTGGCATATTGATATTATGATAATAAGATATCGCTCCTCTGGAGCTCTCTTTAACTGATGTAATTATTGGCTATAAATATTACGCTCCGCTGGAGTTTTTAATGTAAGCAAAACATTAAACTCAGTCTCTTAGTCCCGAAGCCTCGGGATAGCCTCTTTTTTTTTTAATCTTAGAACCTTAGCAACACAGAACCTCAGAAACTTAAAAAAAAACACTTGCAAATCGAATGTTGATTTCATACCTTTGCCCTGTTCTTAAAATTATTGAAAGTTATCACGAAAGGCGGAGGGATAGACCCGATGAAACCTTAGCAACCCTTTATCTTAAAGAAGGTGCTAAATTCTACTTAATACTAATTCATAGTATTTAAGATAGATAACACAAATACATAAAGTATTTCCCAAAACTCTTCCTGACAACCATACAATATTATTTTACTGAATTCAGTATTATGAGCGAATCATTGACGCATTTTTTGCAGTCATCGTTCCCGCTTTTGCCTATATCTCTCCGTTTCACTACGAGGATACCGGCTTAAACAAAGTTCACTGAACTCCTATGAAAATAGAAGCTAAGTGAAGTAATCGGGGCTAATTAGCTTACAATAGTGATTTTTTGGAATTAATGTGAATCAAAAATACGTATCCTAACAGGTTTTCAAAACCTGTTAGGTATGTTTATAATAGAATAAAAAACTTAGCATCTTAGTGTCTCAGCACCTTAGCAGCTAAAAGATAAAAGACATGGCAATAACAATTCAGGAAGCAATAAAAAAAAATATCCTAATCCTTGACGGAGCAATGGGAACAATGCTGCAGCGCTATAATTTCTCCGAAGAAGATTTTCGTGGAGAGCGTTTCAAGGATTTTCCGCATCCCTTAAAAGGAAACAACGATTTACTATCCATAACACAACCACAAGCAATCCGCGATGTCCACGCCGCTTATTATGAAGCAGGTGCAGATATCGTAGAAACCAACACTTTTTCAGGAACTACGATCGGTATGGCCGACTATTTCCTGGAAGATTTGGTTTACGAACTAAACTACGAGTCGGCTAAGTTAGCCCGAGAAGTAGCAAATGAATTTACGGCCAAAAATCCGGACAAACCACGTTTCGTAGCCGGTTCTATCGGGCCAACAAACAGAACCGCAAGTATGTCGCCAGATGTAAACGATCCGGGTTACAGAGCCGTAACGTTTGATGATTTGCGTATTGCTTACAAACAACAAGTAGAAGCACTTATGGATGGAGGTTCAGATTTGCTTTTAGTAGAAACTATTTTCGATACCTTAAATGCAAAAGCGGCACTTTTTGCTATCGAAGAAGTAAAAGAAGAACGTAATATCGATATTCCAATTATGGTTTCAGGAACGATTACTGATGCTTCAGGAAGAACACTTTCCGGACAAACCGTAGAAGCTTTCCTAATTTCAGTATCACATATTCCGCTATTAAGTGTAGGTTTCAATTGCGCTTTAGGAGCCGATTTGTTGAAACCATATTTAAAAACATTATCACAGCATACGCAATTTAATATTTCGGCGCATCCAAATGCTGGTTTACCAAACGCATTCGGACAATACGACGAAACACCGGAAGAAATGCAGGTTTTAATCAAAGAATATCTTGATGATAATTTAATCAACATCATTGGTGGCTGTTGCGGAACAACTCCGGATCATATTCGTTTAATTGCTGAAATCGCTAAGGATTATAAACCAAGAGTGGCGCCGGTTCTTGCTTAAATTTTATCGAATAAAAAAAAGCAGAATCTAATTTTTTTCAAATAAAATTAAAACAAGTTCATAATAATGATAAAATATCTAGGATTTATAATTCTATTCAGTGCAATTTCATGTAACAAAATACAAAGTCAGGAAATATCAATTTATAAGAATGATGGAGAGGATATTGAAAATTTTGAAGAATATCCATTAAATGAGATTCAACTTAGTATTCCGGCAAATGAAAAATATAGTTATGTTAAGATCAAAACTATAGAAAATGTAATTAATGAAAAAAAAGAGAATTTACTTTACGAGAGGGATTCTGTAAATAGACTTCGACTTTTTTTTCCTTCTGCAGAATATAAACGAGTGGATAAAGAGAATGCAATATTGGATTTTTGGATTAAAAGTGCTAAAAATAAAAATGTTAAGCAGATCAAAGGAGTTTTATCTTATCTGAAAAATAATAATGAAACAGAGGTTAGTTTTAATTTAAAGGATGATGTCGACAAGAATTTAGTTTCAGATCAATTGCCTTTTAAAATATTTAGAGTTAATAATACTGTTGTTAAAAAATATCGCAAAAAAGGACAAGAAAAAGAAGCAAAAGATTCTGGCAGATTATTGGAAGTAGTTGTAAAAGATGATGAATTTATGACCAAAACATTTGGATCACAAGTTATCGAATTCACTACAAATCAGATTGTATTCTGGATTGAAGGAAATATGGTTAATTTAATCGATATTAAATTTTTTGATAAGGATAATAATGAAATTAAGCTTAGTGAGGATCAAAATGATGCAATAATCACAGAAAGAGGATTATATGCTTTTTATTTTGATCAAAAACCACAAGCTGATTGGAAAATCAAAGTATATCATTCAAATAAAAGAACACTGGTAGAAGTTCCATTTGAAATAAAAAAGTAAAGGTTAAAATACCTTAAAAAAGATAGAATAAAAAACTCAGAACCTTTAGTCCCGATAGCTATCGGGATAGGACCTTAGTAACTTAAAAAGAAATGGCAGAAAATAGAAGAGACCTTGTATTAGCAGGATTAGAACCGTTGATTATTACGCCAACCAGTGTTTTTGTAAACATTGGAGAACGTACGAATGTAACAGGATCAAGAAAATTCCTTCGCTTAATCAAGGAAGAGAAGTATGACGAGGCACTTGATATTGCAAGACAACAAGTAGAAGGAGGGGCACAGATCATCGATATTAATATGGATGAAGGAATGCTTGATGGAGTTCAGGCAATGACAAAATTCCTGAATTTAATTGCATCAGAACCGGATATTTCGAGAGTGCCAATTATGATCGACAGCTCGAAATGGGAAATCATTGAAGCGGGTCTAAAAGTAGTACAAGGAAAAAGTGTTGTAAACTCGATTTCTTTGAAAGAAGGCGAAGAAGCCTTTATTCACCACGCCAAATTAATCAAACGATACGGAGCTGCGGCGATTATCATGGCTTTTGACGAAGTGGGTCAGGCCGATAATTTTGAACGTAGAGTTGAGATTTGTCAGCGTTCGTATGATATTTTAGTTGATAAAGTTGGTTTTCCGCCGCAGGATATTATTTTCGATTTGAATATTTTTCCCGTTGCAACCGGAATGGAAGAACATCGCTTAAATGCTTTGGACTTTTTTAGAGGTACAAAATGGGTTCGCGAAAATTTGCCACACGCGCATATTAGCGGTGGAGTAAGTAATGTTTCGTTTTCTTTTAGAGGAAATGATCACGTCCGTGAAGCAATGCACTCAGTGTTTTTATATCATGCTATTCAGAACGGAATGACAATGGGAATCGTAAATCCCGAAATGCTTTCGATTTATGATGATATTCCAAAAGATTTATTAGAACACGTTGAAGACGTAATCCTAAACAGACGTGATGATGCTACGGAACGACTTTTAGATTTTGCTGAGAATGTAAAAGGCGAAGTAAAAAGTGATGAAAAAGCAATTCAGGAATGGCGTTTAGGAACGGTTCAGGAGCGAATTACACATTCATTGGTAAAAGGAATCGATGCTTTTATAGAAATAGATGTTGAAGAAGCACGTTTAGCAGCTGTAAAACCAATTGAAGTTATCGAAATCAACTTGATGACGGGAATGAATGTTGTTGGAGATTTATTTGGAAGCGGAAAAATGTTCTTGCCACAGGTTGTAAAATCGGCACGTGTAATGAAAAAAGCTGTTGCGTATTTGTTACCATTTATAGATGCGCAAAAACGCCCCCCAGCCCCCGAAGGGGGAGTTAAGACCTCACAACATTGGGAAACTGCAAATCCAATTAATTATGGATTGTTGAAGCAGTTTTCTTTGGATATGAGAAATAAACCTACTGAAACTGAAAAGATTTTATGGGACCAATTAAGCGGAAAACAATTAGAAGGGTATAAATTTAGGAGACAACATATTATAGGCGATTATATTGCGGATTTTGTGTGTTTAAAAGAACGTATTATAATTGAAGTTGATGGGTTAATTCATCAACTGCCTGAAAATGTAGCAAGCGATTTAGAAAGAACTAAATGGTTGAATGAGCAAGGATTTCAAGTGTTAAGATTTACAAACACAGAAGTTTTAACTGGATTAGAAAAAGTTTTAGCTACTATAAAAGATGCATTAGAAGCTCCCCCTTCGGGGGCGGGGGGGGCAGGCAAGATACTAATTGCAACCGTAAAAGGTGACGTTCACGATATTGGTAAAAATATTGTTTCGGTAGTTTTGGCCTGTAATAACTACGAGATTGTAGATCTTGGTGTTATGGTGCCTCCGGAAAAAATTATTGCTGCGGCCATTGAACATAATGTTGACATTATTGGTTTAAGCGGATTGATCACTCCTTCGCTTGACGAAATGGTATATCTGGCCAAAGAATTAGACAAACAAGGAATTAAAATTCCGATTATGATTGGTGGAGCAACTACTTCGCGCGCACATACAGCCGTGAAAATCGCTCCTCAATATAGAGAAACTGTAATTCACGTAAACGATGCTTCGAGAGCCGTTACCGTTGCAGGAAAATTATTAGATCATAACCGAAAAATATACGCAAGTGACATTCGCGCTGAATACGATGCGTTTAGAGAAACGTTTTTGAATCGTTCGAGAGATAAAAACTTCCTGACGATCGAGCAGGCGCGTAAAAATAAATTACAATTGGATTGGGACGAATATACTCCGACTAAACCAAAGTTTATTGGTAAGCAAATTATTGAAGTAGATCTTGATGTTTTGGTTCCGTATATCGACTGGACGCCGTTTTTTAGAACTTGGGAATTGTTCGGGAAATATCCGGCGATCTTGACGGATGAGGTTGTGGGAGAACAGGCGACTTCTGTTTTTGCAGATGCTCAGGCGATGTTGAAAGTAATTCTGGCAGAGAAAAAATTATCTGCTAAAGGAATCTACGGAATTTTCCCTGCGAATCAAATCGATGATGATGATATCGAATTGCGTGATGAAAACGGAAAAGTGCTGGAGAAATTCTTAACGCTTCGTCAGCAGTCACAAAAAACAAAAGGAGCACCAAACATTGCTTTGTCTGATTTTATTCTGCCAAAAGACAGTGGAATCACAGATTATATTGGCGCATTTTGTGTCACAACCGGTTTTGGTGTAGACGAATGGGCAGCCGAATTCGAAAAAGATCTTGACGATTATAATTCTATTATGGTTAAAGCATTAGCGGATCGTTTTGCTGAGGCTTTCGCCGAATATCTGCACGAAAAAGTACGTCAGGAATTCTGGGGTTATGATGCTGAAGAATCACTTTCGACAGAAGATTTGATCGAAGAAAATTATAAAGGAATTCGTCCTGCGCCAGGATATCCGGCTTGTCCGGATCACTTAGAGAAACCAACAATCTGGAAACTCTTGAATGTAGCCGACGAAATTGGAGTGACCCTTACAGAAAGCATGGCGATGTGGCCGGCTTCATCCGTTTCCGGATATTACTTTGGGAATCCGAAAAGTAAATACTTCGGACTTGGAAAAATAAAAGAAGATCAGGTAGTCGATTACGCTAAACGACGCAATGTGTCAACTGAATACGCAAGCAAGTGGTTAAATCCTAATATAGCAGATTAGCCCCCTAACCCCCAAAGGGGGAATAGAAAGGCATTAAAATAACACAAACCTGATGACCCCTTTCAGGAATTACCCCTTCGGGGGCTAGGGGGCTGAATATGAAAGTAACACAACATTTAGAAAACGCCAAAGGAAAAACATTATTCTCATTTGAAATTATTCCGCCTCAAAAGGGGAAAAGTATTCAGGAATTATACGATAATATCGATCCGTTGATGGAGTTTAAACCACCATTTATTGATGTAACAACTTCACGCGAAGAATATATTTATATTGATAAAGGCAACGGACTTTTAGATAAAAAACTAACTCGTATGCGTCCGGGAACGCTTGGAATTTGCGCTTCTATAAAACATAAATACAATGTAGATACCGTTCCTCATGTACTTTGCGGAGGATTTACAAAAGAAGAAACTGAATACCTTTTGGTAGATTGTAACTACTTAGGAATCGACAATGTGATGGCTTTACGTGGTGATGCCATGAAAGACGAACAATATTTTATCCCAAAAGCAGGCGGAAACGATTATGCTGTAGATTTGGTAAAACAAATCAGTTTACTGAACCAGGGAAAATACCTTCATGAGGTAATGGATGCTGATAACAAAGCTGATTTTTGTATTGGTGTTGCGGGTTATCCGGAGAAACACCTGGAATCTCCCTCATTACAATCAGACTTAAAAAGACTTAAAGAAAAAGTAGATGCCGGAGCTGATTATGTAGTAACGCAGATGTTTTTTGACAACTCAAAATATTTTAAATTTGTTGAGAAAGCCAGAGAAATGGGCATCACAATTCCTATCATTCCGGGAATAAAACCAATTGCAGTGCAAAGACATTTACAGGTTTTACCGCAAATCTTCCGCATCGATTTACCGGAGGATTTGATTCACGCCGTAGATTCGTGCAAGAACAATGCAGAAATCAGACAAGTAGGTATTGAATGGGCCATTCAGCAATCTTTAGAACTAAAAGCTGCGGGAGTGCCTGTTTTGCATTATTATTCAATGGGGAAATCTGAGAATATTCGCCAGATTGCAAGCCATCTTTTTTAATTTTTTTTCACCATTAAGAAATTAAGATTATTAAGTGTCAGGCTTAATTTTTTAATAATTAAGAGAATAAAAGTTTTTAGGAGCTATTCCCAGCTGTCCACTATATCTTTTGTGGTGAACCCCACCACAAAAGGATGCCGCTCCCATCTGGGCTAGGATATCAGGAGTTAAATTAAGATATTTAGTAGGTATTCGTGGAGTTGGAATTTGGAATTTTTTAATTTGGAATTTTATTTAAATTTACCATTATGAAACAAGAAGAATTACAAGCAATAGCTTCTCAGCTGAAACATCCAACGGGAGAAAAAGGAATAGAAATGGGGAACATGATGAATGAAACCAACATCAACATGACACGCCATTCAATTCAGAATCTGCATATAGAATCAGGAAATACAATTCTGGAATTAGGTCACGGAAATGCGGGACACGTAGCGTTTATCTTCGATCAGGCTGAAAATATTAAATATTACGGACTTGAAATGTCTGAATTAATGTTTCAGGAAGCGCGCCAGATCAACAGAAATTTTGTTTCCCAAAAACAAGCTTTCTTTTCGATTTATGACGGAACTGAAATTCCGTTTGAAGATAATTTATTTAATAAAGTATTTACGGTAAATACCATTTATTTCTGGCAGGAACCTGAAAAATTACTTTCGGAAATTTACAGGGTTTTGCAGCCAAAAGGAATTTTATGCATCACTTTTGCCGAAGAAAGTTTTATGAAACAGCTTCCTTTTACGCAATTCGAATTTGAACTTTACAGCACTGAAAAGGCCGAAAAGCTAATTGAAAAATCGCCTTTTAAAATCATAAACAAAGAAACGCTGACAGAAAAAGTAAAAAGCAAAACCGACGAATTGGTCGACAGGGCTTTTACTACTTTGGTTTTAGAAAAATAATGATTAATTGGCATCAAGGGTATAATGTGCCGTTAGGCACAAAATGTAGGTAACAACTAAATCCAAAATGCGTTGGCTTGCCGTAGGTACGCAATAGAGATCGGTTTGTTGCGTACCTACGGCACGCTAAATCTATATTTATTCATCATTTCTACCAACATCTTGTGCCTAACGGCACATTTATTAGCATAAATTAAAAATCATTTGAAATCCTTTTAATCAGTGGCATAAAAAAAATAATTTCAGCACTCTTTTTTTGAGTAATTTAATTGATTTTTATTTCAGGTTTCTATTTCCAAATTCTAATACGGCTTAATTATGGAGGTTAAAAAAATCAATTTTCTAAAAAGTTACAGCAGTGTCTTGCTGCTTTTGGGCGGAATCATAATTGGAAGTATTTTTGGATTAGTTTTTAAAGAGAAAGTTGCCGTTATAAAACCGGTTGGAGACATCTTTCTCAACTTGCTTTTTACAGCGATTATTCCGCTAGTTTTTTTTACCATTACTTCTTCAATTGCCAATTTAGAAAAAACAGAAAAGTTAGGAAGATTATTTGTTGTAATGATTGCTGTTTTTTTAGGAACACTTCTTATTTCAGCTATCGTGATGATAATTGCCGTCTCACTTTTTCCTATTCACGAGAACATTATAATTACTAAAATTCCGCTGGAAAATATTCAATCCGGAAATGTTGGCGATCAAATAGCACAGTTACTTACTACAAATGATTTTTACGAATTGTTATCCCGGAAAAGTATGCTGGCGCTTATTATATTTTCATTTTTAATAGGTTTTGCCACTTTGCAATCAGGAGAAAAAGGAAATGCTTTCAAAAGCTTTCTGGATTCAGGAAATGAAGTGATGAAGCAGCTTCTGACGATGATTATGAAACTGGCCCCAATAGGTTTAGGGGCTTATTTTGCTTATCAGGTTAGCTTTTATGGCCCCCAATTATTTGGTGTTTATGCCAAACCACTAGGTGTTTATTATGTTGCCTGCGTATTTTATTTCTTTGTGTTTTTTAGTTTATACGCTTTATTGGCAGGAGGCAAAAGAGCGTTTATCGTTTTCTGGAGCAACAATATCACACCTTCATTAACCGCAATAGGAACCTGCAGCAGTATCGCAACCATTCCGGCAAACCTCAACGCAGCCGAAAAAATGGGCATTCCCAAACATGTCAGGAATTTGGTTATTCCGTTGGGAGCACCTTTACACAAAGACGGTTCAAGTATGTCGTCTATTCTAAAAATCACCTTTCTTTTTGCGATGTTCGGAAAAGATTTTACAGAACCATCAACCATACTTTTAGCATTGGGAATTACTATCATCGTGTCGATAGTAGAAGGCGGAATTCCCAACGGAGGTTACATAGGAGAAGTTTTAGCCATAACGGTTTATGGATTACCAATGGAACAAGCTTTGCCGGTAGCCATGATTTTAGGAACTCTCGTTGATCCAATTGCGACCTTATTAAATGCCAACGGCGATGTGATTTCCTCTATGATGGTCTCGCGTTTTTCTGAAAAAACCAAATGGTAAACTAGCTGTAGAAAACAAAATCTAGTCAAATATATAAATCAGTGTCAATCTGCTTAATTTGTATGATCCGTGGGCTATTTTTGGCAATCACGCAGTCATACTGCTAAGCATTAAAAATAATATAGAATGAATGCAATACTTCAACACGATCTAAATGATCTCGAAAATATACTGAATTGTGCCAGGCAGCAAGGATTAGATTTCCTGAATAATCTTGAAAATATTCCCACTTCAAATAAAAATACGATTGACCCAACCCGAAATTTAAATAAAGAGGGTTTAGGATCATTAGCAGCTTTAAAAGAATTTAAAGAAAGATTAGCGCCTTTGATGGTTGCTTCTCAAGGTCCCAGATATTTAGGATTTGTAACCGGTGGATCAACGCCTGCTTCGATTGTGGGAGATTGGCTGGCATCAGTTTATGATCAAAATACGCAGGCTGTAAATGCTCAGGGAGGGGTTTCGGCTTTGATAGAATTTGAAACTATCAATCTGTTGTTACAATTATTAGACTTGCCAAAATCATTTTCAGGAGGATTTGTAACGGGAGCAACAATGTCCAATTTTACCTGTTTGGGCGTTGCAAGACAATGGTTTGGAGCTCAGTCCGGGAAAGATTTTGCTAAAAACGGAATATCAGAAGCGATTAATATTCTAACTGCAACACCACATTCTTCTTCGATAAAAACATTATCGATGTTAGGTATCGGAAGTAATAATTATACAGCCATAAAAACGATGGAAGACAATCGTGAGGCAATTGATATCGATGATTTAGAAAAGAATATTCAAAATCTAAACGGAAAACCTTTTATTTTAATATCAAGTGCCGGAACGGTAAATACCGCTGATTTTGATGATTTTACGGCTATTTTACAGCTAAAGCAAAAATATAAATTCTGGTGGCATATTGATGCTGCCTTTGGCGGTTTTGCAGCAGTTTCAGAAAAATTCAAACATCTGGTTGAAGATTGGGAAGGAGCTGACAGTATTACAATTGATTGCCATAAATGGCTGAATGTACCGTATGAAAGTGCTTTTTATTTGATTAAAAAAGAGCATATGCATTTACAGGTAGAAACTTTTCAGAACTCGAATGCACCTTATTTAGGTAATCCTCTTGAAAACTTTAATTATCTGAATGTATTGCCTGAGAACTCACGCCGCTTAAGAGCTTTGCCGGTTTGGTTCTCGTTAGTAGCTTACGGAAAAGAAGGCTTTCAGGATATTGTAGAAAATAGTACAGCTTTGGCGTTGCATTTTGCAAACGAACTTATCGAAGACGGCGATTTTGAACTTTTAGCGCCAATTCGCCTGAATAATGTTTGCTTTACTTTAAAAGGAGATCATAATCAGGAAAACGTAAGTCAGTTCCTGACTCATTTAAATGATAAAGGAAAAGTGTTTATGACGCCAACTGTGTATCAAAATCGTAAAGGAATCAGAGCCTCTTTTGTAAACTGGCGTACAACAGAAAATGACATAAAGATGATTATAAAAGAACTCAGAGAAACTATTTTAGATTTGGAGATATAGTCTGTTTTTACATTTTTAAAAGCCTGTTTAGATTGTAAACGGGCTTTTTTTTATGCTTTTTTTTAAGTTTTTTCTAAAATAAAGCTTTAAATTTTAACTTTTTGATTAATGAATTTTAAGCAAATATTAAGTTAAACTTAATTATTTATTAAGAATGTTGATTATTTTTATAAATATCTCTGTTTAAAAGTTAATTGCTGTTCTTATTTAGAATAATTAAAAATAGCTTGCAAAAACTCTTCTGAGAGCTTAATTTTGTTGCAAATTTAATTTTCAAATAAAAAATTTAAATAATGCAAACAAGTAGATTTCTACTCTTGATCACAATTCTCTTCACTTCACTTCAAGGGTACTCACAAAAAAATAAAGTAAGCTTAACGGGAGTTGTAACAAATCTGGGCAAACCTGCCGAAGGCGTTTCTGTAGTTTTGAAAGGAACGGCATATGCGACACTAACAAATAACAAAGGTGAATACAGGATTAATGCAGAAGCCGGAGATTATGTTTTATTGGTTACTCATGTAGGCTATAAAAAGACTGAAGCAGCAGTTTCCTTAAAACAAGGCGCAAAACCTACTCAAAATATTGCAATAGACGAGGATATGGCAAACTTGAATGAAGTTGCCGTTACAGGAAAATCGAAAGTACAAAGAGTACGGGAGCAGGCTTATAACATTACAGCTGTAGATCTTAAAAAAACGTACAACACCTCTGCCGATTTAAATCAGGTTCTAAATAAAACAACGGGAGTTCGTATTCGCGAATACGGAGGATTAGGATCTGCTTTTAATTTTTCATTGAATGGCTTTTCAGGTAATCAGGTTAAATTCTTTCTGGATGGAGTACCGATGGACAGTTATGGTTCAGCTCTTACACTAAATAATATTCCGGTAAACATGGCCGAAAGAATTGATGTTTATAAAGGAGTTGTTCCTATCGAGTTAGGTGCAGATGCATTGGGAGGAGCTGTAAATATTATAACCAATAAAAATGTAAATCGCTATATTGATGCATCTTACAGTTACGGTTCCTTTAATACGCACAGAGCGGCATTGAATACAAGGTTTTCTGGCCGTGACGGATTTATTGCCAACATTAATGCATTCGCGAATTACTCAGATAATGATTATAAGGTTGATGTAAGTGTTGTAGATAAAAATACTTCGAAATATTTACCGGAACAAAAATACAAGCACTTTCACGATGCCTATAAGTCCGGAACCATAATGGCAGAGGCAGGATTTAAAAATAGAAGTTTTGCAGATTATTTGTTAGTTGGTTTTGCTGTAGCGGGTAACAAAAAAGAAATTCAGCAAGGAAGAACAATGCAAAAGGTCGTTGGACAAGCCTTTACAGATAGTGACAGTTTTATTACTTCTCTAAAATATAAAAAAGATAATCTTTTTACAAAAGGACTATCTGTAAATATTAATTCGACTTATGCTTTAGTAAACAGCCGTTCTATAGATACGTCATCAAGAGTTTATGACTGGACAGGGAATTATGTATACAGACAATTTGCAGGAGCTAATGATAAAGGAGAATTGGGTAATAAAACTATGTATGTGTATGATGAAGAAAATGCTCAGGTAAATACAAATTTGAAATATCAATTGGGCGAACAACATTCTGTTGCGGTAAATTATTCTTATTTAGGATACAAGCGTAAAGAAACTAATGAGTATTTAAAAGTAGTTGAACTTGGAGAACCAACAATTAACAAAAATATATTAGGGTTAAGCTACAATTTTAGCGGCTTGGAGAATCGATTAGCAATCTCGGGTTTTGGTAAAATGTTTGATTTAAGTACCGAAATGATTTCTAATAATGTAACTCAATCTTCATCATCTACAAATTACGGTTATGGAGCAACCGCAGCCTATCACATATCAGATAAGTTTCAGGTAAAAGGATCTTATGAACATGCCTATCGTTTACCTGCTGCAATAGAAATGCTAGGAGACGGATTAACAGTAAATAGTAATATAGGATTAAAACCTGAAAGTAGCGACAATGCTAATTTAGGATTGGCTTTTCATACTCAAAAAAACAATAATCAGTTTGCTGCAGAAACGAGCTTGATTTATAGAGAAGCAAAAGATTTTATTAGAGAAAGACAAGACGGAGATAAAACCGTTTTTGAAAATCTTCAGAATGTACAAATAACCGGTATCGATGGTGTTTTAAGATACGGTTATAAAGATCTGGTAAATTTTGAAGTAAATGGTACATATCAAAAGAGCCTCAACAAAAATAAATACAAAATAGGGACAAATAGTCCTGATGCTTTATATGATGCACAATTACCCAACGTTCCAATCTTTTATGGAAATGCAGATTTGACCTTTAATTTTAAAAATATCAAATATAAAGGCGACCGACTTTCTCTAAATATAAGTGCCAATTATATAGATGCTTTTTACCTGACCTGGCCAATATTAGGAAGTTTAGAAACTAAAAAAGCAATTCCGGAACAATTTACTGAAAATGCTATGGTTTCTTATTCCTTTTTAAACGGGAAATACAATCTCGCTTTCGAGTGCAGAAATATTACCGATGTAAAAGTGTACGACTATTTTAAGGTTCAAAAACCCGGACGTGCCTTCTCTGTTAAGTTCAGATACTTTCTTCAGTAATAGAATAAATTTTAATAATAACCCTTAATACATTATAATCATGTTTGTAAACAAATTTCAAAAATGCTTTGCATTGGCATTACTGTCATTAACTACTTTTTCTTGTAGTAGTGATGATGCTAAAACACCAGAAGAGCCAGGTACAACTAATTCTAAATATGTAACCTCATATTGGTTAGACGATTATACGCAGTATATCTTAGATTTTAATTCGATTGATAAATTAATGACCGGAGAAATCAGTGCCAAAGGAGTAGGTATTGAGCAAGGCGGAAGCTGTTTTCCTGTACAAAATACGTTTTTTGCACTAAGTACGGATGATGAAGGAGCGGTTTCATTTCATCTTAATAACGCAGGAAAATTAGTATCCGGAGGTAAACTTGCTTTTGAATCTTCTTATGCTGTTGGTTACACTGATGATAAAAAAATGATCAATATTGGAGCAACCTGGGATGGTAGCTCATCAGACTATGAATTGATGATTTACAATCCTGCAACCGTTTCTATCGATGGCCGTAAATTCAATGATTTTAGTGTTGATCCTGCAAACAAAAAAATATTATACTGGCCAACAGGAGCGGCAGTTTCCGGAGATAAACTTTTTGTTCCGGTATATATTAAAGATGTAACTGACGGAAGTAATAAAGTATTGTCATCCGATGCTATTGTGAGAGTTTACAAATATCCTTCTTTAGAATATGTAACTACAATAAAAGATGCAAGAACAGCTGCTATCGGAATGTATTATACTAATACAGGAATTGTACAAACAGAATCAGGAGATATTTATACGTTTTCATCTAATGCTCATGCTGGTGGTTATCCCCCTACAGCAGTTACTTCTGGAGTATTGCGTATCAAAAAAGGAGATGCTAAGTTTGATCCGGGTTACTTTTTTGATCTTGAAACTAGTACTCTAAAAGGAAAAGTTTTGGCAGCATATCCGTTAGGAGGAGAGAAAGTTTTTATTTCTTATATTCCTAATAGTGTAGATTCAAAAGATAATTTTTATAGCTTCTTAGGTACAAAAACTATTTTCAAGTCTGCAATACTTGACCTGGCTGCTAAAACAATTTTGCCGGTTGCAGGTTTACCTGATCACGGTGGAGATGAGTTTTTCGGATTGGGAAGTTTATTTGTAGAAAACGGAAAAGCATACAAAAGTTTTGTTACAGGTACTGAAGCTCGTGTTTATCAAATAGATATCGCGACTGGTACTGCAAAATCAGGAGCGCTTCTTAAAGAAGGTCTTTATTTGCCTGCTATTGGTAAGTTGACTTTCTAAATAAATACATTTTTAAATGGCTTGGAGTATTATTTAGGTAATCCCAGGCCATTTTTTTAATTTTTTACTGACTGTATAAAAGCATTACTTTCCAAAATTATAATTCAATGGATATTTTTAAAAACCGTACCAATAAACCACCCAATAAAGGAAAATCACGTTTTAGTAAAATCAATGCCTGGCTGCATTTATGGCTCGGATTAGCATCTGGAATAATCGTATTTATTATGGGAATTACCGGTTGTATTTTGGTTTTCGAGCAGGAAATCAAAGCGCTAACTTCACCGTATTTAAATGTCGAAGCGCAAGGCCCTGAGAAACTATTACCGCCTTCAAAAATATATGCTGCTGTTCATAAAGCATTGCCTAATAAAGAAATTCATGGCGTTTGGTATAATGGTTTAGATAAATCAATTAAGGTCGATATCGAATCGGATTCGTTGATTTATGTAAATCCGTATAACGGTAAAATTACCGGAATGGTACATCATGAAGATTTCTTTCATTTTATGGATGAAGGGCATCGTAATCTTTGGTTAGAGCGTGAAATTGGTTCTCAAATAACTGCCTGGGCAACGGTGGTCTTCTTCTTTTTGCTCATAAGTGGACTGATACTTTGGTTCCCGAAAAAATGGAATAAAACAACCCGAAACGCTAGTTTTAAAATAAAATGGGATGCGAAGTTCAAACGCCTTAATTATGATTTGCATAATGTTATGGGATTTTATACGCTGATTTTGGCTGCACTTATTGCTTTTACAGGACTATTGATGAGTTTTCATTGGTTACGGGAAAGTACCTATTGGGTAGCCGGAGGATGGGCTGATGAAAAAGACAAGAAAGAACAAGTTGTTGCAGTAAAAAAAGATACTTTATCGCAACAGCAATTAGATAAATTGGCTGGAGCCGATATTATCTGGAAGAAAGTAAGAACAGAAATTGCGAAGGAAAATAAAGAAGCCGTTATCATTCATTTTCCGGATGAACCAAAAGACGATTTCTATGCTTGTACAGATATGAATAAAGGAGTCTGGAGAGATTTATACTTTAATTCCCAAACGTTAGAATTACTTCCAAGTTCGCAGGACTACATTGGCGATGCCCGTTTTTCAAAATGGTTAATGCGATCCAATTATAGTCTTCATGTTGGTGCAATTGGAGGAATACCAACCAAGATTGTTTATTTTTTAGGCAGCTTGATATGCGCCAGTTTACCTATTACCGGATTTTATATCTGGTGGGGAAGAAAGAAAAAACAAAAAACCAAAACATAATTCGGCTTTAATTTTATTTACTTTTTTGTTGGTTAGTGCTTAAAAGTCTTTTGGTAGAAGTAACATTCTTCAAAAGACTTTTTCTTGTTTAAGAAACAGAATGAAGTATTAACCCAAAACGAATCGTTCATGTGAATATTTCCGTTTGTCAGCCTGAGTGAAGTCGAAGTCCCTCAAAGTGATTCAGCATACGGGATTTCGACTTCACTCAGGCTGGCATTATTGTAGATAAACTGGTAACGTAAAATAAACCGGCGTAAATTGGTTTAAATCCGTGCCATCCGTGTGCCATCTTCGCCCATATTTGCAAGTAATTTATCAACTAAAAACAGAAAGAGCCTGCTAACTACAACAGGCTCTATTCCATCAAAAAAAAAACAAAAACAAGGGGAAACTAAAGATTCAAAATATTAGATTCTATAAGTAAAGGCGATTGTTGCAATGCGATTATCAAGATCATATCTTTTATTGATACTTGTTTGCGCTATAACCGAATTGATGTGAAAATTATTGGTATTGAAAATATCCGTAACATTCAGTTTAATACTTCCTTTTTTCGCAAGTACTTGTTTCGAGATTCCGATACTAAAATCAAAGAACTCATCTCTTTGATAAATACCCAGATTAGATTTCGATTGGTACTGTACGTTTGCTTCGGCTTTCCAGCTTTTTGTGATCGTAAAAGAGTTTTGTATGCTTAAATTTACAGTAACAATGGGTTCAATTTTGTCTGTATTCACCACATTACCCATAAATTTATTTTCGAAAATATTGAAAAGCGTATTTATAGACCACCATTTATAAATTTCGGCAGTATTGGTAATATTGGCCCCGTAGTTATAAGACTTGTCAACATTAATCTGCGAAGTCACCGTAGTATTATTGTCCGGATTGTAGACATAAACTTCTGTAAATACATCTTTAGTTTTACTAAAGTAAAGCGAAGCCATAAACGCACTTTTCCAGGCATAACCTATTTCTGCCGAATGTGTAATTTCAGGAACTAAATTTGGATTTCCCTGAGAGTAGTTGAACGAATCATCATAAAAACGAAACGGGTTCAGATCGAACTGGCTCGGTCTGTTGATTCTTTTGCTATAAGAAGCGTGCATCGAATGATTGCTGGTCAATTCATATTTCATAGAAACACTTGGAAACCATTTCAGATAGTCATCCTTATGTTCTTCGTTCAGGGTTTTTTGTAAAATGTTGATCGCAGTATATTCAGAACGTAAACCAGCCTGAATGTTGAACTTTTCCATTTGGTATTTATAATTGGCGTAAGCCGCATAAATTTGTTCCTTATATTCAAAGTGATTCGTCGAATTAAGGTCAACAATCCATTGGTTGTTGTCATTGTATTCGTAAACGGATGGATTATCATTATTTTTTACGCTGGCTTTAAAGCCCCACTCAATAGATTGTTTTTCTTTAAGCGGATTTGTAAAATCAACTTTTCCTGTAAAAACTTTTAATTGCGACGGAATAAAACCTCTTCGGTCATTAATAGTAGTTACACTTGAAGGATCTATATTTTTTGCACTCTGAAACTGATTCGATCTGAATTTTGAAGTTTCATATTCAAAATCAAAAGACATATTTTTTCCTTCGGTATTAAATTTATGAACTCCCGAAAATGCATACGTATAATCATTCCATTTTTCCTTGCTGTCATTATAAGTTGCTGCATCAAATTGTACCACATCCATGGCATTGACCAAAGTATTTCTACCGTTTGCCATGTTTTCGTAGCGGCCTAATTTTGCATCAACATACACTTCTAAATTGGTTTTAGGAGAAACTTCGTAGGTAGTTCCTATTTTAAAATTATTAGAAGTCAGCGGTTCATCAGTAGTTGAGGTTTGATGGTTTTTTGTCGAAATGGTTTGAAGCGTTGCATCTGTATATTGATTCTGATTGAATTCTTTGCGCTCTTCTTCACCTCTGAAAGTGTAGCTGTAGTTTCCGTAAACGCCAAATTTGTCCTTATTGTAGCTTAAGTTGGCACCCGAGTTGGTTCTGTTCTTTCTGCCTCTTCCATAATTGGTAAAAACAGTTCCTTTAAGTCCGCCAGCATTTGGTTTCTTTAGAATAATATTGATAATTCCGGCTTTTCCGGTTGCGTCGTATTTAGAAGATGGGTTCGTAATTACTTCTATTTGTTTAATATTCGATGAGGTTGTTGATTTTAAATAATTCGCCAGTTCTTTTTGCGAAAGCTGCGTCAATTTGCCATTGATCATTACGCCAACACCTTGTTGTCCGCGAATCGATAATTCGCCATCCTGAGACACTACAACACCCGGAGCACGCGATAAAACATCTAATGCTGTTCCGCCTTCAGAGACAATACTGTTTTCGACATTAAAAACCAATCGATCTGACTTTTGAGTATATAAAACTTTCTTTTTTGTGATTACAATCTCATCTAATGCATTGATAGAAGTTTCGACAATACTATCGGTTTCTTTTTCTGTCTGCGAATAACCGTAGACCGAAAAGGCAAGCATAAGAGATGTTATAATATTCTTCATGATATCTGGATTTGATTTTTGTAATAGGGGATTTTAAAGGGATTTTTTTAACTTTAGAGAAGAAGAAATAATCAGGCCAAAACAATTTGTTCTAATTTATCAGAAAGTATTTTTAGAAAGTGTGAAAAATAACCGGACAGCTTCGAAAAGTATAATGAAATAAGGTGGAGTACAGAGAACATTTGAGTGGTATTTTGAAGTTTCAATTTTCAAATATAATACTATTTATATCAAGTCTAAATAAAAATAGTTAAAATTTACAACGAAAAACCTAAAGAGCTGATAATTAAGGGTTGTTGATTTAGTAAAAATGGATAAAATGTGCTCTAAAAACAAAAGTCCGATAATAAAGTCAATATAATAGCGCTGCATGTAGAGAAGTAACATCAGAAAGTATTGCAAAATAAAAGTCAATTATTTTTATAATAGAAATAATTGACTTTTATCTGTAAACCGAGACTGTAAACTGAGACGCTACTTAGTAATTTCTCTAAAAACAGCTTCCAGGTTTTTATTTTTCTGATTGAGTTGTAATGTTTTTAAACCATTTGCATTTGCGAAGTCAAAAATTGCAGGGCGCATATCTTTTTCAGCAACAAACGTCAATTCCCAGGTCATATCATGGATATTTATGTATGATGTAATATTTTCCAGTTTTGCCAAAAGCTGTTCTTCAATCTGATAATCAAATTCTACTTCGATTACCTGTTCCTTGTTTTCAGAGACTAAATGGTCCAGTTTTTTATCGGCAACAATTTTTCCTTTGTCAATAATAATGACACGATCGCAAATCGCTTCAACTTCCTGCATAATATGGGTCGATAAAAAAACTGTTTTATCTTTCCCTACGTTTTTAATTACATTACGAATTTCCATCAACTGGTTCGGGTCCAGTCCGGTAGTAGGTTCGTCGAGAATCAGAACATCAGGATTGTGCAATAAAGCATTGGCAAGTCCCACACGCTGGCGGTATCCTTTAGACAATTGTCCTATCTTTTTATGGCTTTCGGCTGACAGTCCTGTCAGTTGAATCACTTCTTCAATTCTTAATTTAGGAACTTTATAAACATCTGCATTAAAAGCCAAATACTCACGAACATACAAATCCAGATACAACGGATTATGCTCCGGTAAATAGCCAATAGAACTTTGAACCGCCTTGGTGTCCGTCATGACATCATGACCATTTACAAGGGCTGAGCCGTCATCTGCAAGTAAATACGTAGTCAAAATTTTCATCAAGGTAGATTTTCCTGCTCCGTTTGGACCAAGAAATCCAACAATTTCTCCTTTTTGAATAGAGAACGAAATCGAATTTAATGCTTTTTGAGTTCCGTAACTTTTTGATATGTTGTTTACTTCTATCGACATGACTTTTTATTTGCTACAAAAGTAAACAGAAATAGTTTTGATTACTAAATTTTGCCTTTCAAAGAATTGAATTTAAAAATGAAATGCGCGGGAATAGTGGCATCTTTATTGTTAAAGGACTATTAAAATTAATAAATATCACAATGAAAAAAATGTTAGTTGTTCTTGCATTGGCTATGGTAAGCTTTGCAAATGCTCAAAAAGGGTCTGTTTTAGTAATGGGAAGTATTGAGTACAATTCTCAAAATGTATCCAATTCAGGTTCTGAAACTAAAGAGAATTATTTTGGTTTTTCTCCTAAAGTAGGTTATCAATTTCACGAAAACTGGACTGCAGGTATTGAGGCAGGATTTGGTACTGCAAAAACAGAATTTGGTCGTGCTGAGGATAAAACAAATGATTTTTCATTAGGAGGTTTTTTACGTTATTCTAAGCCATTGAACCAAACTTTTTCTGCTTATGCTGATTTAGGAGTGGGTTACCAAAATACCAAACATACAATTACTGGTACGCCGTTAGCTGGAATTAATAAAGGAGACGGATTTTATGTTGATGTTACTCCTGCAATTTTTATCAATGTTAATAAAGGATTTGGTTTAAACTTCAATATTGGAGGGTTAGGTTACAATACTTATAATTTTGATGGAAATGACGGAAACGGAGATAACGTTAAAAATTTTAATTTCACTTTCGGAAAAGCATTTTCTGTAGGGATCTCAAAGAATTTCTAATTTTTAGAAATATATTTCAATTTCGAAAAAGCATCCGCCGCGGCGGATGCTTTTTTTGTATTTCTAGTGTTCTAAAGAGTTCAAAAAAAACTTGTGTGATATAATTCTTGCTTATTTTACATTGACCTCAAAAATTTCTGTATAAGTAATAGAAGTTTTTTCTTTGTCATTAAATTCATAATTAAGAACTGCTTCTATTGTATTAATTCCCTTTTTGATTAATACCTGTTTTTGACGTTTTTTTTATTGTTCGTTTAACTTTTGTGTTATCGACATCTGTATTTTCAATCTTAAAACTACGTTTAGCATTGGTACATTGGCTATTAAATAGTGATACTTTAGGGTGTCTCCAACTTTTAAATGTTGTTTGACAAATCATTGTGCTTAAATTAATTCGTGAAGATTCGTGAAATTCGTGGCGAATAAAACATTTAACACAAATCATTGGGTTTAAATTAATTCGTGAAATTTGTGGCAAACAAAAACATTTAATCTTTTAAATCAAATTAATCTATGACCTGTTTTTATTCAATATTATCCCAAAATAAACGTATTTTTGACCCTTTAGATCATCAGTCTAAAATCTAAAATCAGAAATCTAAAATATCAAAATGAACTGGGAACAACTTTTATCCTTAAAACGCCAAGGCGATACAAGCAAAAGATTACGTGTAGAACAAGATGATACCCGATTGGGTTTTGAGGTAGATTATGACAGGATTATTTTTTCGGCTGCATTTCGATCTTTACAGGATAAAACACAGGTAATTCCGCTTTCTAAAACAGATTTTGTACATACAAGACTTACGCATAGTTTAGAGGTTTCTGTTGTTGGGCGTTCTTTAGGGCGTCTGGTTGGAAAAAAAATCATTGAGAAATATCCGCATCTAAAAGAAGTACACGGTTACCATATGAATGATTTTGGGGCTATTGTAGCCGCAGCATCATTGGCACATGATATTGGTAATCCGCCTTTTGGACATTCTGGTGAAAAAGCCATCGGAGAATATTTTTCGATAGGAAACGGACTAAAATACAAAGATCAGTTGACGGCCAAAGAATGGCAGGATTTAATTGATTTTGAAGGTAATGCAAACGGATTTTCAGTTCTTACTGCGAGCCGTCCGGGAATCGAAGGCGGACTTCGAATTTCATACGCCACTTTGGGTGCTTTTATGAAATATCCTAAAGAGAGTTTGCCTAAAAAGCCAACAAATGCGATTGCAGATAAAAAATACGGTTTCTTTCAGACTGATAAAGCATTCTTTGGAGAAGTTGCTAAGGATATGGGAATGATCACCAATAAATCAGGCAGCGATATTGGCTTCGAAAGACATCCTCTGGCTTATTTAGTAGAAGCCGCAGATGATATTTGCTACACCATTATCGATTTTGAAGACGGAATAAATTTAGGATTGGTATCTGAAGATTATGCTTTAGAATATTTGATAAAACTGGTAAAAGACAACATCGGAGTTGCAAAATACAAGACTTTAACAACAAAAGAGGACAGAATCAGTTATTTGCGTGCTTTGGCAATAGGAACTTTAATCAATGATGCCGTCAATGTTTTTATTGAGAATGAAGAAGCTATTCTGGCCGGAAAATTCCCTTTTGCCTTAACGGATAAAAGCAAGTACAAAGCGCAGATGAATGATATTATCAATTTAAGCGTCGAAAAAATATATCAGAGCCGTGAGGTTATTGAGAAAGAAATTGTGGGTTATCAGATTATCCAGACTTTACTGGATAAATTTATAACTGCTTTTAATAATACCTATGATGGAACTGCTTCTAATTACGACAAGTTGATTTTGAAAATGTTACCGGAAAAACACCATCTGGATAAAACGAATTTATACGAGCGTTTACTGCATATTTGCCACTATGTTTCGCTGCTGACAGACGGAAATGCATTAGAATTATTCGAAACGATAAACGGACGAAAAAACAATTAAAATAAGCTAAGTTTTAAGCTAAAAAAAATACCACATAAAAACGATGTTGCTATGTGGTATTTTTTTGTTTAATATCTTGAAATATTATTTTTATTATTGAAAAGCGTATACAAGTCCCACTCCTAAAACTTGTCTCAACTGAGCTCTTGGTCCGTTATTTACCTGAGAAGTAGAGCCCGTTGTTGGGTCAACAACATCTTTTTTGGTTTTGATATCATCGTCATAAACCAAATGAATACCAATATTTGCTTTTACATACGCATTTACCACAAGGTCTAAACGAGTATCATAATCAACATCGACATTCCCGAATTTGTTAAGATAATCAGTATATAAGCTTAACCTGTTCTCGTAAAAAATGTTCTTGTAAATTTCACTTTTCATATATCCGGTCACCAAAATACCAAATTCGGCTTTTATTTTCTGTCCGTTTTCAATTAAAATCTGGCTGTTAGGATCCATAGGATCAGGAGCATAAACGGCTTTTTTAACACCAAAAGATCCCTGATTCGCTAAATCCTGGTCTAATACCAAAGTAGTCTTTAGAGTAACAGGAGAGAAGTAAAATGTTCTGTTTTTCTTTTTATTTGAGTTTTCAGCTCCAGCTCCTAAAAATACATATGCCGGTGCAAAAGGTTTAGAGATCGCAATGTCCCTGTTTGGATAATTGTACCCGTTTGTAAATTGCGTATTGAAATTAAATTTAGCCGAATAATACCAATTTGAAAGCGTGTCTTTTCTGAATCCGTAAGTAGAATTCAGCATAAGAGCGTCATCTGTTTTTCTAAGTTCAGTACCGTCTTGTTTGTTTAAACCATATTTTACAATAAGTTCATTAGCCCATTTATGATTTCCTTTGATATAAGTTCTTCCAAATTCACCTTTAAACAAACCAGAAATAGAACTTGTTCCCCCTGCACTCCAATTCACAAAAGCGATTTCAGAAATATCAAAGCCTAATTGATTCTTTTTAGCCCAATTAGAAGGTGGCGGAGGTAATTGGTTGGGTGCCAAAGTCGTTTGAATGATTTGAGCAAAGTTATGTGAGGTACACAAAAGCAATAAAAGCAGAAGGGTAGAACGCAATAATTTCATTATGATTTTAGGTTTTTTGGTAGTGCAAAATAATTATTTTGTATCGGTTGAAAAAAGATTTATCAAACTTTTAACGTCTATTTTGCATAATTGTTGTAATTGATTTACTGTTCCGTGCTCAATAAACATATCAGGAATGCCTAAAAGAGTCACTTTATTATTATAATTATGAGAGGCGGCAAACTCCAGAATAGCACTTCCAAAACCGCCATTTACTGTTCCGTCTTCAATCGTAATTATGTTATCGAACTTAGAGAATATTGTTTCTAGTTGTTTGATATCCATTGGTTTAATGAATGGGAAATCATAGTGGGCAATTGTTTCCGGATTCGTAGATTCATTAATCGCCAAAGTCACATTATTTCCAATTGTTCCGGTCGATAAAACAGCTGTTTTAGTTCCTGATTTTAATAGGTTAGCCTGTCCTATAATTATGTTCTCATAATGTCCGAAATTTTCTACTTCCCAATTTGGCACAACGCCCCGACCTCTTGGATATCGAATTGCGATTGGGTGATTTAAGCCTAATTGAGCGGTATATAAAATGTTTTGCAATGCAATTTCGTTGATTGGTGCGTAGATGATCATATTAGGGATTGCCCTTAAATAAGCGATATCAAAAACACCGTGATGTGTTGCGCCATCTTCGCCCACTAAACCCGCTCTGTCTAAACAAAAAATAACGGGCAGATTTTGCAATGCTACATCATGAATCAACTGATCGTAGGCGCGCTGCAGGAAAGTCGAATAAATAGTGCAATATACGATCATGCCTTGTGTCGCCATTCCGGCGGCAAGCGTTACGGCGTGTTGCTCTGCAATTCCAACATCAAAAGCACGTTCCGGAATTTCATCCATCATGAACTTTAAAGAACTGCCAGATGGCATTGCCGGAGTAATTCCGATGATTTTTTCGTTTTTTCTGGCCAGATCTAAAATCGTTAAACCAAAAACATCCTGAAATTTCGGAGGAAGATTTTCTTCAGATTTCAAAATAATTTCTCCGGTCGAAGCATCAAATTTACCGGGCGCATGATATTTTACCTGATTTTCTTCCGCTTGCTGCAGGCCTTTTCCTTTTGTAGTTACAATATGTAGAAATTTAGGCCCTTTTATCTTTTTTAAACGGTTGAGTTCCTTGATTAAAGCAGGAAGATCATGTCCGTCAATTGGTCCCGAATAATCAAAATTCAATGATTTGATCATGTTATTCTGTCTCGGATTTTTCCCGTTTTTAACCGCTGTTAAATATTTCTTTAAAGCACCTACGCTCGGATCAATTCCAATAGCATTATCGTTTAAAATAACCAAAACATTTGCATCGGTAACACCGGCATGGTTCAAACCTTCAAAAGCCATTCCGGATGCAATAGAAGCATCACCAATAACTGCGATATGCTGTTTGTTGAAGTCGCCTTTTAATTGAGAAGCAATGGCCATTCCCAGGGCTGCCGAAATAGAAGTAGAAGAATGCCCCACACCAAAAGTATCATAAATACTTTCGCTTCTTTTTGGGAAACCGGAAATACCGTCAATTTGTCTGTTGGTATGAAAATTTTCTCTTCTTTCCGTCAGGATTTTATGCCCGTAAGCCTGATGTCCAACATCCCAAACCAATAAATCTTCAGGAGTATTAAAAACATAATGCAGCGCAATAGTCAATTCGATTACGCCTAAGCTGGAACCTAAGTGCCCTTCTTTTACAGAAACGACATCAATAATAAAATCGCGTAATTCCTGAGCAACCTCAATAAGTTGATCTTCTTTTAAAAGACGTAAATCAGCGGGATTGTGTATGTCTGAAAGTAAATTGCTTTTCATTGTAAGGTAAAAAGCAAATTTACGGTTTTAAATTTAATTTTCCTGCTCAGAAGTTTCAGCGGGATCTTTTTCAAATGTTATGGGTAAAGAATAAATCATTCTTATTTTTTTTCCATTGGATTCTCCAGGTTGCCATTTAGGAGATAATTTTAAAACTCGAATGATTTCTTGTTTCAGCGCATCGTCAATTGCTGTCACAGATGCAACATAATTTAAAGAACCATCTGTTTCTACTGCAAAAGAGATTTTAATTTTAGAGGTATCTTTATTTGAATTTTCGGGAAGATTTAATTCATTTGCAAAAAAACTATAAAACTGTTCATTGCCTCCTGGAAAAACGGGTGCTGTTTCTATGGCTGCATAACCATTATAGATTATTTCTTCAGTGTTCTCGTTTTCTGTAACTTCTCCACATTTTGTTGGTACAGGCGGAACGAATTTAATTTTTTTATGGTTCGCTGTTTCCTTCTTTGATTTTGAAGTGCTTGAATTATTATTTACAGGTGACTTCACAAATTTGACCTGATCGACTTTTGGAGGTGGTGGAGGCGGCAAAAGAGGGGTGTTTGAATTGCTGATTTTTGATTTACCCACAGAGATATGTTCTGTTGGAGTATCATTATCAACAACTTCTATTTTGTCAATTTTCTGTTTGTTTCCATCCTTATCTGCACAACTAAACAATGTAGTTCCCATGGCAATAAACAAAGCCAGCAAAAACATTTTGTGATAATGGGTTTGGGTATAAAGTACACGGCTCGGGATCTGAATGCTGATCGAATCTAATTGTGATTTCTTAAACCTTCCGCAAATATTGGTATTTTGATTTTGAATGAAGTAATGCTGTACTTCATCTGGTAACATAATTGTAAAATCCACAACAGTTTTAGAGCAACTCAGGCAAAAACGACCATTATCTTTAGGTGACATCTTGTCCCAATTTTCGTGGCAAGGTTCCGGAATTATTATTTTATGTTTTCTTTCCATTTTTTGAATATCAGCATTTAAATGTAATAAAAAATAAATAGTAAAACCTTATTTTTGCCACTATGATAAATCCCTTCACCGACGAATATTTTATGAAAAAAGCTCTGCAGGAAGCTGAAATGGCTTTTGAGAAAGGCGAAATTCCTGTTGGAGCCATTATTGTCGTTGCAGACAGAGTAATTGCAAGCAGTCATAATTTAACCGAATTACTAAATGATGTTACGGCTCATGCCGAAATGCAATCGATAACCGCTGCAGCAAACTTTCTGGGCGGAAAATACCTAAAAGATTGTACTTTATACGTTACGCTTGAACCTTGCCAGATGTGTGCAGGAGCTTTGTATTGGAGTCAGATTTCGAAAATTGTTTTTGGCGCCCGCGACGAACAACGCGGTTTTATAACAATGGGAACAAAACTACATCCTAAAACTACCGTAGTTTCTGGAGTTATGGCCAATGAAGCTGCAGATCTTATGAAAAGGTTTTTTATTGAAAGACGAAAATAAAAGTAAGATTTTTACTTATTAGCAGTTGATGATTATTTATTTTTGTCATAAATTATTAATAAAGTTTATAGTAGTTTATGACAGATTTTTCAAGAATAAAAAAGCTATTTCACATTACAGAGCCTAATGGTTTTAGTAATGATGAAATTCAAACGGTTAAAAATATTTTCGGGCAGCTTCCAGAGGTTTTTGTTGATTATTATACGGAATTAGGTAAAA
Source organism: Flavobacterium aquidurense (assembly GCF_002217195.1). NCBI lineage: Bacteria > Pseudomonadati > Bacteroidota > Flavobacteriia > Flavobacteriales > Flavobacteriaceae > Flavobacterium > Flavobacterium aquidurense. Next base: position 31,171 of record NZ_MUGR01000034.1, on the reverse strand, counting down.
TTCAAAACCTGAATCATACTCAGGATTTATTAATTGTACCGGAGCGTTTTCAATATTATAAACATGATGATTATTTGATATTTTATTCGGAAAATCAAAAAGCTTGCGTTTGGGGAATTCACAAAGACGATTTGTCGAAATCTGATCCGCCCGTCTACATGAGTGAGGATCAAAAAACATGGAATAAGGAAACTGAAACCTTAATTGAGTTTTTTACTGCAATGGCTTACCTTCAAGCTGTTTTTGGGCTTGAATTTGGTTGTGATGGATTTTATCAGTTAGAGCAAAGTGATTTGAATTTTATTAGTGAAAATTTCAAAAATAAAGGAGTGTCGTTTAAACAATGGATTCAGGGTATAAATTTTTACGGCAATTATGATGATGACGTAATTATGATTTCAAGTAATTATGATATGTTTTATGCCGCAAATAGTAAGGAGCATTTTGCTGAACTCGATGTGGTTTTATCAAAACTGGGAACAGAGTTGTAAAGCTTCTGACTAATGAAACTGCAAATTTAATGAAGCGTTTTTTTTGTTGAAAAAATAAAAAAGAAATTTATTCTTACAAATGTATATATTTGCAATTAATTAATACTACAAATTTTTTAATTGTTTTTTATGGAAAAAATTAAATCTTCAATAGTTATTGGTATAGCAATAATTATTACTGCTTGGATTTTGGGTAAAGGATTTCAAAACAGAAACTCAAACCTCGATTCCATTTCTGTTGTTGGATTAGGGACTAAGGATTTTGTTTCTGATGAAATTCTTTGGTCGGGGAGTTTTACAACTAATAGTACTGATATTAAGGAAGCTTATAATAAAATTGTATCAGATCAGAAAATAGTAAAAGATTTTTTTATTCAAAAAGGCTTTAAACCAAATGAATTTACTTTTAGTGCTGTAGATTTTGAAAAGAATTTTAAAGAAATCAGAAGCGAAAGCAATGAAAGTTTTCAGACAAAATATGAGAAGGTTTTTGTTGGATATCAGGCAACACAGATGATTTCGTTTTCGGCTAAAAAAAATCCTGATTTTATGAAACGTATTGAAGAAGTGTCCAGTAAATCATCAGAACTGGTTAATTCGGGAATTAATTTAGTATCAAATACAATTCAGTACACCTATTCAGGTCTTCCAAGTTTAAAACAAAGTCTAATAGAAAAAGCTACTAAAGACGCTAATGAGAGAGCATCTAAAATTGTCAAAACAGCCGATGGTAGTTTGGGAAAATTGAAAAATGCAAATATGGGTGTTTTTCAGATTACAGGTCAGGGTTCAACAGAGGAAGATAGTTATGGCGGAACTAATGATACATACAGTAAAAATAAAACGGCAAGAATTACAGTTCGGTTAACATATGAACTGGACTAAGGTCTTTTTTTGTTTTTATCACTGCAATTGGAATAATAATTTATCTATTGAAATTTTAAATGATAGTATTTAAAGAATCAAAATCAATTTTAAATAACAGTATTTACTGAATTTTCCTCTTAAATTATTTATAAAAATACTTTATATTTACCGCAATATAATTGGTATATCATTAGTTATGAATTTAACTGTGAAAAGCTAAAAATGTTGTATCAGTTTTAAAATTTGTAACCTTATAATTCTAAATAAAATTGAAAGCAAAAGGATTAATTCTCGTGTTTTGTGTGTTTTTTATTTTTCAATCTTGCGGCAGGAAATCAGCTGCTGATTTTAATTCCGATTTTTCACTGTTCAAAGACTACATCGTGAGCTTTACGGGGGGAATTGTCTCTTCGGAATCTGATATTCGCGTAGTTTTGGCCTTTGATAAAAAAGACTGGAAAGTCAATCAGGTTTTAGACAGCGATTTGCTGGATATTTCGCCAAGTGTCGACGGAAAAGTGATAGCGCTTTCGAGTAATACACTTGCTTTTATCCCTGAGAAAAAATTAAAACCGGGAACAGAATATCAGGTTACCTTAAACTTAGATAAACTAATCACACTCCCAAAAGAGAAAGAGGCGGCACTTTCGAAATTCAATTTCACGGTTAAAACAATCAAACAGGATTTTACTATAAATACCGAAGACATTCAGTCGTATAGTAAAGAATATCAATATTTAAACTGCGTTTTAAAGACAGCAGACAATATTGATGTTGAGACCGCTATAAAACTAGTTACGGCCAATCAAAAAGGAAATAATCTTAAGATTAAATTTGAGAAAAAATCAGGTTCTGCTAAAGAATTTCACTTTATCATTGATAGTATCCAGCGTTACGATGAGGCTACGAATCTTGAGATTGTATATGATGGAAGTGATGCTGATATTGACCAGAAAGGACAAATAGATTATGCGATTACAAGTAAAAATGAATTTAAAATTGTACAAGTTGATGTCCCGGAAGGCAACAATCAGTCTGTATTAATCAATTTTTCAGAACCATTAGAAAAAGGACAGGATTTTAAGGGATTAGTTTCGATTCAGAATACCAATAATCTGAAATTTTCGACTCAGGGAAATGTGCTGAAAGTCTATTTTACTAATCAAGCCGCAGCTAAAAAAGAAGTTTCTGCTCCGGTTGTGGTGCAAGAAACGGCATCTGTTACTGTCGATTCAGCCGCAGTTGTAGTCGATTCAGCTGCTGTTGCCGTAGATACTGTTTCTGAAGTAGTCGAGGTAGTTCCTGACGAAACGCCAGAGCCGGTTATAACAGGAGAGTTGCTTCTTGAAGTTTTTGAGGGAATCGAAAGCCAGTACGGTAAAAAAATGGACTCGAATTACACCGAGAAAATTACTTTTGGCCAAATAAAACCAAGTGTTCGTTTTATTAAAAACGGAACCATTCTGCCAAGTTCAAATAATTTAAAATTGAACTTTGAAGCTGTAAATTTAAGTGCCGTAGACGTAAAAGTATATAAGATTTACAAAAATAATATTCTTCAGTTTCTTCAGTATAATGAATTAAACGGAAGTCAGAATCTTAAAAAAGTAGCGCAGCCAATTGCTAAAACAACGCTTAAATTAAATGAAAGCGGCTTAATAACCCCAAGTAAATGGAATACGTTTGCCCTGGATTTATCTAAGATAATCACGCCGGAACCGGGAGCAATTTATAGGGTAGAATTTGCTTACAAAAAGAAATATTCTGTATATAAATGCGATACTGCTGACGCAGATCAAAATAATGAAGACGAAGAAGAAGTAGATGAAAATGATGTCAACTACAGCGGAAACTCCTATGATGATTACGATTATGACTATGAAGGTTATGATTGGAGAGAAAGTGAAAACCCGTGTACAAACTCTTATTATTATAATGCCAAAATCGGAACCAATATTTTAGCAACTGATTTAGGTGTTATAGCCAAGAGAGGAGAGAATAAATCGTACTTGTTTGCTGTCAATAATATTGTGACTACTGAACCTGTCTCAAATGCAAGAGTAGATTTGTACACTTATCAGCAGCAAAAAATAGCTACCGCGGCAACAAGCAGCGAAGGAATTGCTTCATTTCAGTTGGATAAATTCGCTTATTTTGCTATCGTTACTTTAGGAGATCAATCTACTTATGTCAAACTGGATGACGGACTTTCTTTGTCTGTAAGTAATTTTGATGTTGCCGGCGAGACTTTACAAAAAGGATTAAAAGGATTTATTTATGGAGAGCGCGGGGTTTGGCGTCCGGGAGATAATGTGTATTTGTCGTTTATTTTGAATGATGTTGCGAATAAACTTCCAAAATCACATCCAATTAAATTTAGACTGAACGATCCAAGCGGTAAAACAACTTATCAGACGATTCAGAAAACAAATGAATTAAACCATTATTCATTTGTAGTTCCGACCAGTACAGAAGCGCCAACAGGAAATTGGGAAGCGATGATCAGCGTTGGTGGTGCTAAATTTTATAAAAGCATTAAAATTGAGACAATTAAACCGAACCGATTAAAAATAAAGAATAATTTTTCAAGAAAAACACTTTCATCTTCTTATCCAAACACAAGTAATCTTGAAGTTACGTGGCTTCATGGTGCAATTGCGAAAAACCTGAATGTAGAAATGCAGGCTAAATTTTCGCAGCAGACAACTACGTTTAAAGGATATGAGAAATTCAGTTTTGATGATTTGGTGCGTAAATTTAGTACCGAAGAAATTAATGTTTTCTCAGGAAAATTAAATGAAAACGGAAAAGCAACAGTAAATATTGAACCTAAGTTGCAAGGTCAGGCGCCGGGAATGCTACGCGCTTCATTTATTACAAAAGTATACGAAGAAGGAGGGGACTTTAGTACAGATGTTATTTCGACGACTTATTCTCCTTACAAAACCTATGTGGGTATTAAATCTCCGGAACCTAATAAGTACGGAATGCTGGAAACCAGAGCCAACAATCGTTTTGAGGTAGTTACTGTTGATGAAAACGGAAGACCAAAAGCCGTTAGAAATCTTGAAGTAAGAATTTATAAAGTAGACTGGAGATGGTGGTGGGATTCTTCAAGTGATAATTTATCTAATTATAACTCATCTAATTCCACAACAGCTTATAAAACGACTATAATTGATACCGATTCCAGTGGAAAAGGAAGTTTTGGATTTGAGCTGACCGATGAAGAATGGGGGCGTTATTTGATTCGTGTTTCAGATGAGACAAATGGTCACGCAACAGCTTTGACTGCAAATATTGACTGGCCAATCTGGTCAGGAAAAACACGTAATAGAGATGCTTCAACGGCAAATATGCTGGTGTTCTCAACAGATAAAAAGAATTATGCAGTAGGCGAAAAAGCTCAGATATCTTTTCCTTCAAGCGAAGGCGGACGTGCTTTGATTTCGATTGAAAACGGATCACGAGTAGTGCAGACCCTTTGGGCAAAAACGAAACAAGGAGAGACAAAAGTAGAGATTCCGATAACTTCAGCAATGGCACCTAATGTGTATTTTAATATTACACTTTTACAGCCACATGCTTCGACTAAAAACGATTCGCCTATTCGTATGTATGGTATTGTTCCGATCGAAGTTGTTGACAAAAATACCATTTTGGCTCCAACACTTTCAATGCCGGATGTATTAAAACCAGAGCAGAAATTTACAGTAAAAGTAGGAGAGAAAACAGGCAAAGAGATGACTTATACTATTGCCGTAGTAGATGAAGGTTTGCTGGATTTAACCCGTTTTAAAACACCAAATGCATGGGATAGTTTTTATGTTCGTGAAGCTTTGGGCGTAAAAACCTGGGATATTTATGATGATGTAATTGGAGCTTACGGCGGAAAAATAAATCAGATTTTCAGTATTGGTGGAGATCAGGATCTTGGCGGAGGAAAAGCTAAAAAAGCCAACCGATTTAAACCTGTTGTATTATATTATGGGCCATTTAAATTAGAAAAAGGACAAACCAAGTCGCATGAATTAAAACTGCCAAAATACATTGGTTCCGTTCGAACTATGGTGGTTGCCGGTGATGCCAATACAAGTGCTTACGGAAGTGTCGAGAAAGCGACTCCGGTTCGCAGTCCGTTGATGGTATTGGCTTCATTGCCAAGAAAGATTTCGCCATCAGAAAAAGTAACGATTCCTGTTACCGTTTTTGCAACGGAAAATAAAATTAAAAACGTTTCGATTCAGATCAAAACAAGTGCCGGATTAAAAGTAATGGGAAGTGCAACGCAAAGATTGACTTTTGCACAGCCCGATGAAAAAATGGCATATTTTAATTTAGTAGTAGGAGCTGCAACCGGAATTGCAAAAGTTCAGGTTATTGCCACTTCAGGAAGCGAAAAATCAGTGTATGATGTCGAGATTGATATGACGAATCCAAATCCGGTTACAAGCACTTTTACAGATGTTATTTTGCCCCCAAACAGTACAAAAACAATAGCATGGCAGACCTTTGGAGTGTCAGGCAGTAATAAAGCAAGATTAGAAGTTTCATCAATGCCAACCATTAATCTGAATGGAAGATTGCAATTTCTGATTCAATATCCGCATGGATGTGTAGAGCAAACCACCTCGTCTGTTTTTCCACAATTGTTTTTGAATGATGTGGTCGATCTGGATGCAACAAGAAAAGCACTAATTCAAAAGAATATTACAGCGGGAATTACCAGATTAGGAAGTTTTCAGTTATCAAACGGGGGATTGCCTTACTGGCAGGGAAATACAATCGCAGACGATTGGGGAACCTCATATGCCGGACATTTCCTGATAGAAGCAGAGAAAAAAGGTTATGTGTTGCCAATAAACTTCAAATCAAAATGGACTTCTTACCAACAAAAAGAAGCGAAACAATGGCGTTTTGAACCAAAATATGGCAATGACCTGGCACAGGCTTACCGATTATATACATTGGCTTTGGCCGGTAATGCTGATTTATCATCAATGAACAGGCTGCGTGAAACAAAAGGAATTTCGAACGAAAGTAAGCTTCGTCTGGCTGCAGCTTATGTATTAGCGGGGCAAAAATCGGCAGGGCAAAATCTATTCTTGCGCACCAGTATCGATGGTGAATCGAGTAATTATAATTATTACTATTATGGTTCAAGCGAGAGAAACAGAGCAATGGCTTTAGAAACGATGTTACTTTTAGACCAGAAACAAAAAGCATTCTCGATGGCTTCAAAATTAGCCAAAGAAATGTCTAATAATCAATGGATGAGTACACAAACAACGGCTTACTGTTTATACGCAATGTCGAAATTTGCTGCGAGTAACGGTCCTAAAGGAATTAATATTCAGTTTAGCAAAAACGGTAAAGGCGAAACAATAAGTACGCAAAAAACAATTGCTGACAGAAGCTTGGCAGTTCAGACAGGTTCTAATAGTATTACACTGAAAAATAATAAAAACAATACCATCTATGTTCGTGTATTAAACACGGGAATATTGCCAATTGGACAAGAGAATGCGATTCAGAGCGATGTTTCTGCTGCTATTGTTTTCAAAAACAGAAAAGGCGGTGTGATCAACGTTTCTAAAATTAATCAGGGAACTGAATTTATTGCAGAAGTAACGGTTAGAAACCAAAGGAATGAAGGCATTCAAAATGTGGCATTAACACAAATTCTGCCATCAGGATTTGAAATTGTAAATACTCGTTTTACTGATTATGGGGATGCCACAAACAATGTCGCTGATTATATCGATATTAGGGACGATAGAACTAATTTCTATTTTGGAATGAAATCAGGAGAAACAAAAGTTTTTAGGATTCTGTTGAATGCATCTTATTTAGGAAATTATTATTTGCCTGGATTACAATGCGAGGCCATGTACGATAATACATTCCTTGCCAGAACAAAAGGATTCTGGGTTGAGGTGGTGAAGTAAGATTTCTTATAATTAAGTATCCTAACAGGTTTTCAAAACCTGTTAGGTATCTGTATTAAATATTTAGAATAAAAAGTAAACTAAAGTTAAGAGTAAAGTAGATACCTAGCTGGTTTACAAGCTTGTTAAGATATAATAAAAAGATTAGAAATAATAAATTAGAAGGTGAAGAGGGATGTTTTTGAAACAGGACAATATTATCATGTTTATAACAGAGGGAATAATAAAGAGAATATTTTTATTGAATAGAAAAACTATAATTATTTTCTTGAAAAAGTAAAGAAGTATATTTTACCAATAGCAGATATTTATGCTTATTGCTTGCTTAAAAATCATTTTCATATAGTTTTAAGAATAAAAGACAAAAATAATTTGCCTGATAAATTAAAAGAAAAAATCCATTTAACATTTTCGAATTTATTTAATGCCTATTCTAAAAGTATCAATAAAGCTTATAGTAGAACCGGAAGTTTGTTTCAGGAACATTTACAAAGAAACAGAATAGAAAATGAAAATTATCTAAAGCAGTTAATTCTTTACGTCCACTTGAATCCTGTTAAACATAAATTTAGTGAACATTTGGAAACTTATTTGCATTCATCATATCGTTCTTATTTATCTGTAAGAACAACAAGTATTGATAGAGATTTTATCATTGATTTGTTTGGGGGATTAGATAATTTTAAGTTTTGTCATGATGAAAGAAAAATTATTTATGAAGGATTAATTAATGATGTAAGCTTAAGTGATGAATAGAGTATTTAAGTATTGAATTCGCTCTCCTAACAGGTTTTCAAAACCTATTAGGTATGACGTTAAGATTAGAAAAAGAAGTAATATATTAAAATAAGATATTTAAAATATACCTAACAGGTTTTGGAAACCTGTTAGGATATGAAAAGCAATAAAATTAAATTGAAAAATAAATTAATAGCGTTTCTACAACGCATTACAAATTGGATTAAAAAGAATAAAATAAAATCAGCAATTGCATTTGTGCTTTTGCTGATTTACTATTTTTCGATACCCCGAACTTTATTTAAAGAGCCTTATTCAACCGTAATAGAAAGTAAAGAAGGAGAATTGCTCGGAGCTAAAATAGCAAGAGACGGACAATGGCGTTTTCCTGAACAGGATAGCGTTCCGGATAAATTCAAGAAATGTATTGTTTATTTTGAAGACGAATACTTTTACAAACATCCCGGGTTTAATCCTGTAGCGATGATAAATGCTATAAAACAAAACAGGAAAGCGGGAAAAGTAGTAAGAGGAGGAAGTACATTAACGCAACAAGTTATCCGATTATCAAGAAAAGGAAAAGGAAGAACTTATTTTGAAAAATTCATAGAAATTATTCTGGCAACACGATTAGAATTAGGGTATTCTAAGAATGAAATTCTCGAATTATACGCTGCTCATGCTCCTTTTGGAGGGAATGTTGTAGGACTTGAAATGGCTGCATGGCGCTATTTTGGAGTGCAAGCGAATCAATTGTCCTGGGCGGAAAATGCGACTTTAGCAGTTTTGCCAAATGCTCCGAGTTTAATTTATCCGGGTAAAAATCAGATCAAGTTGTTGAAAAAACGAAACCGGCTTTTGCTGAAATTGCATCAGGAAGGAATAATCGATAAGCAAACGTACGAACTTGCTGTTGAAGAGCCATTGCCTCAAAAACCATATGATCTCCCACAGATTGCACCTCATTTGTTACAACGAGTGGCTAAAGAAGGAGAAGGAACGCGAGTAAAAACGACTATTGATTATGCTTTGCAGAATAGAGTCAATCAAATTGCAAAATATTACTACAATCAATACAGGCAAAATGAAGTGAATAATCTGGCGATTTTAGTAATTGATGTTGCAAATCGAAATGTGATGAGTTACGTTGGTAATGCCCCCACGGATAAAGACCATCAAAAAGATGTTGATATTATCGATGCACCAAGAAGTACCGGAAGTATTCTGAAACCACTTTTATATGCTGCAATGTTAGATGATGGCGAGTTATTGCCTAATACTTTGGTAGCTGATATTCCAACGCAAATTGCGGGTTATACACCTCAGAATTTTAATTTAACTTTTGACGGAGCGGTTCCTGCACATCGTGCTTTGTCAAGATCTTTGAATATTCCGGCTGTTTTGATGCTGCAGGATTTTGGTGTGAATAAATTTTATGAAGAATTACAGAAATTCAAATTAAGAGATATCAATAAAACGCCAGATCATTACGGGTTATCCCTTATTTTAGGTGGTGCCGAAAGTAATTTATGGGATTTGTGCCGAACGTATGCGAATCTTTCTTCAACGGTTAATTATTACACTAAAAACCAGGCAAAATATAGAACCAAAGAATTTACGGAACTCAATTACAGGAACGATTTTGAGCCTGATTTTGGATCAGAAACAGATCAGAAGAACATATTGGGCGCCGGATCGATTTGGTTAACGTATAACGCAATGGAAGAAGTCAACAGACCTGAAGGAGACGAAGCCTGGAAGTTTTATGACAGCTCCCTGAAAATTGCCTGGAAAACCGGAACCAGTTTTGGAAACCGTGATGCATGGGCAATTGGAACAAATTCGAAATATGTAGTGGGCATTTGGGTCGGAAATGCAACAGGTGAGGGAAGACCAAGTCTGACAGGTGTAACAAGTGCCGCGCCTGTTTTATTTGATATTTTTAATTTATTGCCGAGACAAAGATGGTTTCAAACCCCTTATAAAGATCTGGATGAAGTTGAGGTTTGCCGTTTAAGCGGTTATCTGGCTAAAGAAGAATGTCCAAAAATCAAGCAATGGGTTTCTAAAAAAGGAAAATCTACGGCTGTTTGTCCTTATCATAAAAAAGTTCATTTAGATAAAACCGAAAAATTTCAGGTCAATAGCAGTTGCGAAAGCATCGATAATATAGTAACTAAAAATTGGTTTGTCTTGCCGCCCGTTATGGCTTGGTACTACAAAAGCCAGCATATTGAGTATTTGCCTTTGCCTCCGTTTAAGGAAGGTTGTGAGGGAACGCAGACTACCACTATGGATTTTATTTACCCAAAAGCGAATAGCAAAATCTATTTAACGAAAAATTTTAATAGCGAAGTTCAGCCTGTGATTCTTAAAGTAGCCTATTCTGAAAGGGATAAAGAACTGTTTTGGTATGTGGATAATGTTTACAAAGCAACGACAAAAACGTTTCATGAATTGCCAATTACCCCAACAGCAGGGATACATTATATCACAGTTGTAGATGCTTCCGGGAATGAAATTAGGAGAAAAATTGAGATTGTACGAGAGTAGGAATAAATTAATATTTGAAATTTAAACGAAGATTTTCGTTATTAGTAAATCTAATAGTGAGTCCAAATGTAAAGCCTTTGATAACAGGAATGCTCTCTTCGTTAAATGGAACAGAATAACCTATTCCCAGATCCATCAGGTTTACTACCGTAAGTCCTGCAATTGCATAGGCGTTTTTATGTGAGGCTCCAATTTTTGTAAAAATCCATTTCTCGGAGAGATTATAAGACAAATGAAAGTCTGGCAGGCCATAAGTTTTGTCATCATAACGCATAATTCCATATCCTAAACCAAGAAGCAGTTTATTATCATTTTGACAATCTAAACAAAACTCTAAACCAGCTGTATATTGACTTTTTACTGCAATTGAATATGAAATGTAAAAAGCAGGACTTAAGTCTACAGATTCTTTGGTGAAAGAGTTTCGGTCAGATGGAAATTTAACTGGTTTTATTAGTTCTTTACGATATTCGCGTGGAGAGATGTTTTTAGATTTAATAAGTTTACCATCTTCGCTGTACCATTTTGCTTCACCTATTGCGGAGTATTCATTCCTATTATATTGCCCTGTCAAATATCCTTGAAACTGTAACTGATTGTTTTTTGCATAATAATCTTTAATAGAAAAAAGAGTAAAAGAAATAGTGGAACTGCTTTTCTTTACAGAATAACCTAAAGCATCTTCTGCTTTAATTTCTTTTTCAGAAATTCTATAATAAACGGCAAATTCTTTGTTTGGCTCTCTATTCCAATACTTGTCAAAAAAAATTGTGTCATTTTGAGCTCTTACTGCTGAAGAGAATAAAAAGAGAGTTGTGAAGAAATAATAAATAATATTCTTTTTGAATGTAGATTTATAATTTAAGGTTCCGGGCATATCTTTATGAATAATAGTAATTTGTAAATGTACGTGTATAAGAGATATTGCATAGGGCGATAAAAATTTTATTATGTCATTTTAAGGCATAATTATTATTTAAAAAAAAGGCATAAAAAAACCGCCAGTCTTTCGAGAGGCGGTTTAATATTTTTTATTCTGAAATAACATTTCCTTTTTTATCATAGAAATGGTATTCTAAGTACGTGTAAGCGTCACGAGGTATGATTTTCACCCATTTCTTATGTTCAAAAAACCATTTTGAACGTAATGATGGAAAACCTTGACTGAGGTATGCAGCCACAAACGGATGTACATTAAGCACAACATTTTTGTGGGTTTTTAAAAGTCTGTCTAAATCAGATTTAATTCTGTCAATGATTAAAATTGGCGCTTCAATTTCGCCATGTTCATTGTTAGGATCTTCTTCTCTAGTTTTAATATTAACTTCTGGTCTTACGCGTTGTCTGGTAATTTGAACTAAACCAAATTTACTAGGCGGTAAGATTTTATGCTTTGCTTTATCGTCGCTCATTTCTTCTCGCAAGAAGTCGAACAGAACCTTCCTGTTTTCAGGATTAGACATATCGATAAAATCTACTACGATTATTCCGCCCATATCACGCAAACGAAGTTGTCTGGCAATTTCAGCGGCAGCAATCATATTTACTTCCATGGCGGTATCTTCCTGATTGGTCGCTTTATTCGAACGATTTCCACTATTTACGTCTATAACGTGAAGAGCTTCAGTGTGTTCGATGATAAGATAAGCGCCTTTGCTCATAGAAACCGTTCTTCCAAATGAAGTTTTGATTTGTCTCTCTATATTGTATTTCTCGAAAATTGGAGTGTCATTTGATTGATAAAACTTAACAATCGATTGTTTTGAAGGTGCAATTTCTTGCAGATATTCCTTCGTTTGATGGTACAACTCTTCGTCATCTATCTGAATACCGCTAAAGGTATCATTGAATACATCTCTTAATATCGAAGAAGCTCTGTTGAGCTCTCCTAATACTTTTGATGGATGATGAGCAGTTGGTAATTTTTTACACATTGCAGTCCATCTGCCAAGCAGGTTCTGCAAATCTTTTTCTAATTCGGCTACGTTTTTGCCTTCGGCTACTGTGCGAACAATAACACCAAATCCTTTTGGTTTGATAGATAGTACAAGTTTTTTTAGACGATCCTTTTCCTTTTTGTCTTCTATTTTTTGAGAAATAGAAACGCGGTCAGAAAACGGAACGAGAACAATAAATCTTCCTGCCAATGAAAGCTCAGCGCTTATTCTTGGACCTTTGGTAGATATAGGTTCTTTTACAACTTGAACTAAAACAGATTGATTGGCACTTAAAATATCAGTAATGATGCCATCTTTGTCAATCTCTTTTTCAAACTGAAAGGTTTTTAGGGAGAAATCTTTTATTTTACCTGCGCTTACAAGTTTTATGAATTTCAGTTGGGAAGCTAAGTTAGGTCCTAAATCGTGATAATGTAAAAAGGCATCTTTTTCGAAGCCCACATTTACAAAAGCAGCATTAAGTCCGGCAACGGGTTTTCGTATTTTGGCAATAAAAATATCACCAACCTGAAAGTTGCTTTTCTCTTCTTCCTTGTGTAATTCAATTAGTTTTCCATCTTTTAATAAGGCAAAATCTACGGCTTCAGAACTAGATCTAATGATTAATTCTTTATTCACACTGTAAATTTTTATCCGAACTTTCTAGCAATAGGCAGTAGGCAATAGGCAATAGGCAACGTAAATTGCTTAAAGCTTATAGCTTAAAGCTTAAGGCCTAATTGTAAGGATGGATTAAACAATATTTTTTAACAGGTATTGAACCCGGGGAAAAGAAGATTAATAGAGAATAGAGTAAAGAACATAGACTTTTCGGTCTATATTCTATTTTCTTTTTTCTTTCATCTTTTTTCAATTTCAATGAACGTTTAAAAAGAAAAAAGTAGTTTAAAACTACTTTTTCTTTTTGTGACGGTTAGCTCTCGCTCTTTTTTTTCTTTTGTGCGTAGCTACCTTATGTCTCTTTCTTTTTTTACCACTTGGCATATCGTGTCGATTTTATGATTAATTAATAGTATTATTTTGCTTCGTTATTTGTTTTTACTCCTTCTACAAAAACTTTTGCAGGTTTAAACGCAGGAATGTTGTGTGCTGGAATTTTGATCGTGGTGTTTTTAGAAATGTTTCTTCCTGTTTTTTCAGCTCTGGTTTTTACGATAAAACTACCAAATCCTCTTAGGTAAACATTGTCTCCAGTTTCTAATGAAGTTTTCACTTCTTCCATAAAAGTTTCTACTGTTGCTTGAACATCTCCTTTTTCAAGACCTAGTTTCTCTGAAATTTTCGCTACGATATCTGCTTTCGTCATTTTCTTTCCTATTTTATTTTATAAATGGTGTACTATTTTTTTGAGTTTGCAAATATAGGAATTAAAAAAATAATTAATCAAGCTAATTCGTTAAATTTTAATTACATAAACATTTACTTTTGTATTCTAAGTATTTTGCAATGAATTTTTCTAACATATTGATAAAATGGTATTTACAAAACAAACGTGATTTGCCATGGCGAAAAACCACCAATCCGTACCATATTTGGCTATCAGAAATTATGTTGCAACAGACAAGAGTTGCGCAGGGAATGCCCTATTTTTTCGCTTTTACGGAGGAATTTCCTACTGTATTTGATTTGGCAAATGCCTCAGAAGAGCAGGTTTTGAAACTTTGGCAGGGATTAGGGTACTATTCCCGAGCCAGAAATCTGCATAAAACGGCTCAATATGTCGCAAATGATCTCAAAGGAGTTTTTCCTCCTGACTATAAAGAATTACTAAAGCTAAAAGGAGTTGGTGAATATACCGCCGCTGCAATTGCTTCTTTTTCTTATAATGAAGCCGTTCCCGTTGTCGACGGAAATGTGTTTCGGGTACTTTCACGCTATTTTGATATTGAATCAGATATTTCGCTGCCAGCGACCAAAAAAGAATTTACAGTACTGGCGCAGGAATTAATGCCAAAGGACAATCCTGCGATTTTTAATCAGGCGATTATGGAGTTTGGTGCTTTGCAATGTGTTCCTAAAAGTCCGGACTGCCCCGTTTGTGTTTTTAATGACAGCTGCCTGGCGCTTCAGAAAAAGAAAGTTTCGGTATTGCCGGTAAAGTCAAAAAAATTGAAAGTAACCAATCGTTTTTTTAATTATTTGATTCTCGAAGATGTTTTAGGTAATACTTTAATTCAAAAAAGAACAGCGAAAGGAATTTGGCATAATCTATATGAATTCCCTCTTTGCGAAACTTCCGGAATTGTTGGTTTTGATGTTGTGTCAAAAGCAGTTAAAGAAGATGTTTTCCCGTCCTATACTATATTAGGTATAGAAGAGTGTAGTGAAGCAACTGTTATTCATAAGCTTTCACACCAACACCTGCATATTCAGTTTTGGAAAGTCAAGGTTGAAGAAATAATAGAAAAAGGATTGAATGCCAGTGATTTAAAAGCTTTTCCTTTTCCGATTGTAATTTATAATTTTATTGAAAAGCAAGAAATAAATTGCTAAAAAAATGTATCTTTGGGATAAATACCACTAATAAATTATGAACGGAACATTAAATAAGGTTATGCTAATTGGTCATTTAGGAGATGACGTAAAAATGCATTATTTTGATGGCGGAAATTGCATCGGGCGTTTTCAGTTGGCTACAAATGAGGTTTATATTAATAAAACGACCAACGAAAAAATAACTTCTACGGAGTGGCATAATTTAGTTGTACGTAATAAAGCAGCTGAAATTTGCGAAAAATATCTTTCTAAAGGAGATAAAATTTACGTCGAGGGACGAATAAAATCGCGACAATGGCAAGCCGAAGACGGGACGACAAAATATACTACAGAAATTCAGGTTACCGAGTTTACTTTCTTGACTACCAAAAAAGAAACTGGAAATCATAAGCCCAATCAGGATTCAGAATCCGTAAAAAATACTAACTTTGATGCGACGAGTGAAGGCTTGCCTATAAACGACCTGCCTTTTTGATTGTTTAACTAATCTTTTTTAATTTGGACCCGGAGCCCAGTTTGTTTTTTAATACCACTTTAGACATCAATTTAATAATTGGTTTTGTCGGAATATTTGTTTTGCTGTTTTTATCGGCAGTTGTATCAGGTGCTGAAATAGCGCTTTTTTCTTTGTCTCAAAAAGATATCGACGATACTTTACAGGAAAATCAGACCAAAGGAAAAATTATTTCTAATCTTTTAGATAAACCCAAAAAGCTTTTAGCCACTTTATTGGTCGCCAATAATTTCTTTAACATCGGAGTTGTTATTTTGTTCTCTTTTGTAGGGCAGAATATTTTCGCGAATGTTAGTTCTCCTGCGTTAAAGTTTATTCTTGAGATCATCGTAGTTACTTTCTTTATTTTATTGTTTGGAGAAGTGCTGCCTAAAGTCTACGCAAGCAGAAATAATACGAAATTCGCAAAACAAATTGCATATCCAATTGCTGTTTTAGACAAATTGCTCTCACCAATAAGTTTACCCATGCGCAGTGTAACGCTGTATTTGCATAATAAATTGGGGAAACAAAAAAATAGTTTTTCGATAAATCAGCTCTCTCAGGCGTTAGAATTAACAGATTCTGAAGGAACATCGAGCGAAGAACAAAAAATACTTGAAGGAATCGTTTCTTTTGGAAACACAGATACCAAACAGGTAATGAGCCCGAGGATTGATATTTTTGCATTAGAAGTGTCGGAATCCTTTAGTGCAATCTGTCCTAAGATAATCGAGAAAGGATTCTCCAGGATTCCCGTTTATCGAGATAATATCGACCAGATCGAAGGTGTCTTGTTTGTTAAAGATTTACTGCCGCATATCGATAAAGAAGAATTCGACTGGACTTCGTTGGTCAGAGAAGCTTTTTTTGTTCCTGAGAATAAGAAACTGGATAATTTGCTAAAGGATTTTCAGAGCCTTAAAAGCCATTTGGCGATTGTGGTCGATGAATATGGCGGAACTTCAGGATTGGTGTCTTTAGAAGATGTTATCGAAGAAATAGTAGGGGATATTAGTGATGAGTTTGATGATGAAAATCTGAATTTCTCCCAAATAGACGAAAAGAATTTTTTGTTTGAAGGAAAAATAAACATGAAAGATTTTTACAGAATCGTTGATGTTAATGAAGATATTTTTGAATCACATAAAGGAGAAGCCGAAACATTGGCGGGATTCATTCTTGAAATTCTGGGCAATTTTCCTAAAAAAGATCAAAAAGTAGCTTTCGAAAACTGTGTTTTTACAATAGAAACAGTAGATAAAAAGCGTGTAAAACAAATAAAAGTAACAATAGATTAGAATGTTTAAAAAAGCAATTTCAATAGCAACAATTTTACTGGCATTGACTGTTATAAGTTGTAAAGATGATGTGGTGCCTAAGCCGGCAGGATATCTGCGTTTAGATTATCCGGAAGCAAAATATGTTGGTTTTGAAAACAATTGTCCGTTTACTTTCGAAATGAACGAGGCTGCTGTAATTAAAGGCGAAAAAAATTGCGGATTTGCAATTACATACCCTAAAATGAAAGCAACAATTTATCTGACTTATAAACCCGTAAATGGTGATATTAATAAATTGCTTAAAGATGCTCAAAAATTAACGTATGAGCATGTTATAAAAGCTGATGATATATTAGAACAGCCTTATTTAAACCCTCAAAAAAAGGTTTATGGTATGTTTTATCAAGTTGACGGAAACGCGGCGACAAACTCACAGTTTTATGTCACAGACAGTACAAAACACTTTATAACAGGATCTGTTTATTTTTATGCCAAACCTAACTTTGATTCGATTATGCCGGCGGCAAGTTATATCAAAAATGATATGCAAAGGCTAATGGAAACTTTGAAGTGGAAATAAAAAATAAGACATAAAAAAAAGGGCGTTTAATTTATAAACGCCCTTTTTTTATGTCTTAAAATTAAACCTCGCTTTAATAAAAATTCCGATTGCTGTTGGGATTTTTACAAAGTATCGGAATGTGTTTTTTAAGATTTAGTATTCGAAACTTTATAAGTTTTTCCGTCTCCCGTTGCCTGAACAACTTTAGTTAGGTTTTCCTGGTTCTGAACCGTTTTATCAAAAACAACAGTAGCTGTTTTTTTGTCAAAATCAACCGTAGCTTTTTCTACACCGTCAAGATTAGCTAATTCTTTTTCGATTGTTTTGGCACATCCCATCGCGCAAGTCATTCCTTCGATTTCGAAGCTTGCAGTTTGTACATTTTCGGCAGCAATTGCTTTGTGTTCTTTTACGGCTGTAGTTTCAGATTTTATATTTGCCAGGTTTTTGTCTTCTTCTTTTTTGCAGCTTACTAATACTAAACCAGCGATTGCGAAAGTGGCAACGATTTTTGTAAATTTCATTAGGTATGATTTTTAATTGATAAAGTTGTGTTCTTTGCAAAATTAATAAAAAGGAGGAGGTCAGTTCATAAAATTATTACAAATTTGCATCAAAATCATGTTTATGGATGCAAAGCAATTAAAATGGGCTTATTTACTTGTCCTTTCTCTTATTTGGGGAAGTTCTTTTATTTTGATAAAAAGAGGTCTGGTTGGTCTGACAGCTGTTCAGGTAGGTTCGTTCCGAATTATTTTTGCTGCTTTGTTTTTGTTGATTTTTGGTTTTAAGAGTCTAAAGAAAATCTCGCGCCGTCAATGGAAATTTGTTGCCGTAACTTCTGTTTTCGGGACTTTTACTCCGGCCTATCTTTTTGCTATTGCAGAAACCGAGGTCGATAGTTCGATTGTAGCGATTTTAAACTCGCTGACGCCTTTGAATACTTTGGTTCTTGGAATAATTATTTTTGGAATCCAGTTTCAAAAACGACAGGTTCTGGGTGTTTTTGTTGGTCTGATAGGTTGTTTGTTGTTGGTTCTAAGTGGTGCGTCAGCCCATCCGGGACAAAACTATTATTATGTGATTTTGGTAGTCATTGCAACACTTTGTTATGCTATAAACGTCAATCTTATCAAGAAATATTTGTCTGATCTGAATTCGGTGAGTATTACAACAGGAAATTTTGCTGTTTTGCTGATACCGGCGTTAATTATTTTAAGTACAACTGATATTTCGCAAAGAATAAATATTGATATCACGCAGCATTCGATTTACTTTGTAATGATTCTGGGAGTTTTAGGGACCGGAATTGCCAATGTTTTGTTTTTTAAATTAATACAAATGTCATCGCCGGTTTTTGCAACATCAGTAACATATCTGATCCCGATAGTGGCATTTTTCTGGGGATTGTTAGATAATGAAATGCTCACGCCAATTCAGTTTTTTGGAGCATTTATTATTTTAATTGGGGTTTATTTGTCGGCCAAGAAATAAAAGATTTGAATTGAATATCTTTGTTGTGGAGACAGGTTCAAAGGTGCAGAGGTTCAAAGTTACAAAGGTTTGAAAATTAGGATTGAAAAATATTTCACAAATTAACCATAATCATTGTATCCGCAATCTTGTCATTCCTCGTTCCTCGAAATGACAAAAATGGATGAGCAGATACGTGATTTATTTTGCGAAAATTCTCACTTATTTGAAGTTTTTTAGGTATCTTCGTGGTCCTAAATGTTCGATATTATGATTTTAGAAAAAAGTTTTGCCCGTGCAAAATGGTGGCGGTATTGGAAACAACTGCAACGCCTTGAACAGCGTAGGACACCTAAAATGTGCGGGCTTCATATTCCTCTAAATGTTCAAAATTATGAGTACAAACACCCTTTCAAAAGAAACAGAATTGAGATTGGCTGATTTTTTCAGCAATTCTATTGATCCGCAACTTATGGCAAAAACAATTCGGCACGTGAATTATATGCTTGCCTTGAGCCTGATGCGGGAATGTGAAACACTGGAAACCGAGAAAACAAATCTCGAAAATGGTTTCTACTGGTTGAATGAATTAGCAGAAATTCTGAATCCTTATCTGGATGTTGAATGATTAAACAAGAAAGGCTGTCGTAATCGACAGCCTTTCTTGCTTTTAATGTGTGTTGTTCTATGCGAAGTCGAAGAGTGTGCCAATGGGGGCGGGCTTCGACTCCGCTCAGCCTGACAAACAATGAGTAGAAATAGTGCGCATAAAAAAAGCTTTGCCAAAGTTTTTAAACTTTGGCAAAGCCTCTAAAAATCTTAGAACCTTAACAGCTTATTGCCTCAGAACCTTTAAAGGAAATCTTTCTCAGAAACTCCTTCGTTGATCTTGATCTCAGACATTTTTATATCCAATTCAAAACCTACATTCTGAACCAGATTAAAAGGAACTTTAATACCTTTTACTTCTCTGTAGTCGTTGAAGTTTGTTATTTGAGCAGATGATTTTCCGTCTTGTTCGCGAACTTTGCCTTTTGCTGTTTTTAAGCCTGATTTTACATCGTAGTAATATGTTGTTTTGCCATCTTTTATTACATAAGCATCGCTGCCGTTTACAGGCTCGATTCCTTCTACTTTTAAGTCTGTTCTTTTTACGAGTTGTAATTCTTCAAAAGGAGCGGCGTTTGCTTTCATATCAGCAAGATCAGCGCCTTCAAGGTTTTTGCGTTGTCCTTGTTGTTCGATATAAGCGCCTTTTTCGTTTACAACTTGTTTCATCAGATTCATGGTTCCCATAGCAAGGGAAACCATCATTTTTCCTTTAGAATCTAATTTAGACGTAAAAGTCAAAGGTCCTGGTGCCTGAGGAACGGTTGTTGTTCCTGTCATTGCCAGTGTTTTTACTGTAGAAACTGCTTTTTCTCCGCCAATTGCTTTAAGGTAATTTTCGAAAACTGTTTTTGCAGTAATTCCGGCTGGAGCTTCTTTTTTGGTTGCCGGTTTTTCAACAGGGTTTCCGTATCTGTCAAAATAGAAAATCGGAATTTGAAGTTTTTCTAAACCGGTAAGAACGTCAGAACCTTTTCCGGCAATTACAATTCGCATATTGTCTAACAGGAAATATTTGTTGGCAACGCGATAAATATCATCAGCAGTAACATTGTTGATTGTTTGAATGTATTTTTCGTAGAAATCAGCAGGAAGTTTTTCTGTTTCTATGTTCAGGGCATATCTGGCAACGGCTTGTGGTTTTTCGACCTGCATTACAAATCGTCCAATATATCCTGCTTTTACATTTTTTAAAACATCCGAAGAAACTTTTTCTGTTCTGATTCTTTTGATTTCTTTAATAAACTGAACTACTGCGCTATCCGTAACGGTATTTCTAACGGCTGATGAAGCTTTGAATTTGCTTACATATTTTCCGGCTCCAATGTTGGAGCTTGCGCCGTATGTCCAGGCGTGCTGCTCGCGTAAATTCATGTTTAGGTAACTATTAAAATCTCCTCCCAGAATTTGATTTGCAATTACTGCAGGGAAAAAATCAGGATCGCTCATTTTTAAATTCACCGTATTCACTAACGAAATTTCAGACTGAACCGCATTTGGCACATCTACAAAATCAATTTGAAGTTTAGAAACGTTTTCAGGATTTGGATAAGTGCTTTTTGGTGCAGCTTGTTTTTTCCATCCGCTAAAAAGTTTCTCTACGGCTGCCTTTGTTTCTTTAAATTTAACGTCACCAATAATGACTAAATAAGCATTTTCAGGAACAAAGTATGTTGCGTAATTTTTTTGAACATCTTCGAGTGTTACGTTTTTTACTGTTTCTTCTGAAATGTATTCTCCTGAAGGATGATTTTTTCCGTAAGCTAAAACATCAACAACTCTGCTTGCAATTGCAGGAACGCTTTTTTCGTCGGCTTTAAGACCTTCAATTAATTTTGCTTTTTCTTTATCAAATTCAGATTGACTAAAATTGGGTTGCAAAGCACCTTCTGCCAAAAGCTCTAAAACACGTCCTGAATATTTAGAAAGTGAACTTGCGTAAGCGCCTGATGATGTAAAATTAAGGCTTGCTCCGTAAAAGTCGATCTCTTCGTTAAAAGCTTCTTTGGTTGTTTTTTTGCTTCCGTTACCAATTAAGCTGCTTGTTAATTCGTCGACACCTTTTTTGTTTCCTTCTGTAAAAGGAGCGTTGTCTAAGGTTAAATTAAAACTTACTCT
Source organism: Flavobacterium aquidurense (assembly GCF_002217195.1). Classification (NCBI taxonomy): domain Bacteria; kingdom Pseudomonadati; phylum Bacteroidota; class Flavobacteriia; order Flavobacteriales; family Flavobacteriaceae; genus Flavobacterium; species Flavobacterium aquidurense. The sequence goes on along the minus strand of NZ_MUGR01000034.1, from coordinate 9,582 downwards.
TGGTAATTTATGATTTTCAACCACTAAAACTTTCATACCGTTTGCCAAAACAAAAGTTTGTGGTTTTTTGATGTTGACTACCGGTGACGGACCTGGTTTTGGTTGTGGACGATCTTGTGCTTGCATAATTCCAGTCAGGAATAAAAGGATTAAAAATGTATGTATTTTTTTCATGATTCGATAGACTTAGTTTTGAACTTTAGTTGAAGGAATGTAATCTAAAACCAAACGCTGGTTGGGGTTTAAGTACTTTTTGGCAACTTCTCTAATTTCTTCTCTTGTGATAGAGTGGTAAATATCGATCTCAGTATTGATCAGGTTTACATCTCCATAAAGTAAATAGAAAGAAGCCAGGTTTTCAGCAATTCCTTCGACACTTGCATTGGCATTCACAAAATTGTTATCGAATTTATTTTGTAATTTTTCATAGTCTTTTTCAGAAATCAGATCAGTTTGGATTTTTACAATCTCTTCATCCATTTCTTTTAAGATATCGGCTGTAGTATTAGGTGCCATTGGCAAACCGTATAATATGTACATTCCGTAATCTTCCTGACTAAAACCAACAGCACCAATCTGAAGTGCCATTTTTTTGTCATCGACTATTTTTTTGTACAGTTTCGAACTTTTGCCATCACTTAAATAAGAGGAGATTAAATCCAAAACTCTTGCATCCCTGGTTTTCATCGAAGGCGTTCTGTAAGAAGCAACGATCATTGGGATCTGAATATTCGGATCTTCATAAGTTGCTTTTATGGTCTGATTAATCGGTTCTTCGACAAAAGTTTGTTTTTTTACTTCTTCTCCTCTCGGAATTGGTCCAAAATATTTCTGAATCCATTCTTTGGTTTTGGCTTTGTCAAAATCTCCCGCCACAACTAAAACAGCATTATTTGGCGTGTAGAATTTTTTATTAAATGCCTGAAATTCTTCCAGGGTTGCAGCATCCAGATCTTTCATAGAGCCGATAGTGGTCCAGCGGTAAGGATGATTTTTGAACATGTTTTTCTTAACCTCAGGAAGTATGTTTCCGTAAGGCTGATTGTCGTAACGCATTCTTTTTTCTTCCTTAACTACTTCGTTTTGCGTGTCAACACCAATTTTATTGATGATAGGGTGCATTAAACGTTCAGATTCCATCCATAAGCCAAGTTCTAAACTGTTTGATGGGAAAACTTCATAGTAATAAGTTCTGTCGTCAGAAGTATTGGCGTTGTTTACTCCGCCATTGGCGGTAACAATTTTCATCCATTCGCCACGTTTTATGTTTTGTGTTCCTTCAAATAATAAATGTTCAAAGAAATGCGCAAAACCAGTTCGGTCAGGACGCTCGTCTTTTGATCCGACATGGTACATTACTGAGGTAATCACAACGGGAGCTGAGGGATCGTTGTGCAAAATAACATGCATTCCGTTGTCTAAATTATATTCTTCAAAAGCTACCTTTTGAGCATGAGCCACTCCGCCGAGCATTAGTGCTGCACTTAACATCATTATTGATTTTTTCATAAAGATTAATAATTTTTATTTGCCTATAACTTATAGGTAGCCAAGAGTTGATTATCGTTACGCCAAAAATAACTTTTTTTAATTATCAATTACGGGTTTGTTTCTGTTTTGAGGATATTTTAACAGTATTTTACAGCTAAATGTGTTGTTTTACGACCTAAAATGTCTTGAAAAACAGGATTTAAAGCAAAATAAATATTTTTAGAATAAGAGATTGCACAGTAAATTATTAATTGTATATTTGCAACCTTAAAAATCAATAAATCAATTTGGTATGTATGCAATCGTAGAGATAGCAGGGCAACAATTCAAAGTAAGCAAAGACTTAAAGGTTTATGTTAACCGTTTGACTAATGAAGAAGGTTCAAAAGTTTCTTTTGACAAAGTTCTTTTATTAGACGACAATGGTAATGTAACTTTAGGCGCCCCAGCTATAGAAGGTGCTTCAGTAGAAGCTAAAGTGTTACAACACTTAAAAGGAGATAAAGTTATCGTTTTCAAAAAGAAAAGAAGAAAAGGATACAAAAAGAGAAATGGTCACAGACAATATCTTACTCAAATTGTAATTGAAGGTATTACTGCAGCAGGCGGAACTAAAAAAGCAGCAGCTAAAAAAGCAGTTGTGGCAGAAGATGCAGCTACTGAAGAAGTAGAAGCTCCTAAAGCTAAAAAAGCAGCTCCAAAAGCAAAAAAAGAAGCTACTAAAGAATAATAACAATATTTAAACTCATACGTCATGGCTCACAAGAAAGGTGTCGGTAGTTCGAAGAATGGTAGAGAATCAGAATCAAAACGTTTAGGCGTTAAGATTTTTGGAGGTCAAGCTGCTATTGCTGGGAACATCATCGTTAGACAAAGAGGTTCAAAACATAATCCAGGTGAAAATGTTTACATCAGTAAAGATCACACACTACACGCAAGAGTAGCTGGAGTTGTTAAGTTCCAAAAGAAAAGAGATAACAAATCTTATGTATCTATCCTTCCATTCGAAGCATAATCATTAGATTACTTATTACAAAACCCGTTCGCCTTGGCGAACGGGTTTTTTGTTTTTCTGTAAATTGAAATTTACTATCGGCGTATACTTATATATAAGTAAAACGGTAAAATTCATTTTTTTATTATAGGAAGCATATAATAAGTGTTATGTGGTTTTTATTTTTAGTTGAAATTGACACAGAAGCAGGTTTTTGGATTATTAGACTTTCGATCCGATAGCGAACAGGCGAAGCAATTTTAATTTTGGAATTTTTTCAATGTATTATTTTGTATTTTTGGTTAGACTAATCTTACCCAATTTTGAAAAAAATAGTTTTCCTTTTATTTCTTTTCTGTACAAGCCTGTTTGCGCAGGAAATTCATTCTGTTGATGAAATTGTTTCTTTAAATGATTCTCAAAAAAAGATTTTATATGAATATGAGGTTCTTAAAAAGAATGGTTTTGAGACGGATCAATTTTGGCTGAAAAACAAAAATCAATTACCGGAATTAGATGATGCTGTAAGAGATAAATTGGCTGCACAGATTTTTGCGAATTCTGATATCGTTTATTCTCCGCCCAAAGATGCTGCAGTTCAGTTTTGGCTAAAAACACAATTGCTGACCAACTGGATGTTTTATTTGTCTGCATTTATTGCTATTTGTGCGCTTATTGCTTTGTTTAAAAAATATTGGGGTTTACTCATCAATGTATTAATTAGAGGTTTAGCGCCCTTGTTCAGATTTTTATTTTCACCTGTTTTGTTAACTTACGAATTGTTTTTGATAGGTGTGGTCTGTGTGATTTTTGGATGCCTAATTGATGAGTTTGTACTGCGAACTGTAATTATTCATTTAGGTTTGTTCTTGTTGTGGAGTCAGTCGACGGCTTTATTTACTAAAGAATATTGGGTTAAAAAATATTTTTTTGAAATAGAAAATAAATTTTGGGGAACAAATCCCTGGGAAACTGTAAAAACAATATGTCTTCCGGCGATTATTGTTACATTGGCTCTTGTATATGTGTTGTACAAAGTTCCTGTTGATGTTTTTTATAATTATGAAATTGTTGTATTTGGACTTGCAGCAGTTTATGCACTACCATTTTGGCGTTCTTTAGAAAAATATTTATATCCCGTTTTACTGCCTTTTAAAAATGATTACAGAGCCAGAAGTATAAATTCTCTTGCGGCTTGCACGGTTATAGCGATTGTTGTTGCTGCTGTACTTATATTGCAATGGAGTGCTGTTTTTTATCCTGTAATAGCAGCATTGATAGGTTTATTGCTATTGTCGTTCCTGGTGCTGTCTTCGAAACTGAATTACAGGTACAATTATAAAAACTATTATTATTTGCAATTTGTGACTGTTCTTTTTCTTGCGGTGGTTTTTCTGTATGGTTTTTATATTCATTTGAACGAAATCATCTGGTTTTCGCTCATAGCGACAAGTATCTTTATTGTAATAAAATATATGGAAGTAATTTCGTTTTTCTCTGACTGGAAAAGAGGAAAAACCTGGGCCTGGAAATTATTAGGTTTGGCTGTAGTATTATGGTTGTTGGGTAAAGGTATTTTGTATGTTTCTAAAATCCTTTTTGTTAGCTAGGTTTACAGAAGATTATTCTCTTTTTTCCACTTTCGGATTCTTCCTCTGGCATTATTGTACGGAGAAGCGGTATTGAATTGTATCATTCTGCCTAATGTCCATTTTTCGTACCAGGGAGTTTCGTACAGTTCAGCGTTGGATTTTTGTTCAATCAATGAGAGGATTTCGTGAACTGTATTGTCCAGTTTATCACATAAAACCAGAAAATTGTCCTCTTCGTAATCTTTGTAGAATTTTTGTGCCAGTTTTCCGAGTTCATTCCATTTATAGCCTGACTCAGGAAAATCGACGATCTCTTGGTTGTCTTTTTTGGTATTCCATTTAAGTACCAGTTTCCCCCAGCCTGTGAGATAAGAAATAAGATTATTAATACTCATTACAGTATCTTTTGCGTGTCCTTCTAAATTCGTAATCGTAGCTAGCTCAACAGGAATGCCTGATAGCTCTTTTTTAAGCTTATTGTAATTGGTTTTGATTGCGATTTGCAATTCTTCTTTATTTGTGGGAACAGCCATAATCTAATAGTATGTAACTTTATCAAATATAGCTAAAAAGTAAAAAACCTTTGTCAGAGTTTTATAAACTTTGACAAAGGTTTATATTGTTTTTTTAGGAAAACTGCGGTCCTGAATTGGAATTTGGAATTTTAAAAATGTGGAATTTAAATTCTGTTACTCGGTATCCTTGGTTTCTTCCAGATCTTCGGATTTTCTTCCTAGTTTTATTTTCGGATTATCCTGTGTTCCGGTTACAGTTAAAGGGATTCCGAAGATGCCAAGAGGAGGGAGGCCTAAACGCATTTTTAGGTTTAGTTTTCCGTCCAGGCTTGTTGTTCCTTCAATTCTCGGTCTGAAGCCTGCAAATTTAAATTTGAAGCGTTCTACAGTCATGATATTGTTCTTGATTGTAGTTTTGATGTCGACCTTAGAAAGATCAGGATTTTGCATCGATTCAGAGTTCGTTGCCTTACTTACGGCATTAAACATTTTTAATCCTCTTACTTTTACATCTTTCACAGAAAGTGTTCCGCCGCCAACAAGTGATGGGTAAACCGGATCCATGTTGCTGTTTAAGCGGCCTTTTAACTGGTAATCTACAGAAACAATTCCTTGTGCTTTTTCAGCAGCGCTGGCCATTTTTCTGAAAACTTCTATTTCGTTATATGCTTTTTTAATGTCAAAATCAGATCCTTTGATATTAAAATCAAAATTTGCTTTTTGAGGAGTAATAGCCTGATAATTGGCGTTCATGGCAACATTGCAGCCAATTAAGTTAAAGCCTGTGTTTTGCATGCTCAGTTTGCCTTTGTTCATGCTTAAATTTCCAACTGCATTTAGAAGGTTTAATTTGTCAAAATTTACTTTCTGGGCATTTGCTGTAAATTGCAAATTCAAATTTGTCGGAACTATGATAACTCCTGTTTGTTTTACTTCGGTTTGTGGGGCCGGAGTTTCTGTTTTAGTTTCTGTTAAAGTAGTATTTGCCGTTGTGCTTGACATAAACTCATCAACGTTGATGTATCGCGAGGTAACTTTAAAAGAGCCTCTTAAAACGCCTGTATTGGTGGTTACATAATTGAAAACGTTTTGCAGGTATCCATTCATTCTAAAATCTGATTCGCCATAAGCAGCCAAAAAGTTATTGAACGACATTTTATCCTGATTGATTTTGAAAATCCCTTCTTTGATGATGAATTTTTTTGGCAGATATTCTGATGCGATACCAATTTTTCTAAGTTCAAGAGTTCCTTTGTTATAAAGTTTGCTGTATTTTCCTTTTTCGGCATCGCTTTGTTTTCCTTTCAAAACAAGATCAGCTTTTACAAAACCATCCAGATCAAGTCCTTTTTGGGAGAAAACTTTATATATTTTATTCACATCAAGTTCGCCTTTTGCTTTAATGTCATACGTTAAATCATTAAAGTTGCTCAGGTCAGCTTCTACAAAAACAGGTTTGCCTTCAAATGTAAATTGAGTGGGTTTTAGAGTTACTTTCAAATCATCAAAAGTTCCTTTTTGATTGTTGATGGTAGATTTAATGATAATATTGGTAATTGGATTTGGGTAATAAGGTGTTTTTAAATAACCATTTTCCAAATTAATAGTTCCGTTTGTAACGGGGAAAAGTTTGTTTTTGAGATCAAATTTCCCGTTTGCTTTTACATCACCGGCCAAACTTCCTTTTAGGACTATAGACGGGATTCCGAGTGCTTTTATTAGTTTTTCAAGATCAATTTTGGCTTTAAAATCAGCATTGATATTTGGGGTGTTTATGCCTTCAACATAGAATTTCGACTTTAAGTAATCCTGGTTGATATTTAAAGACAAATTTTTTGCATCTACAATAACAAGATCCGGATTTAAAGACGGAACCTTTGTTTTGATTTCTAAATTTAAGTTAGAAACCGGAAAAGCACTTTTGTTATAATTTACAAATCCGCTGTCTATTTTTACATCCAGATTTAGATCCGGTGCAATATTTTTAGAAGCAATATAATTTCCTTTTAATGTTAAAAGAAGATTGGTGTTTCCTTTTAATTCGGTTTTAGAAAGCCAGGTAATGTATTTTGGAGGAAAAGCGGTAAAGACATCATACAATTTGCTATTATCTGATTTAATGACAAAATCCATGTTGTAACCGTCTTTCAAAAAGTCAAATTTTCCTTTAAAATCTACCAAAAGCTGATTGATTTTAAGGTTGTTTTGTTGAAAATAGAACGATAGCGAATTTACATTTACTTTGGTAATTAAGTCAGCATCAATTTTTTTGTTCATTAAATACGGTTCACCTTCATAAACGATATTTAGTTTCTCGATTTTAGCTTTTGAGTATAAATCAAACACAGCTTTGGTTAAATCTCCTTTTCCTAAATAATTGAATCCAAAAGCATCAAAATGAACTTTGGTAGATAAGTCGTCATAAATTATTTTACTGTTTAGGATTTCGATTTTTTCCAGTTTTAGCGATGCGTCTGCATCAGTACTGTCTTTAGTATCTGTTTCTGTTGCTGACGATTTGTAAACGTTGTAATTTGCTTCGCCTTTTGCATTTACTTTTACATTAATAAATGAATCCGATAAATAAATCTGGTCAATTTTTACCTCTTTGCTAAATACCAGACTGGCTACATCTATACCAAAAGAAACCTCTTTTGCCGTGATGAATTTTTCGCTTTTATACGGAGCTGATCCGTTAAGGCTTAGATCACTTAAAGTTAGGGTCAGGGAAGGGAAATGCTGAAAAAAGGAAACAGAAACATCAGAATAATTCAATTCTGCGCTTAGTTTTTCGTTTGCCGTTTTTTTAATTTGCTCCTTGATTTTGTCAGCAAAAATAATAGGAGTTAAGAATAATAATCCAATAATTACAACAAAAGTAATTCCCAGGTATTTAGCCGTTTTTAATAAAATAGACTTCGTTTTATTTGCTGACATAACAAATTGTGGTATTTATAGGTAAAATGTAAGTAGAATTAAAAGAATCTATTATCCGTGAACGGTTTCGCTTTTTCCGTAGTTGGTAATAATAGAGCCTTCATATTCAATCCATTCTTTCCAGCGTTTATCAATATCTATGTTGTCTGTATATTTTCTTGCAAATCCTAGAAAAGTGGTATAATGGCCTGCTTCAGAAATCATTAAATCGCGATAGAATTTAGCTAATTCTTCGTCTTTTATATTTTCTGAAAGTACTTTAAAACGCTCACAGCTTCTGGCTTCGATCATTGCTGAGAATAATAAACGATCGCAAAGAGCGTCTTTTCGGCTTCCGTCTTTTTTCATGAATTTAAAAAGTTCATTTACATAATGATCTTTTCTTTCACGACCCAAGGTCAAACCTCTTTTTTTGATAATGTCATGTACCATCTGTAAATGCTCTAATTCTTCTCTGGCAATCACAAGCATTTCAGTTACTAATTCCTCTAATTCAGAATTGTAAGTAACTAAGCTTATGGCATTCGAAGCAGCTTTTTGTTCACACCATGCGTGATCTGTCAAAATTTCTTCGATATTCGATTCTACTATATTTACCCAACGAGGGTCTGTGGCTAATTTTAATCCTAACATAATTTCCCGGCATTTTAGATCTTGCAAAATTAGTGTTTTTTATTACTAAAAATCACGAAATATCGCATGATTGCGCTCAAAAAAGCATTATTTTGTAGCCTCAAATATTTTATAATGAATCAGGTAAAAAAACTTTTAATCATTGGCTTTGTCTGGCCTGAACCAAATTCGTCTGCTGCGGGAGGAAGAATGATGCAATTGATTTCTATTTTTAAGCAAAATGGATTCGAAATTACATTTGCCAGTCCGGCTTTAGACAGTGATTTTATGGTTGATTTATCAGAGTTTGGTGTTACGAAAAAATCTATTGAACTGAATAATTCGAGTTTTGATGATTTTATCATAACGTTAAATCCGGACGTTGTTTTGTTTGACCGTTTTATGATCGAAGAGCAATTTGGCTGGCGCGTTTCTGAAAATTGTCCAAAAGCGATTCGGTTATTGGATACTGAAGATCTGCATTGTTTAAGAACGGCAAGGCAAAAAGCTTTTAAGGAAAACAGGACTTTTGAGCTTTATGATTTGTTGTCTGAAGAAGTAGCGAAACGGGAAATTGCCAGTATTCTGAGATGCGATTTGTCTTTTATTATTTCTGAATTTGAAATGAAAATTTTAAAGGATGTTTTTAAGATAGATTCCGATTTGTTGTATTATTTGCCATTTCTGGTATATGAAATGGCTGAATTGGATTTGTTGAAATTGCCTTTGTTTGAAGAACGGAAAAATTTCGTTTTCATTGGGAATTTTTTACATGAACCCAATTGGAATACGGTTCAGTATCTGAAAGAAACGATTTGGCCTTTGATAAAAAAGCAATTTCCGGAAGCGGTTTTAGAAGTTTATGGCGCTTATCCTTCGCAGAAAGTTTTGCAGCTGCATCAGCCTAAAAATGGTTTTTTTATTATGGGAAGAGCTGAAAATGCAAATGAAGTGGTTAAAAAATCACGCGTTGTTCTGGCTCCAATTCGCTTTGGTGCCGGTCTCAAAGGTAAGTTGTTGGAAGCGATGCAATGCGGAACGCCAAGTGTTACTACAACAATTGGTTCTGAAGCAATGCATGCCAATTTATCCTGGAATGGTTTTATTACAGATGATGTCGAGTTGTTTGCAAAAAAAGCAGTCGAATTGTATCATGATGAAAATTTGTGGAAACAAGCTCAGAAAAATGGAGTTGCGATTGTAAACGAGTGTTATCAGTTAAGTAAGTATTCAACGGCTTTGGTGACAACGATTAATTCGCTTTTGAATGATTCCGAGAGTCATAGACTGCATAATTTTATGGGGAGTTTATTGCAGCATCACACCTTAAAAAGTACCAAATACATGGCAAAATGGATTGAAGCTAAGAATAAGAATTAAGCTTACTTTTTTTTTGAATAATAAAATCCCCGATTACATTCGTAATCGGGGATTTTATTAT